>JANPDJ010000264.1:0-7412 GCA_031431395.1 Chloroflexota bacterium | reverse complement strand
CCGCGTTCGCGGCGATCGAGGCGCGCGGGGTCGCTCCGGCCGTCCGCGTGCCCGTCAACGATTTCACGATCATCGGGCGCGCCCTGGACCTCGGCGCGCTGTCCGTGATGGTGCCCATGGTGGAGACGCCGGAAGAGGCCGCGCGGGCAGTGGCCGCGTGCCGGTTCCCGCCGCTCGGCCGGCGTTCCCACGGCCCCATCCGCGCGATGACGTCCATGGGCTCCGTGGACCCGGCCGATCTGAACCAGGTCGCGTGCATCGTTCAGGTCGAGACGGCGCTGGGCCTGCGCAACGTGGACCAGATCGCTGCCACGCCGGGGTTGACGGGCATCTTCATCGGCCCATCGGACCTGGCGCTCAGCATGGGGCTCGACGAGAACGATCCCGCGGCCCAGCCGAAGCGGGAAGTCGCCCACGCGACGATCCTCGCGGCCACGCAGCGGCACGGAATCGTGGCGGGCATCATCACGGGGAACGGGACCCAGGCGGCCGATCGGCTCGAGCAGGGCTTCCGGCTGGTGGCGCTGACAGCCGATATCACCCTCATCGCGGAGGGCGGAGCGCGCGAACTGGCCATCGCGAAGGCCGCGAAACGCCGCTAGGGCGGAACGGGCCACCGGCTGCGCGGAAACCTTGTTGGCCGTCCGCGGGGTTGCTATCGTCGGGAGGCGTTCTCATCGCGTCGCCTGTCGTCCGCCGGAGAGGGAGTTCCATGACCGAATTCGGCCTGTTCACGTTGGCGCTGTACCTGCACGTCGGCGCCGCGATCATCGCCTTCGGGCCCACGTTCGCCTTTCCGATCATCGGCGCCCTGGCGTCGAAGGACCCCATGCACACGAATTTCGCGATGCGGGTCAGCGAGGCGCTGGAAGAGAAGCTGGTGCTGCCGTTCGCGATCAGCATGCCATTCACCGGCGTGCTGCTGATCTTCTTCGGCCACTTCAACCTGGTCGAGCGCTCCGGCTGGTGGCTGACCCTGGCCATCGTGCTGTACGCGATCGCGATCAGCATCGCGCTCTTCCGCCAGCGCCCTTTGATCCGGCGCATGGTCCACCTGACCGCCGGCGGCCCTCCTGCCGGCGCCAGGGCCGGCGGCCCTCCTTCTGGCGCGGCGGCCAGCGCGGCCCCGGGCGCCCCCGCCGGCGCCGCGACCCGTCCGTCCGGCCCACCCCCCGAAGTCCGGGCGATCGTCGCCCAGATCCAGCGCAACGGCCAGATCATGGGAATCCTGATCATCGTGATCGTCCTGCTGATGGTCGTGAAGCCGCAGTTGCCGTAATCCTCGTTGAAGGCGTCCCTGGCCTACGCAACGGAGAAACGCTGATGACCACGGTCGCCGCCTCAGTCGCCGAACTCCTCACCCTCCTTCACGGCCTCGCGCGCGTGGAGTCGGATCGCGTCGTGATCCTCGATGAGGCCGCGTTCCGGGAGCGCGGGACGCGCACCCTCGCGTGGACGGCCACCTTCTCGGAGGATTCTGCGGCCGTCGAGGCGGCACGCTGGATCGTCTGGGAGGCCGGCCAGGCGCTGGACGTCAGGTCCGCCAGCATCCACGACCTCTACGCGGCCCGGGCGGCCGGCGAGGTCCATGGCTTCACCGTCCCGGCGATCAATATCCGCGCCCAGGCATTCGACATGGCGCGCGTGGTCTACGAGACGGCGCGGCGCGCCGACGTCTCCGCGCTCATCTGCGAACTGGCCCGGAGCGAGCAGACCTACACGTTCCAGCGGGTACAGGAATACGCCACCAACGTGCTGGCGGGGGCGATGGCCGCCGGCTGGCGTGGGCCCGTCTTCATCCAGGGCGACCACTACCAGTTCAACGCGGCCAAGTACGCGAAGGACCCGGAGGCGATGACGGCGGAGATCCGCAAGGCGTGCACGGACGCCATCGCGGCCGGCTACCGCAACATCGACATCGACAGCTCCACCCTCGTGGACCTCTCGAGGCCCACGGTGGACGAGCAGCAGCACGAGAACTACCGCCGGGCCGCGGAACTCACGGCGCTCATCCGCGAACTCGAGCCGCAGGGCGAGACGATCAGCGTCGGCGGCGAGATCGGCGAGGTCGGCAAGAAGAACTCGACGGTTGAGGAGCTGGTGGCGTACCTGGAGGGCTACCGGCGCGAGTTGGACAAGCTCGGCTCCGGCCTCGTGGGGATCGCCAAGGCGGCCGTGCAGACGGGCACCACTCACGGGGGCATTCCGCTCCCCGGAGGCGGCGTCGCCCAGGTGGCGCTGGACTTCGACGTGTTGCGCGACCTCGGGGAAGCCGCCCGGCGATACGGCCTGGCCGGCTGCGTCCAGCACGGCGCGAGCACCCTCCCGGACGAACTGTTCCATCGCTTTCCGCTCGGCGAGACGGCCGAGATCCATCTCGCCACGGGCTTCCAGAACACGCTGTTCGACCACCGCGCGTTCCCCGCGGACCTGCGCGGCGAGATTGAGGCGTGGTGCGCGGTGGAGGCCACCGACGAGCGCAAGCCCGGCCAGACGGACGAGCAGTTCCTCTACACGACGCGGAAGAAGGCCATCGGGCCGTTCAAGCGCCAGCTGTGGGACCTGCCCTCGAAGGACGAGATCCTCGCGACGCAGGCGGACAAGCTGTCCTTTCTCTATCGCGAGCTTCGCGTGGACGGGAGCCGGGAGATGGTGGACCGGCTGGTGACGGCCCGCGAATTCCACCGGACGCTGCCGGACTCACTGAGCGAGGCGCTCCCCGCGCGATGAAGGCCTGCCGGCGAAGAAGAACGATTCTCCGCGGTCGCTTGCCGTCGGGTTCGTTCGCCGGCCGTGCGGACCACCTCATGCGGCGGCTCCCGCGGGGCCGGATCGGGCCGTGATGGGCGTCCGGGCCATGATCCACGTCCCGGCGGATTTCGTCACGCATGCGTCCGGAGACTGCTATCGGTGCCGTCCGCCGGCTGGACCACCAGGCAGTCGCCGGGCGACTGGAAGGCGCCGGATCACCCGCCTTTGGCCCTCGCCACGACCAGATCCGTGCGTGATGGTGCTTCGACGCACCCGCGCCGCCCGATGGCGGGCGCATTCCATTCGCGCCACGACTGCCTGGCGACGACCCCCGTCTCGCCGGTCTCTGACCGGGATCGGCTCACGATGACCTTCGATGTCCTCGTCCTGGGCGGGGGCGCGGCCGGCTGCGTTCTGGCGGCCCGCCTGTCCGAGGATCCAGCGCGGCGGGTCGGCCTGGTCGAGGCGGGCCCGGACTACGGTCCACTGTCGGCGGGCCGGTGGCCGCGGGCACTGCTGGATGCCCGCGTCGATGGCGCGCTCATCGACTTGACGACGGGGGCCCGGGATGCGCACGACTGGGGATACGACGCCGGCCGATCCGCCAGCCGCGCCCGCGTCATCGGCGGCTGCTCGTCCCATAACGGCTGCGAGGTCCTCTGGGGCGCCCCGTCCGACTACGACGAATGGGCCGATCTGACCGGCGATGCCGGCTGGTCGTACACCCGCCTGCTGCCGTACCTCCAGCGCGCCGATCGCACGATCGAGGTGAGGCCGTCGCGTGTTGCCGAGTTGTCGCCGATCCGCCGGTCGATCATCGCAGCGGGCCGCGAGCGAGGCCTTGCCGTCCTGCCGCACCTCAACGCGCCCGGAGCGGTGCGCGGCGTCGGCGGCATCCCGGTCAATGCGCGGGGCACCCTGCGCTGGGGTGCTGCGTTCGCCTACCTCGATGCGGCCCGGCCACGCCCGAACCTCTTGATCCTCGCCGATTCGCTGGTGGACCGCGTGACCCTCGATGGGGGCCGGGCCACCGGCGCGATCATCCGCCGGGCCGGTCGAGAGGAGCAGATCACGGCCGGCACGGTGATCGTCGCGGCAGGCAGCTACGGCACGCCCGCGATCCTCGGCCGGAGCGGCATCGGGCCGGCTGCGCACCTGCGCACCCTCGGCATCAGGCCCGCCGTGGACCTGCCGGGGGTGGGCGCCCGGCTCCTCGACCACGCCTACGTCCTGATGAGCTGGGCGGCCAGACCCCGGCTGCAGGCTGCCGACGACCGGATCGCCGCCGGCGACCCGCCGCTCTCACTGTCGGAGGTGAAGTGGCCCAGCAGCCATTGCCGGGCGGGCGCCTGGGACACCACGGTGGGCGCCTGGAGCGGCACGGTCTTCGACCAGCGCGCCCACGGCGCGGCGCGACACCTGGCCGGAATGGCTCCATGCGTCATGAAGACCGTCTCGCGCGGACAGGTGACCCTACGCTCCGCGGACCCGACCGTCCTGCCGGGCATCGACCACGGGTTCCTGAGCGACCCCGATGGCCACGACCTGGCCGTCCTCGTGGAGGCTGTTGGACTCTGCCGCGACCTCGCCGGCACGCGCGCCTGGCGCTACTGGTGCGGGGAGGAAGTAGAGCCCGGGCCGGCGGTCCGGGGCCCGGCCCTTGAGACGTGGCTTCGCGCCAATGTTGGCGGCAGCTACCACCCGTCCGGAACGGCACGCATGGGCAAACCGGCCGATCGCCACGCGGTGGTCGATTCGCGCGGCAGGGTGTTCGGCGTCGATGGTCTGGCCGTCGTGGATGCCTCGATCTTCCCGAGCATCCCGGCCGCGAACATCCACCTGTCCGTGCTGGCGGTCGCCGAGAAGCTGGCGGCCGAACTGGCGCGCGACTGAGGCGCTATCGTGGCCGGATAGCCGCACGCGCGGCCGGAGGAGGGGATCCATCGTGAGCGTCGGTTTCGGGATCGTGGGTTCGGGGCTCATGGCGGGCGTGTATGCGAATGCCCTCACAGATGACACGAAGAACACGCGGTTCGTGGGTGTCACCCTGGGCAAGCGCGCGCCGGGCCTCGCGGAGAAGTACGGCGTGGAACACATCGCCACCTTCGAGGACATGCTGGCGCGGCCGGATATCGACGCCGTGGTGATCGCCACGCCGCATTCGGCCCACTTGTCGGAGACCCTGGCCGCGGCCCGGGCCGGCAAGCACATCTTCCTCGAGAAGCCCATGGCGCTCAACGTCGCGGACTGCCGCCGGATGATCGAGGCGACCACGGCCGCCGGGGTCAAGGTCACGGTGGGCCAGGTGACGCGCCGCATGGAGGCGTCTCAGGTGGCGCGCCGGATGATCGACAGCGGCGAGATCGGCGACGTGCGGATGATCCAGACGTGGCGTGGCCAGTCCGGCGGGACGGGCCTCGGAGCGGACCACTGGGCCTCCGATCCGGTCAAGGAAGGTGGCGCCTTCCTCGACTGGGGCTCGCACGGCTGCGACGTCGTCCGGTGGTACGCCGGCGCGGAACCCACGGTGGCCTTCGGCCAGCAGACGGAATACGACCCCGGGAACCAGTTGCAGTCGTCGATGATGGTCCAGTTCACCTTCGCCAACGGGGTGATGGGCCACATCTGGATGACGTACGAACTGCCGCATGCCGCACTCGGGACGCGGGCTCGGTACGTCGTGATCGGGTCGAAGGCGATCCTCGACATCGCTGCCTACGGCCAGGTGAAGCGGAGCCGCGAGGACGGCGGTTGGGACGTCGTCTACCAGTCGGATGATTTCCACGGCCCGGACGCCGGTTGGGGCTATCCGTCCCGATACATGCGCCAGGGATTCGCGCGCCAGGTCCAGGACCTGACGAATGCGATCGCGGACGGCACCCAGATGGAGGTATCCGCGGAGGATGGCCTGAAGGCCGTCGAGATGGTGCAGGCGGCGACTAGCTCCGCCGAGACGGGCGAATCCGTGCGCATGCCGCTGCTGTAGTGCGCGGAGACGCGCCCAGCATGCGTGGCGCGGCCGCGCCGGGGATGAGCCGCTGAGCTCCCGCATCGACCGCCTTGGTGATCGCCGGTTCGCTGCGCTCGCCATGGCCCCGGGGCTGCTGTTGATCGGGCTGATCGTGGTGCCGCCCGTCCTGGCCGTTCTCACCCTCAGCCTGTTCCGCGTGGAGTTGATCCGCGACGACCTTCGGCCGTTCGTGGGACTCAGGAACTTCCTCGTCCGGCTGCCGGTGGACCGGGAGTTCCTGCACACGGTGCCGCGGACCCTGGCGTTCGCGTTCCTGGCGACGGTCGCTGCCGTGCCGATTGCCCTGGCGGCGGCGCTGCTCGTGAACGGCCGCGTGCGCGGGGCGAACGCGCTGGGCCTGCTCCTCCTCCTGCCGTGGGCAGTGGCCCCGCTCGCCGCCGGGCTCTTCTGGCGGCTGGTGTTCGACACGCGGTTCGGCCTCGTCAACGCGGGCCTCGGCATGTTCGGGGTGCAACCGCTCCGCTGGACCACGGATGCCGTGCTCACGCTCGTCGTCACGCTTGTCGCAGTCGTGTGGCGCGCCATCCCGCTGCTCGCCGTCCTCCTGTTGGGCGCGCTGCGCGCCGTGCCCCCGGTGCTCTCCCGCGCGGCCCGGATGGATGGCGCGTCCTCCTGGCAGCTGCTCCGCTTCATCACCCTGCCGGCGATCCGGCCGACCGTCGTCATCGTCTGCGTCGTCCAGGTCGTTCTCTCGCTCCAGGTCTTCGACATCCTGTTCGCGATCACCAGCGGCAGACCCAAGCCCGGCGGCGACCTGAGCGGCTTCGCGATCTTCGCGACCATCATCGACAATCTGAGTTTCGGGTATGGGTCCGCACTCACCGTCGTCCTGGCCGGAATCATCGCGATCTGCCTGCTGCCACTCGTGCCCCTCGTGCGCAACTCCAGGGCTGGATTCATCCGCGTCCGGCCCGAGGACGCCGACGAGGAGACTGCCGCACCCAGCCTGATGGGCGGAGCCTCGGGCGTTCCGTTCGTGCATGCGGCGCGGCGCGCCGCGGCTCCCGCGTGGCCCGCCGAGGTTGTGGCTACGCGCCGGCTCCCGCGCCGGCCCTCGCGCCCTCGCCGGCGCTTGCCCCGCCTGGGACTTGGCCGTGCGCTGCGCGGCCTGGGGATCGCCGCTCTCGTCGCCTGGCTGGCCGGGCCGATCGCCTGGCTGGCGATCGCGAGCGTGCAACCGGAATCGGCACTGCGGACGTCGCCACCCCAGCTGACGACGAACCTCACCCTGGACGGGTACACGCGGTTGCTGGGTGATCGGGCGTGGCAGGGCGCGCTCGTCGTCAGCGTTGAAGTCGCCGTGGCCGCAACCGCGATCGCTGTCCTGGTCGCCATCCTCGCCGGGTACCCGCTGGCGCGGTTCCGGTTCCGCGGCTCCCGCGTCGTGCTGGGAGCGCTGCTGCTCACGCAGCTGATGCCGCCGATCGCCCTGGCGATCCCGGTGCTGTTCCTTGTGATCGGGTTCGGGCTCAAGGGCACGGTCGCCGGGCTCGTGCTCGTGAACGCAGCCTTCTGGACGCCGATCCTCGTGTGGCTGGTCCGCGCGGCGTTCCTGGCCGTACCCGTCTCGCTGGAGGCGGCCGCGAGGATGGACGGTGCCGGCCGGATCGGCGCCGCCCTGCGGATCGCG
>JANPDJ010000263.1:0-11192 GCA_031431395.1 Chloroflexota bacterium | reverse complement strand
CGAGCAGGCGCGGAGCCCCGCCCTCGGCCGGGACCAGCCACAACTCTGACGTGGAGCTCGTCGCGCGCGCCGACGTACGGTTCGAGCGGAAGGCGACCGTCAGGCCATCGGGGGAGAAGCGCGGCAGGTCGTCGTCCCAGTTGCCGTCGGTGATCCTTCGCGACGCGCCGCCGGTGCTGGGCACGGTCCAGACGTGGCGGTGCGTGGGAGAGCCGATGACGCCAACGCCGTCGGCCTTCCAGTGGAACCGCGCCACCGTGTACCCGCCCGCCGGTCGCGGCTGGTCGGGCTCGGACGCGACGAACGCCAGCAGGTCTCCGCTGGGAGACCAGGACGGACCGGAGGCCCCCGTGGGCGAGTCCGTGAGCGGCCTGGCGGACCGGAGGGGCGCGTCCAGGACCCAGATCTCCGGCCGCCCGGAACGGTCGGACACGAACGCAAGCCGGCGCCCGTCGGGCGCCCAGTTCGGGTCGTGGTCCCGGCCCGCCGTGGTGCTCTCGGATTGCAGTTCGCCGTACCCGGTGGTGTTCAGCCAGGAGACCCGGCTCACGATCCGGTCGCGGTCGCGGTCCAGCCACGTCAGGGTCACGGCCGCACGATCGCCATCGGGCGACAGGCGCGGCTGGCTGAGCCAGCGGACGCGGAAGAGGTCCTCGGCCGAGATGGGGCGTCGAACGCCTGCCACCGGTGAAGACACGCTGGTCAGGCTCCCTGCCCGTAGTCGATCAGCACGGTCGGCGGCCGCTGTGGTGTCCTCAGGATCTCCCAGGCCGTGGGCGCATCGGCGATGGGGACGCGAATCGGCGCCAGTTCGTCGACCTTCACGACGCCGGTGGAGAGTTCGCGCAGGAACTCCTGCTGGTTGCGGTTCTCGGTCCAGCGGACGTACCCGATCGGGTAGTCCACGTTGCCCTCCTCGTAGACCGGGTCGTACCGGCCGGGTCCATATGCCCGCGAGCCGACGAAGTGGACATCGTGGTCGAACATCCGCGAGCGCCCGATGTCCATCCCGAAGAGACCCAGGCCCACCACCGTGCCCTTGTGCCGGGCCATCTCGAAGGACAGGTTGAGTGGCTCACTGGATGTGTCCACGATGCCGAGGATCACGCCGTCCGCCCCGAAGCCGCGTGTGAAGCCGCGGACCGCCTGGACCGGGTCGCTCTTCGAGGGGTCGAGGACAAGATCGGCGCCCATCCGGGTCGCCTGCTCGAGACGCCGCGGGTCGAGGTCCAGGCCGATGACACGGACGCCGGCAAACGCCGCCATCTGCGTGCACATGAGACCCAGGAGACCCAGGCCGTAGACAACCACGACCTCGCCGAAGCGCGTGTCCGTCCGGCGGAGCGCCTCCATCGAGATCGCGCCAAGGGTGACGAATGCCGCCTGGTCGAGACCCACGTTGTCCGGCACCGGCGCGATGAGGTTGCGGGGCACGCAGACGACCTCCGCATGCACGGCGCACTGGCTGCCCGAGCAGGCCACCCGGTCGCCCGGCTTCAGGTCCGTCACGCCTTCACCGACGGCGATCACGCGGCCGGCGTTGCTGTAGCCGATGGAGGCATAGTCGCCGTCGTTCTGCGTGAGCGGCATGGGGCCCGTGTAGGAGATCGCCGGGTCCCGGTACTGGACGCCGGGCTCGTTGGGATCGGGGTATTCGTGGTTCACGAAGTTCGGATCGCCCGTGCCCCGGACGATGTAGCCCTCCGTGCCGGAGCTGATCGCCGAGAACGCCGTCCGCACCAGGACATGGTTGGGACGGAGCTGCGGTTCCGGAATGTCGCGGAGAACTGCGCGGCCGCCGTGGGCATAGACTCGCTTCATCCGGATCCCTCTCGCTCCCCCGTGGTCGGCCGCGGGGGCTCCTGTTCGCCGCGGGGGCTTTCCCGACCGGCGCCCGCCCATTGTGCGGGAGCCGTCGGCCGGATATGGCGCGATTCGGGGAAGGAGCCACATGACCGGGTTCGGGCGGTTCGATGAGTTCGTCGCAGCGCAACGGGACGCCTGGCTCGCGGAGGTGGCCGACCTCGCGCGCCACCCCAGCGTTTCGGCGACCGGCGAGGGCATCGCCGACGTTCGCGACCGTGTTGTCGCTCGCCTGCGCGCCGCGGGCGCCACGGCAGTCGTGGCGGAATCAGGCGTCAGCCATCCGGCCGTTATCGGCGAGATCGGCGCAGGACCGCGGACGCTGCTCTTCTACGATCACTACGACGTGCAGCCGCCGGGCGATCCCGGCGCCTGGGCCACGCCGCCGTGGGAGCCCACCCTGCGAGACGGCGCGCTCTACGGCCGGGGCGTCGCGGACGACAAGGGCGAGCTGCTCTCGCGGATCCATGCTGTGGAGGCCTGGCGGGCCGTGTTCGGCGAGCTGCCACTGCGGGTCCGGTTCCTCATCGAGGGCGCGCACGAGATCGGTTCGCCCGGCCTCGCGGAGATCGTGGCGTCGAACCGCGGCAGGCTGACCGCGGACGCCTGCCTGTCCGAGGGCACGGGCCGCGACGACACCGGCAACGTGACAATCAACCTGGGCTGCCGCGGGTTCGTCTCGGTGGAGCTCGCCGTCCGCCTTCGCTCGCGCACCCTCGCCTCGATGTACGGCGGGCTCCTTGCCTCGGCGCCGTTGCGGCTGATGGAGGCGGTGTCGTCCGTTGCGGGTCCGGACGGCTCGCTACTCGTGGATGGCGTCGACGAGCGCGTCAGGACCGGGACCCCGGAGGACCTCGACCTCCTGGCGCGGCTGCCGTGGTCCGAGGACGACATCCGACGGACCCTGGGCGTGGACGGGTTCGCCGGCGGCATGAACGGGCTCACGCTGCGGCGACGCTACATCCTTGAGCCGTTCGTCGCTCTCTGCTCGTTCACGTCGGGTGATCCGGCCTGGGGACTCGTGATTCCGGGCGACGCGACCGCGCGGCTCGACATCCGGCTGGTGCCCGGCCTGGACCCCGATGTCGTGGTGGATCTGCTCCGCGCGCATCTCGCCCGCCGCGGCTTCGACGACGTCGCGGTGACCGTCCTTGCCTCCGTCGCGCCGGACCGCATCGCCCCGTCCGAGCCCGTCGTCGCGGCCGCCATCGCAGCGGCTCGTGACGCGGAGGGCCGCGAACCCGTGGTCTACCCGCTCATGCTCGCCTACTCCGCCTCTCGAGTGTTCCGAGACGGCCTGGGAACGCCGGTCCTCTTCGCGGGCGCGGTCACGAACGCGTCGTCCAACCTCCATGCCGCCAACGAGAACGTGGTCGTAGACGAGTACCTCGCGTACGTCCGCTTCCTAGGGCGGTTCTTCGCCCGGTTTGCGGAGTCCCAGGAGCGCGGTCGCGACGGGTGAGCGGTACAGTCCGGGGATGCGGCTTCCCATGCGACGCCTGGTCCACCGGCGGCTGCTGTCGCTCGCGCTCGCGGTTGCGGTCCTGGGGGGCACCTCGGCCACTGCCGCCGCCGCGAACGGCGCCGGCATCTACGCGGTGGACCTCTACCGCCCCGGCGATTTCGTCCGGCAGACGAACCTCGTCCAGTGCGTGGGCTCGAGCATCCAGATGATGATCAACATGCTCGCCGCCACCAACGACCGGACCGCGGAAACCCAGTTGCGCCTGCAGGCCGTCGCCCGCACATACAGCGACCTGCTGTCGCCGCGGCCTGGCCGGAAGGGCGCGTCGGTGTGGGGGTGGGCGGCGGCGCTCAATGAATTGCACTTGGGCCCGTACGAGGTGGCCGGGTTCGCCACGATCGACGACGCCCTCGGGGCTGCCGCGCAGGCGATCAGCCACACGGGCAGGCCCGTGGGACTGCTGGTGTGGCGCGGCCGCCATGCCTGGGTGATGAGCGGCTTCCGCGCGAAGGCCCACCCACGGATCGCGCAGGCGTTCCAGGTCACGGAGGTTGCTGTCCTGGATCCGCTCTACCCGTCCACCAGCCCCACCTGGGGCAGCAGCCCGGCGCCGGGGTCGCGCCTCACCGTCGCACAGCTGGGCCGCCACTTCGTGGCGCGGCGCTGGAAGGGCGGCACCGCGCTCACGCGGTCGCTCGGGGGTCCGTTCGTCGTGGTGCTCCCCGTCGACCCGGCGCCCGGGCTGGCGGGGAGAATGCGCGCCACCTGACCCGGGGCCGGGGACCGGAGCGCTACCCCAGGACGTTCTTCTCGTCGGCCCGGACGGCGGATTCCAGCATCCGGTGGAAGCGCCGGGTTGCAAGGACGAGGGCACGCTTGGTGATCCCGCCCTCAACGGGCAGGTACTCCTCGAAGATGAAGCCGCCCTTGTCCGTCACGTACGTTCGCACCACGATCATGTCGGCGTTGATCTTGTTCGCGTACGCCAGCTTGTCCTCCATCGTGGCAGCCTCGTTGCTCTTGAACGGGCTGTAGAGCCGGATCCATGCCGCGTCAGACGCCGGGACGAGATAGGAGCGGTACTGCTCCTTGACGAGCACGTCCCCGTCCTCGTCGAGCGTGGCGTCCATGTAGGCCGCCACGAACAGGTCGCGAAGGCCCTCCTTGGTGATGTTCTCGGGGTAGAGCAACTCCGCCGGCGGCTCGTCCACCGGCGCGTGGCCGTTGCCTGTCATGCTGTCTCACCTCCAACTGGCGTCCCGTGCCGGCCGGACCGCTGCATCTGGTCATAGGCGGCGTCGATCTTCTTGAACATGGGGCCGGGGCGCCCGTCCGCGATCAGCGCGCCATCCACCTTCGTCACCGGCACGAGGCCGGCGGCCGTGCTGGTCAGGAAGATCTCGTCCGCCACCAGCAGATCGAAGGGCGCCAGCGACTTGATGACCGTAGGCACGCCCAACTCGCCGCAGATCTCGAGCACCGTCTCTCGCGTGATGCCCTCGAGGATGCCCCGGTCCGGCGTGAGCACCACGCCGTCGCGCACGACGAACATGTTGTAGCCGGGCGCCTCGCAGACGAAGCCTTCCTCGTCCATCAGGAGAGCCTCGTCGGCATTCGCGTTGATCGCCTCGAACTTGGCGAGGACGAGGTTGAGGTAGTTGAGGTTCTTCACGCGCGGGTCGAGCGCGGAATGCCCGACGCGCTGGATGGACGTGAGCTTCGTGGACAGCCCCGTCTCACGCTTCCCGGCGCCGGCCAGGGACAGGTACGGCCGCACGAACACGATCAGCGTGGGCGTGCAGTTCCGGGGGTCCAGCAGGGGCTCCGGCGAGACGCCGCGCGTCGCGACGATCTTGATGTACGCGTCGCGCAGTCCGTTCGCGGCCACCGTCTGCCGGACGACACCCTCGAGATCCGCCTCGGGAATGGGCATCGTCATGCGGGTGGCGCGAAGCGAGCGGCTGAACCGCTCCAGGTGCTGGCGCAGCTTGAAGATGTAGCCATACGTGGCGAACATCGTGTCGAAGACACCATCGCCGTACAGCAGGCCGTGATCGAACACGGAGACCACCGCCTGATCGGTGGGCTTGAGTTCACCGTTGATCCAGACCAGGCCCGGCCGGCCCGCGGCGGTCGCCGTGGCGTTTCCCGCGGACGTTGCCTCAACGATCGCCATCATTCCTCCGACACGGCGTCGACCACCCGAACGCCCGATTCTGCTTCGATGAGCGTGACCAGGGCCGAATGGTCCAGGTCCGCGCCGCCCGATTCGACGAGCGACTCCAGCGCGTCGGCGACCACGTCGAACGCCGGCGTGACGACGCCGAGCTGCCGCGCCAGGCCGCCGATGATGCGCGCGTCCTTCCGATGAAGGACGGACCGCGCGCCGGGGACGAAGTTCGCGTCAAGCATGCGCTGCCCGTGCAACTCCAGGATCCGGCTGGCGGCAAAGCCGCCCATGAGCGCTTCGCGGACCCGTGCCGGCGAGACGCCGGCGGCTGCCGCAAGAACCAGCGCCTCGCCGACGGCCTGGATGGTCGAAGCCACGATCAGCTGGTTGGCTGCCTTGGCGATCTGGCCGGCGCCGGATGCACCGACATGCACGACCCGGCGGCCCATCGCGTCGAGAAGCGGACGCGCACGCTCCAGGGCCTCCGCCCGGCCGCCCGCCATGATGGACAGTGTCTTCTCCTTCGCGCCCACCTCGCCCCCCGACACGGGAGCATCGAGGAGGTCGATCCCGCGTTCCGCGAGTGTGGCTGCCCACTCGCGCGCCAGGATGGGGTCGCCGGTGCTCATGTCCACGATCACGGATCCGGGCGCGAGAGTCTCCGCGAGACCACCCACGCCGAAGATCACGTGGTCCACGTCCGGCGGATCGGGAAGCATGAGGATCACGACATCGGCGGCGCGGCCCACCTGGGCGGGCGTGGCAGCGGCAGTGGCCCCCGCGGCAACAAGCTCCGCCACGGGACCCGGCGACCGTGACGTGACCGTCAGCGGGAAGCCCGCGTCGAGGAGGTGGAGGGCCATGGGGCGACCCATGACCCCCAGGCCGATGAACCCGGCTCGCACGAGTTTCGGGACAGTGGCTCCGGCCGGGGCCCCGGCGTCAGCCGCCACGCTGATACCCATAGCTCTCGATCCAGGCCAGAGCGGCATCGCTGGTCGTCTTCGGCCGGTACTCCAGGCCGATGTGGCCGTCGTAGCCGCTCGCCTCCACGGCCGCCAGGATGTTCCGGTGGTCGATCTCGCCCGTGCCGGGCTCGTTGCGGCCGGGAGCGTCCGCGATCTGGATGTGGCCCACCCGATCGAACAGCCGGCTGTACGTGTTCAGCAACTCCCCCTGGACGCGCTGGACGTGGTAGAAGTCGAACTCGATGCGGAGCCGGTCCGGCCCGACACCGTTGACGAGCCGCTCGACATCAGCGATCGATTCGATCACGTAGCCCGGGTTGTCGTAGGGGTTCAGGAGTTCCGTCACCGGGGTCACGCCCACCGTGGCCAGGTGCTCGGACGCCCACGCGAAGCGGTCCTGGATCCGCGCAAGCTGGCTGTCGTGTGACTCCGCCGGGTTCCGCTTCCCGGACAGGATGTGGACCTTGCGATTGCCCAGGCGTGCCGCATGCTCGGCGGCGTCCATGATCGTCTCGCGGAAGTGGTCCTCGGCGGCGGGTCCGCCATCGGCGGCGTAGCCCCGCTCGCCCTTCGAGAAGTCGCCCACCTCGACATTGAAGGCGTCCAGGGTGAGTCCGTTCGCCTCCAGCGCGGCGGCGATCGCGGCGACGCCGCGCGGCTTGACCCAGTGCATCTCCACGGTGTCGAAGCCCGCCGCCCTGGCGCGCTCAAACCGCTCCATGAACGGCACTTCGACGAACAGGAACTCAAGATTCGGCGAGAAGCGCAGCATGCGGCGGAACCTCCGATCAGGTCGTGGAGCGGCAGAAGGTGGTGTCGTGGTCCGTGGCTGAGGCGCAGGCCCTCGCGTCGCCACGCCGCTCGGGCCGGGGGTGTCCATGATGCCCCACCTGGGCCGTGGACGGCGGCGGACAGGCGCCGGCCGGCCGTGCGCTACAGTCCGCCGATGAGACCAGTCCGCGGCCGGCGTCCGGGCCACGCAGCCGGCCGGATCGTCTCGCGGGACGCCGGATGGGATCGCGCAACCTGAGCGAAACGCGCACCGCCGCCGAGCGGGAGTTGTCCCGCCGCGATCTCCTGCGCGCGCTCGCGCTGGGGTCCGTCGCGGGCGGCCTTGCGGCGTGCGGGTTCTCCACGGCCACGCCGGGCGCGACCGGTTCAGCGTCGGCCGGGCGGAGCACGGGCGTCCCGGCGGCCACGGCCTCGCCAAGCCCGGAGCCCACCCCGGTCCCATCGGTTGTTGCCGGCCTGACGCTGCGCCAGAAGATCGGCCAGCTGCTCGTAGTGGGCTTCGTGGGCCAGCGGGCGTCCAGGACCTCGGCCGTGGGAAAGGCGATCGCCGCCGGCGAACTGGGCGGCGTGATTCTCTTCGACCGGAACATCGCGTCGCCATCCCAGCTTGCGGATCTCACGGGGGGGCTGACGGCCCTTGCTCCGGACGCGGCGTCGCTGCTCGTCGCCGTGGACCAGGAAGGCGGCAGGGTTGCGCGGCTGGGACCCGGACGCGGCTTCCCCAGCGTGGCATCGCAGGCAGTCGTGGGGGCGCATGCCGTGTCGTACGCAGTCGACGTCTATGGGGCGATGGCTGGGACGCTGTCCAATGCGGGCGTGAATTTCAACCTCGCCCCCGTGGTGGACGTCAACATCAATCCGAAGAACCCGGCGATCGGCGCCCTTGGTCGCAGCTTCTCGGCGGACCCGGCGGTCGTGACGGCGATGGGCCGCGCCAGCATCCGGGCCCACCACGGACACGGCGTGCTGACCGCCCTGAAGCATTTCCCGGGGCTCGGCAGCGCGACCGTCAATACGGACGTGGCCCCGGCCGACGTGACCCGGACCTGGAGGACCCTGGAACTCGAGCCGTACCGGGAGTTGCTCACGGGCGACGCCGACTGCGTGATGGTGGGGCACACGCTGAACCGGACTCTGGACCCGGCCGCACCGGCATCCCTGTCGAACCCCACCGTGCAGGACCTGCTGCGCGGCGACCTGGGCTGGCAGGGACCGGTGATCACGGACGATCTCCAGGCCAGGGCGATCGCCAAGCAGTTCAAGCAGACGGACGCCATCGCGGCAGCGCTGAACGCCGGCGTGGACCTGCTGCTGTTCTCGACGGCCACGTCGAGCCCGGCGTTCTATCGCGACCTCGTGACCTCGATCGCCAAACTCGTCACGTCCGGCCGGGTGGACGAGGCCCGGATCGACGAGGCGGTGGGTCGTGCGGCGCTGCTTCGCGGCCAGCTCTGATCCAGGGGCCGCGCTTCAGCCCTCCCCGCGCTTCAGCCTTGGCCGCCCAGTTCCGGCTCGGCCTCCGTGTCGCCCAGGAATTCGGGCTCGTTCGCGGCGTACCACGCCCGGAGTTCCTTCGCCGTGAGGCCGGGCTTGAAGATGATGGCCGCTGCGGAACGCTCCAGTGCACGGAATGCCGCCATGCCGTCGAGGATCACCCGCACGTGCTCGCGCCGGATGCGGATCACGCCGCCCTGGTCGCCCATGACGATGTCGCCGGTGGAGATGCGCATCGGGCCCACGGAAACCGTGCCGCCCCATGACGCCATCCGGAGCTGGTCGTACGCGGGCACCACGCCACTCGCCCAGACCGGTGTCCGCAGCTTCGACATCGGGATGTAATCCATCACGCTGCCGCCGATCACCCCGCCGACACAGCCGAACGCCATGTACTCGCCGATCATGCCGTCGCCCACGATTCCGCCGCGGCCGGGCCGGGCGCCGGAGTCGGAGAGGACGGCGATCTTGGGTCCCGGGCTCGCTTCCATGGCGTCCAGCCAGGCCAGGGAATCGACGTTCGCACCGCCGGTCTCCCCGGCCGTCCATTCCGAGGTCATCGCGTATCCCACGATCGGCAGGGGCAGGTCCGGAAACAGGCAGCGCAGTTCCGGGCCGGAGTAGGCCTCCGGGTCCGCCAGCCCGGCGAACTTCATGACGTTGTAGACGGCCGTGCAGTCCTCCCGCCTCAGCGCTTCGAGCTGGTCGGGGGTCACGGGTTCCCATGTCGCCATCGGGCGCGCCTCCTACGGCTGGTCGAACCTTAGAACAGCGACTCGCCGGGGGCGAGGTAGCGCCGGGCGATGTCGAGATCGATTTCCACGCCGAACCCGGGTGCGTCCGTCAGCGGCACAAAGCCCTGCGCGTCGAACGTGGGCACACCCTCGCGACGGACTACCTGCCCGATCCATTTGGCATCCCAGAAGTGGTACTCGAGGCCGATGAAGTTGGGGCAGGCTGCGGCCAGGTGGGCCTCCGCGATCGTGTTCATCGCGGACCCGTTGTTGTGGATGGCCAGCGGGATGGCATTCAGGTCGGCGTAGTCAGCGACCTTCTTGCCCTCGTGCAGGCCGCCGACAAAGAGCAGATCCGGGTGGACGATGTCCACCGCCCGCCGGTCGATCATCTCCCGGAACTGGTCCGGCACCAGCATCTCGCCGGCGCAGATGGGGATGGGCGACTCGTCACGGACGCGCTTCTGGGCGTCGAAGTTCAGGATGGGTACCGGATCCTCGAACCACTTGAGGTTCAGCGGTTCGAGTCGCTTCGCTAGCCGGATGGCGGTCTCCGCGTCGAAGCTCATGTGGCCGTCGAGCGCGATCTCGGCGTCCGGACCCGCAACCTCGCGGACCGCCGCCAGGCGCTCGAAGGTGACGCGCACCTGGTCTGCGCGCATCTGCCGGTTCCACGGATCGTGGTTGAGTTCCGGGGCGATCCATTCGGCGTCGAACTTGAAGTCGCGGAAACCCTCGTCCGTGACGCGCTGCGCGAGGTCCCGCCACGACTGGAGGTTCGTGGGATCTGCCACGCCGCTGCGGTCGAGATAGACGCGGATGCGATCGCGGAACGCGCCGCCCAGCAGGTTGTAGACCGGCGTCCCCAGGATCTTGCCGGCGAGGTCGCAGAGCGCCATCTCGACGGCGCTCACCCCCCAGGCCATGGGTCCGTCCACGGTCGCGGTTCCGCTCATCTGGGGGTCGTACGGGGGCAGGCCACCGGACAGCATCGCCCGGACGAAGGGGTTAATCGCCAGGGGGTCCCGGCCGATGAGCCAGTCCCGCGCATAGGCGATCGCCTGCCGGTCGCCCATGAAGTTGCCGGCTTCGCCCAGCCCGTACACGCCCGCGTCCGTGTCCACGCGCACGAACATGACGTGCCATGACCGTTCCACGCCGCCGACACCATGCGGGTCGGGTCCCAGCAGCAGCATGGTGCGAACGTCGGTGATCTTCATGGGACTCCTCTGCGGATCGGCGCCGATTGCCGAGTGTAGCCCCGGGCGGATCGCCGGATGCCGGGCCGCCTCGAGGCCTGATCGGCACCACCGTCTTTCAGGCCTGCGCCCAGATGCCCCGTGCCAGCGCCAGCGCCTCGGCCGGCAGCGGGCCCCTCCCGACGGCGTCAGCTGCCTCGTGGAACTGCTCGATCGTGGACACCCCGACGAGCACCAGGGAAGGCCCTCCCTCGCCGATGGCGAATCGCAGGGCCGCCTCCACCAGCGACCCGGCGTGCCCCGCATCCACGAGCGGCTGGAACCGGCGTGCCGCCGCGACGTCGGCGCCGTAGTCCGGGTTCGTGCCGATCGGGGGGACAGCCGCGAGGCCTACCGGGTGGCGCGCCTCCTCGCCGCTCAGCGCGCCACCGGCCAGGACACGAATCCCGATGGAGCCCATGCCGGCCGCATCCGCGTGACGCAGCACCAGCCCGTAGTCCTGGCCGG
>JANPDJ010000262.1:0-2817 GCA_031431395.1 Chloroflexota bacterium | reverse complement strand
GGTGGGCGACCTCGACACCTACAACGCCCAGATCGTGCGTGGGACGCCGCAGCAGCCGCGCACGACCGATCAGCCCCTCGTCCGCCTGCCGCTTCCCGTCCGCAAGGTCGGGACCATCTACGAGGTCCAGGGGCAGCTCCGCGAGAGTGCCTTCGCCGGCGCGAAGATGTAGCAGGGCCGGTTTGCGCGGCCTCGGCGGGTAATCGCGGAAGCCCCTACACGTGGTCGCGCGGGATCGCCGCCTCGCGGTGCTGGCGGAGGACCGACACGTCGTTCTCGAACGCCTCGAAGTCGCCGGCCAGGTGGAAGTCGGTGGCCGTTGACGTCAGCCGCACCTTGCCCTCCAGCCGGATGTGCCAGCCGTCGCGGATCTGCTCCGAGGTGCGGGTGGCCTCCATCCAGCACGAGAGCGGGTCGCCCTCGCGGATGCCCACCGAATCCTCGCCGGCCATCCGGAACGAGAGGCCCAGGTCCCTGATGAGGGTCATCCCGGGGTCGTTGATGTTGGTGACCACCGTCTCGCCGGCCATGACGTCCGTGTGCATCGTCCGCTCCCAGCGACCGGGCGAGACCTGCGTGAGGTCGGCCGGCGGCCCCGTCTCGGGGTCCGTGTCCACCACCAGGTCCTCGTCGCCGGGTCGTGCCGGACGGACCGGCAGCGTCAGCCACGACGCCGTGGGCACCACGGACAGCGTCACGATCTCCGCCGACGGCCACACCATGGGCCAGTAGGTGGTCGAAACGGCGACCCGGAGCCGGTGGCCGGGCAGGAATGCATAGGCCGCATCGTTCAGCTGCACCCGGACGTGCGTTCCCTCGCCGGGCGTCATCGGCCGCAGGTCCTCGTGCGAGTCCCGGTGCGAGAGGTTGAGAACGCCGTAGCTCACGCGCGTCGATGCGCCGTCGGGGGCCACGTCGCACAGCCGGACGGCCACGAACGCCTCCGGCCGGTCCACGGCCAGCTCGAGTTCGACGACCGGCGCCCCCAGGATCTCCAGCCGGTCCGGGAGCGGCTCGCCGGTGAACGTGAGTGAGCGGCCGTCGTCCTCGCGCTGGTCGCCGGGGAATTCCGGCCCCTTGCCGCCCGTCCCGTACGGGCACCACTCGCCGCCGACGAGCCCCGTCAGCTGCGGCGACGCCCACTGGAGCACCTGGTCGGAGGGGACGGCCCCCGGCCCCACGACCGACAGCCCATTGTCGATGAGCCCGTCCGCGTCGAACCCGAAGCGGCGTTCGGCGATGCGCGGGGACGGCCACTCGGTCTCGGCCACCCAGCGGCCACTGATGTCGGAGTAGAAGGCCTGCGCCGGCAGGCCATCGGGCATGAAGGTCCGGAGCATCGGCTCATGCTCGACGCCGGTCGCGGCTCCCTTGAGCCAGTGATCGAACCAGCGCACGCATTCCTTCAGGAAGTTGAACTGCGGGTTCGGCACGCCGAGATGCGGGAAGGCGTGTGCCCACGGGCCCACGACGCCCATCCGCGGCACCGACAGGTTCGCCAGCAGCCGGAAGATCGCGTTGGAGTAGCCATCGAGGTAGCCGCCGACGGCGAACACCGGGCACTCAATCGCCGAGTAGTCCTCGTTGACGGATCCGTGCTTCCAGAACGCGTCGCGGCGCGGGTGGCGGAGCCAGTCCTCCACCGGGAGGTTCAGTTCCTCCATCCGGCCGAACCACAGCTCGCGCCAGCGGTCGCCGGCGAGCGGCGGGTCCGGCGGGCGGCCCAGCAGCGTGTAGAAGTACGAGCCCCAGTCCAGCGTGTCGGTCAGCAGCGCGCCGCCCATGTAGTGCATGTCGTCGGCGTACCGGTCGTCGGTGGAGCAGGACGTGACGATCGCCTTGAGCGCGGGCGGCCGCAGGGCCGCGATCTGCAGCGAATTGAACCCGCCCCACGAGTTGCCGATCATCCCGACAGTCCCGTTGCACCACGGCTGCCGCGCCAGCCAGGCGATGGCCGCCTTCCCGTCCTCCAACTCCTGGGGCAGGTACTCGTCGGTCATCACGCCGTCCGAATCGCCGGATCCGCGCATGTCGATCCGCACCGATACGTAGCCGTGCCCGGCGAAGTAGCGATGCATCGACGTATCGCGGGTGACCGTGAACTCGCGCTTGCGGTACGGGAGGTACTCCAGGATCACGGGGTAGCGGCGGTCCGGAGCCGTGCCGGCGTCCTGCGGCAGGAAGATGCGCGCGGCCATGCGCTCCGTCGTGTCCGGAAGCGGCACCCATGTGTTCTCGATCTCGCGGATCGGATGCGGCAGATCGGTGATGACGCGCATGGGATTGCCCTCGCGATCAGTACAGGGCGTCGGCCCCGGAGGTGACGTAGCCGTCGAAGCGCCCGACGGGCCGTGACGAGAGGAACAGGCCGATGTCGCTCAACTTGAGCCCACGGCGGACGGACCAGTCCACGGCGCCCCGCGCCGAGCCGAAGTTGCGGATGTGGAGCGACGTCGCGCCGGCCTCGGCCGCGATCCGGGCTGCGACGTCAAGGGCTGGGCCGAGGTCGCGCGGATCCGCCACGGCCACGGGCCCGATCGCCCCGGCGCGCGACACGTAGACGTATCCGCGCGCGGACCCCTCCCGCTGCACGATGCGGGCCTCGAGGCCGGGAACGCCCAGCCAGAACTCGTGGTCCGTGGGCCGGGCGAAGCCCACCGTCGCGAGGTCGAAGGCGGTGAGCGCCGCCTGGTCCCGCGAGCGGTCGATGGGGCGCGTCGACAGGGGCCCTGCCGCGGGCAGTGGCCCGGGGGCGTGTGCCGTCTCCCCGGCCGCCACTTCGCCGGGGCCGATGGGCCCGTCGAACGAGACCGTCGA
>JANPDJ010000261.1:0-4705 GCA_031431395.1 Chloroflexota bacterium | reverse complement strand
GGCGGGCCTGATCCCCATCGTCGGTGCCGACGTCGTCACGGAGTACCGGGGTGAACGTGCTCTGGAGGCCCTGCGGGCGGCCGTGGCGCCGCGGGCACGGGTTCGCCGGTTCGGGCGGGTGATCGAGATCACGGCGGATCGCCTTGTCACGGGCGACGTGGTGATCCTGCAGGGTGGGGACGTCGTGCCGGCCGATCTCCGCTGCATCGCCACAGAACGGCTCCTCATCGACCGCAGCACGCTCACGGGCGAATCCATCCCTGAGACGGCCCGGACGGACCCGGACCCGCCGGACGCAGCTCTCGCGGACCGCCAGTCCATGCTCTACGCGGGGACGAGTGTCGTGGGTGGCCGCGGCGAGGGGATCGTCGTGGCTACCGGCTCCGCGACGGAACTGGGCCGCATCGCCGGCGGCGTGGGCAGCCGGGAGCGGCGGCGTTCACCACTCCAGTTGGAACTGGACCGCCTGGTGCGGATCCTGCTGGTGGTGGCGATCGCGCTGATCATCACCACCAGCGGCCTCGGGTTCATCCGCGGCCAGGGGCTCGGCGAGAACGTGCTGGCCGGCATCTCCGCGGCCATCGCTGCGATCCCGGAGGAGCCACCGGTCCTGCTCGCGGTCATCCTTGGCCTGGGTGCCTATCGGCTGCTCCGGCGCGGCGTCCTCGTCCGCCGCCTGAACGCCGAGGAGATTCTGGGCGCGGTTGACCTGATCCTCACCGACAAGACCGGCACGCTGACCCAGAATCGGCTGGAGATAGCATCGGTGCGGACGCCCGCGGGGACACCGGACGAGGGATCGCGCCGCCTGCTGATGGAACTGGCACTGCGTGCCGAAGAAGATGCATGGCCGCGCCGGGGCGTGGCCCCTGGATCGTTCTCACGCGCCCTGGTCGTCGGCCTGGAGGAGGCCGGCGGCTCGGCCGACCTTCCCCTGGATGAGTTGATCCACGCGAGTCCCGCTTCGGACCAGGAGCGCTTCAGCCGGACCCGGTCGCGACGAAACGGCGACATCGAGGAGGTCGCGCTGGGCGCGCCCGAATCGATCATGGACCTCGCCGCCGGTGCGCCTGACCTCGCCGCATGGCACCAGCTGACCACGGAGGCCACGGATGCCGGCGAGCGCGTGGTCGCCCTTGCGCGCCGCACCAACGACGGCCCGTGGCAGGTACTCGCGCTCATTGGCTTTGCGGACCCGCCGCGCGAGGGGATCGCGGAGGCACTTCGGGCCGCCGCCGAGGCGGGCATCCAGACGGTCGTGGTCACCGGGGATCACCCACGGACGGCCGCCGCCATCGCGCTGGCCGCCGGGCTGGCGCGCGAGCGGATCGTCACCGGGGAAGAGCTCGCCACCTGGGACGACGAGCGCGTCGCCCGGGAACTGCCGGGCCTCCACATCGTGGCGCGGTCCACCCCGGACGACAAGCAGCGCCTCGTGGACGCCGCCCACCGGTCGGGTCGCCTGGTGGCGGTCACCGGGGACGGGGTGAACGACGCCCCGGCCCTGCATCGGGCGGATGTCGCGGTGGCGATGGGGAGCGGCACAGCCGTCGCGCGAGAGGCGTCGGACCTGGTCCTCGGTGACGACGCGTTCTCGACCCTGATCTTCGGCATCGCCGAGGGGCGCCGGATCGTTGACAACGTCCAGAAGGGCCTGGTCTTCCTGGTATCCACGCACGTCGCGCTGCTGGGATACATCCTCATCGCGACCGTGGTGGGCATCGGCCAGCCGCTGCTGCCCATCCAGATCCTCTGGCTGGAACTGTTCATCGACCTCTCCGCGTCCGTTGCCTTCGAGCGGGAGCCGCCGGAGCCCGACATCATGCGGCGGCCGCCACGACCCTCCGGCCAGCCGCTCCTGACGCGCGGGCTCCTCGCGCGGCTTGCGCTGGGCGGCACCGTGACCGCCGTCGGTGCGCTGCTCCTCCTCCTCTGGCGACATCCGGTCGGCAGTTCGCCCGAGTCCCTCGACAGCGGCCGCTGGCTGGCCTTCACCACGCTCGTGGTCGGGCAGGCCGTGCGCGCCTATGCGAACCGCAGTATCCGCCTGCCGGTCCACCGGCTCCGCCGGAATGGCGCACTGCTCGTAGCGGTGGTCACGGTCATCGTCATCCAGATCCTCATCCCCGTCGTTCCTGTCCTGGCCGACGCGTTCCACGGGTCGGGGCTCGATCCCCTCGAGTGGCTGCTCCTGGGAGTCGTAGCGCTGGCCCCGGCCCTGCTGGCGGAGGGAATCCGGGTTTCGGGCCGCACCTGGGTCGCGTAGGGGGCGCCGCGCTCGGACCGCGGCATTCGGGCCGCCGTTCTCAGTGAACGAGCGCGGCAGGTACCGGAACCGGATCGGCCGAGGTGCCGTCCGACGGCGGCGGGACAGCCGGCCGATCGCCGCCTCGATCGCGGTGACAAGCCCGGGGATGGCCAGGGCCACCTCTCGCGACGGCAGTTCGCCCTGCCCGAAATGCAGGCCGCCGGCAACGAGGAAGCCACCGCGCGGCAGGTCACCGCGGAGCACCTTCACGAGCGTGACGAGGTCCGGCAGGGGCACCTCGTGCGACGAACGCGGCGAGGGCAGGCGACCAGCGGAGCGCCCGAGGAAGCGCTGGAAGGGGATGAACGCGACCGTGCCCGGCGCCAATCCACGGGCGGCGTCGACCACCAGGCATGCGCCACCTTCGGGCACGTCGGCCAGGTCCAGGACGTCGAGCGACGAGCTGAGCCGGACCTCGACCAGCGGCCAGACGTCCGGCGACAATTCGGCGACGGCCAGTGGACCAAGCGCGTCATCGCCCCGATCCACGGAGCCGAGGACAATCAGCCGGACCCGGCTGGCCGGGGGCCCGAGCGCTGCCGGACGGTTGCGCCTCCCGTTCATTGCTGCTCCACCTCCACGTCCAGGAAGTGCGTCGCGCACGAGATGCAGGGGTCGTAGCTGCGGACGAGCTGCTCCAGGCGGAGCGTGCCCTCGGCATGGGGCAGGTCCAGGACGCGGGGTGCGTACAGGGCAAGGTCCCGTTCGATGGCCACCTGGTTCTGCGACGTGGGCGGCACGATCCGGCAGTGGGCCACTCGGCCGGTCTCGTCCACCTCGTAGCGGTGGAACAGGAGGCCGCGCGGCGCCTCGGTGGACCACGCAGCGACGCCCGGGCGGGAGGTCCAGGGGACCTGCGGCATGGACGGCAGGCGATAGGCGTCGATGAGGTCAAGGCCCTCCGCGCACACGTTGATCAGTTCGATGGCACGGGCGGCGATGCTCAGGAAGGGGTTCCGGCGAATGCCTTGCAGCAGCCCGGAGCGTTGCAGCGCCTCCGCGGCGAGCGGGTGGAGGGTCCCCGAATCCAGCACGATCCGCGCGGACGGCCCCAGGAGATAGGCATGGCCGTCTGTGTCGCGTGCCTGCAGGGCATGGGACCACGACACCTGTTCCTCGTGGAACACCGTGTC
The DNA here is from genome assembly GCA_031431395.1 of Chloroflexota bacterium. Taxonomy (GTDB): domain Bacteria; phylum Chloroflexota; class Limnocylindria; order Limnocylindrales; family CSP1-4; genus VGPE01. Next base: position 1,264 of record JANPDJ010000261.1, on the reverse strand, counting down.
CCACTGCCGCGCATCGATGTCCAGACCGGTACTGGAAGCGAGCCGCCCTTCGTTCATCGGGTAGTCCGTGGGATGGCGCAGGGCCAGGAACGACGCGTCCCGCTCAAACGATGGTGCCGTGACGGTCTGCACCAGCGAGAGCGTGGCGTACGCATACCGGAGGGCAGCTTCAAGGCCGGGCCGTAGCGCGGCCAGCTCGTTTCGCGTTGGGACGCGGCTGAATCCACCCACCCGGACGGTTACGGGATGGATCGCCCGCCCGCCCAGCGCTGCCAGCACGTCGTTGCCGGCACGCTTGATGGCCAGCCCCTGGAGAACGAGGTCGCGCCGATCCTTGGCAAGATCGATCGCACTGGGGTAGCCCAGGAAATCCGGAGCGTGGAGCAGGTAGATGTGCAGCGCGTGGCTCTGCAGCCATTCCCCGCAGTACATCAGCCGCCGCAGGCGGCGAACCTCCGGGTCCACCTCCACGCCGAACAGGTCCTCGAACGCGTGGACGGCCGTCATCTGGTAGGCCACGGGGCAGATGCCGCAGATCCGCGCGACGATGTCCAGGACCTCGTCGGGGGTCCGGCCGCGGATGATCCCCTCGAAGTAGCGCGGCGCCTCGAAGATTTCCAGGTGCGCTTCCTCGACCACCCCGGCCCGCACGCGTACCTTGAGTGTGCCCTCGCCTTCGACGCGGGTGATCCCGCGGACGTCGTACGTGCGGTCGCCGGCCCGTTCAGTGCCGTGCATCGCCGTGCTCCTTCCCGGGTCGCTCCGGTTCCTCGTGGGCGGCGCGCCATGCCGGGGCCCAAGCGGTGAACAACGGGACCGGACGAAGGGGTCGCGTGGCTGCCCCTTCGGCTGATGGGTGCCCGGCCGTCGCGAGACTCACCGGGTTCGCGTTCTCCCGCGGCCCGAAGCAGCCGAAGCAGCCGCGACCCACCGATGGACAGAGCGCGCCGCACCCCGTGCGCGTCACGGGACCCAGGCACGGGGCCGTTCCAGTCACCATCAGGCAGGGAATCCCGCGCCGCTTGCACTCGATGCAGACAGCCTCGTCCGGCAGCTGCGGACGACGGCCGATGAGGACAGCGGCGAGCAGTTCGCGCACCTGCTCGCGCGAGACCGGGCAGCCGGCCAGTTCCGCGTCTACCGGGACGATGCGCGAAACCGGCGTGGAGTGCTGCAGCGATTCGATGACCCCGGGCCTGGGATAGACGGCGGCGTCCACCTCGTCGAGTGCCATCCAGTTCCGCAGCGCCTGGACGCCGCCCGC
>JANPDJ010000260.1:0-1689 GCA_031431395.1 Chloroflexota bacterium | reverse complement strand
GCAGCCGTTGGGTGCTCTATTGCTGGCGTTCGGGCGCGGGGATCGTGGCCTTCCTGCCGCGACGGTGGGCTGGGAGCGTTGGAGGAGCCGGGCCCATTCATCGTGGTAGCATCCGTGCCATGCGAACTACCATTGACAGGGCCGGACGCGTGGTAATTCCCCGCTCCTTGCGCAACCGGATCGGGCTGACCGATGGTGGCGAGGTCGAGATCGCGCTCGACGGTGCGGCAATCCGCATCGAGCCGGTTGCCGGCGCGCAGATCAGAGAGGACGGCGGCCTGCTGTTCATCCCGGCGGCAGGAACGCCCATCGACAACACGCTGGTCCGAGAGCTGATCGATGGGGACCGCCACGGTCGCTGAAGGCAGGGTGGTGCTGCTCGACACCAGCGCTGCCATCGCGCTGATGGTCGAAGACCACGACGCGCACGCCGCGACGCTTGATGCCGTTCGCGGCCGCCGGCTGGGCCTCGCGGGGCACGCCTGGTTCGAAACGTACTCGGTCCTCACCCGCCTCCCGGGTGGGCTTCGCCGATCGCCGACAGACGCCCTCCGCTTGCTGGCCGGCAACTTCCCAGAATCCAGGTTTCTTGGCGAGGCGGAGGCGGCAAGTCTCGGTGCGGAGCTTGTCGGGCTGGGGGTCTCCGGCGGCGCCATCTACGACGCGCTCGTCGGCGCGGCAGCGAGGCAGCACCGGCTGCCGCTGGTTTCCGGGGACGCACGGGCGCGACCCCTGTACGACGCACTCGGACTGGATGTCGAACTCATCCGGTAGTGCACGTTGCGGCCCGCGCCGCTACTCCCCTACGTGGTCTCGCGCGGTCAGCGACCGGGCAAGAGTTCGAGGAACTGGGCGGGCGTCATGGTGGGGATGATCGCCTGCAGTTCGAGCAGGTGGCCGTCGCCGGTCACGAGCGCGTCTGCCTGGGCGTCACGCGCGAGTTCGATGAGGTACTCGTCGTCCGGATCGGCGCTGAGCGGCTCCAGTGACGAGGCGGGATCTGGGCGGACAATGCCCTCGCTCCGAATCAGTTCGACGTAGGCGTCGGCCTCGGCTTCCAAGACGTACCGGCGGAACTTGTCACGCCGCAGGACCTCGCGCAGCTCCAGGAGCAGCAGCGGCGACAAGACGAGCTCGAAGGCGCCGGAGCGGAGTTCGACCAGGAGCCGGGCGCTCCCGCCACCTGGGCTGATCAACGCCGAAACGAGGACGTTGGTATCAAGAACCGCGCGAGGCACGCCGCAACGCACGCACCGCGTGCGTCTCCTCCACCGCGAGCCTCATCGCCTGGTCCTCGTCCAGATCACTGCGAGCCCACACGTTCGCGACCACCTCGAACCCGAGGTAGGCGCGCAGGGCCGCCTCCACGACCTCCGAGTCGCGCTTGTCAGTCCGGGCCGCCCGCACGCGGGCCGCGCGCAGGACTTCCTCGTCCACGTAAAGGGTGACCTTTCGCTTGGTGCCAGCCATGTGGGCAGCATAGCGTCTTACCGTCATACCAGCAAGACCCCGGCGAGACGACGCCCCGGTTTGCCGGATTGATACCGTCCGGTATCATCCGCCCATGCCGATGACCCTTCGCCTGACGCCTGCCGAGACAGAAGCGCTGCGTGAGACCGCCCGCCGCGAGCACCGGTCCATGCAGGAGGTCGCGCGCGCCGCGATCGACGAGTACGTGACGCGTCGCAC
>JANPDJ010000259.1:0-8429 GCA_031431395.1 Chloroflexota bacterium | reverse complement strand
CGAACTGGCAAACCCGTGCCTGGGTTCCATGATGAACTACATCATCACCGGTTCGAAGGGCATGATCCGCCTCGACTCCTACGGCAAGGTGGAGCTGGGTCGCGGCGACGGCTGGACCGTGGTATTCGAGCAGCCCGCCTTTGACCCGAACAACGTCAACGACCCGGTGCGCCTCCGCGCCTACGCCGATGAACTCCGCGACGTCATGCACGCGATCGAAACCGGCGGCAAGCCGCTCGTCAACGGGCGCTGGGGTCGTGACGGCGTGGAGATGCTCGACGCAGTGCGAATCTCTGCCGAGCGCGGCGAAGCGATGACTCTGCCCCTGAAGGGCTGACCGGCCGGCGCTCGGGGCTGCGTTGCGGGGCGCTCGGGCCGGCAGCGCGGGGCGCTCGGCCTCCGGTGCCGGCCCTCCGCGAATCACCCCGCGGAGACCGATGGCGCCCGGGCTCCTGTGCACGCCGTGCACGGATCGACCTCGACGGCCGGCAACCAGGGCCCGGATGTGCACGCCGTGACGGATCCGCAGCCTGTCGACGCAAGAACGGACGGCGCAGGCCTGGTCCGTGGGTCCGACGGGCCAGGAACGGGCGTGAGCGCCGGTTGACCTGGCCCACTCGTGCACCGCGTGCACAGGCAGCTGTGAATCGGGCACCGGGCCGCGCCCCAACGTACGGCGCCCACCGGCCGGTCCGCCCCCAACCGCTACCGGGCGAACCAGCGGCAGGCGAAACGTCCCGGGCGATCCGAGAACTGGCGCGTGTAGGGGTCCAGCCGCCGGACCGTCGCCCCGCCGTCCGTCCGGAGGAAGACCCAGGCCACGTCCCAGCCGTTGGAGCGGTACTCGAGGGGGATGGCCGGGGCGATGCGCACCAGGGGATGCGTCAGCGCGTCGTACAACCGCATTCCGGTTTGGAAGAAGCCGGAGCCCACGGGAGTGAAGACCTCGTGCTCCGGCCCGGCACCCAGGTCGGCCGCAAGTCCGCGAATGCCCACCTTGATCTCGCGACCGGCCATCTGCGCCTCCTCGATGGCATCAATGGACCCGCGCTCCACCCGGCCGTCCGCGTCGTGGGCGAGCAGTTCCTGCCAGTCGTCGCGGACGAAATACCGGTAGATCTCCATGTCGTAGATGAAGTTCCGCGAGGGACCCGCGGTCCCGATGTCGTAGACCACCTCCGGGCTCATCTTGGGCATGTCCGGCGGGGTCGGCAGGTCACCCCGGACGCCCGGCCGGATGTCGGAGGGAATGTCGCCCAGCAGCACGTTCGCGCACGCCTGGCGGCCATCACCCTGGTACAGGAAGTACGACATGCGCGGATCGCCGTTGAATCCGAACGGCGGGAACAGTGCCTGGCGAAGTGTCGTCACTCCGGCGACGTGGCTGCCGCCCAGCAGGATCGTCTCGCGAAAGTCGATGACCTCCCGGACCACACCGTCATGGGAATGGTCGCCGTCGCCGCCCGGCACGATGTGTTCCTCGAACAGGAACTCGGTGTAGACGCGGAGGTCGGCCCCACGGCCGATCGCCGCGGCCAGCCCCTCGTGGCTCCCGCCCGACACCGAACGGTCGCTCGCGAGCGTCAATTCCGCCTGCCACCTGTCACCCATGTGCCCCTCCTCTGCCGGTGCATCCGGCTTCTCAGATACCCCTCAGCGTCGTATCATCGCGGTTCGGCAAACCGCTTGACATACAAGACGCGTTGACAGGGTCACGGCGGACCGTCACCATGCCGTGGCCGCGCCTTGCGCGGCCTCGGTGTCGCCTTGGAGGAGGACTGGATGCGAGCGCGGCTCTTCACAGTAGCCAGTGTGGTCATGTTGATCGCCTCGGCATGTTCGTCGACGACGGTGACCCCGGCGCCCACGGCAGCCCCAACGGCTGCGCCGACGGCGGCCCCAACGGCAGCGCCAACGGCTGCCCCAACAGCGGCCCCCACCGCCGCTCCGACGGCAGCTCCCACGGCCGCCCCGACGGCCGCTCCTACCGCGGCGCCGACCCCTGTCGCGCGTCCCAGCGTGCTGCGCGTCGCGCGCATCTCCGACTTCCTGCCCAGCATCCATCCGGTCAGCCTGGGCACCGGCAACCAGGAGCTGATGGCTGATGCTGTCTTCAGCACCCTCGTGGACGTCGACAGCGACGAAGTGACGATCCTCCCGGACCTCGCGGAGTCCTGGGAAGCCTCACCGGACGCGACGGTCTACACGTTCAAACTGAATCCCAAGGCTGTCTGGAGCGACGGCAAGCCGGTGACCGTCGAGGACGTCTTCTTCACGATGGCCTGGCCCAACTGGTACCCGACGTCCCTGTTGCAGTTCGGGCTCGAGATGTACCGCAACGTCAAGGGCGGTGAGAACGGGACGGGCAAGGCGCTTGCCCCCGGAACATACCCAGAGGGCCTGAAGAAGATCGACGATCACACGATCGAGATCACGCTCTCCAAGCCGGACGGGACCTACCTGCGTCGGCTTGCCGGCGCGTACTACTACATCCAGCCCTTGCATATCCTCAAGGACCTGACGGGCGACCAGGCTGCATCCTGCGAGTTCTGCCTCGGCACCGCCGGCGTGACGATCGGCTCCGGGCCTTACGACTTCGAGACCTCGATCTCGGCCACCGGCGCAACCCTCAAAGCCAAGAAGGGCTACTGGAAGGGCCGCGACAGCCAGATCGACCAGATCGTCTATAAGATCCAGGAATCGAACGTCTCCGTGTCCCAGCTCAAGGCGGGCGAACTTGACCTCGTGATCCGCGTCCCGCCGCTGGAAGGCTCCGGCCTCGCCAGCGTGGCCGGCCTCAAGCAGCTGAACGTGCCGGGCGTCGGCATCTTCGCGCTCAACTTCAATCACGCCAACACGGACAAGGCGTTCCGCCAGGCGGTCACGTACGCGATCAACCGGCCCGAGACCATCGAGAAGGTGCTCGGCGGAAAAGCGACGCTGAACTACACGATCCCACCCGGGTTCAAGCTCTACGACGACATCAACAAGTACGAGTACGACGTCGACAAGGCCAAGGCCCTGCTCGAGACGTCGAAGATGAAGGGCAAGAAGGTCCGCCTCGCGCTGCTGGCCGAGGATCCCAACTTCACGCTCAGCGCGCCGGCCATCCAGCAGTACATCCAGACGAACCTGGGCCTTGAGGTAGAGCTCACGGCACTGCCGACGGCGCCGTACGGCGACCTGATCTCGAAGACGAACGACTGGGACATCTACATGTCGTTCGGCGGCAGTGAGGGTGTCGGCTGGTACCAGTCCGAGATCTACACCCAGTGCCCTGGCCTCGGGCAGAACTACCTGAAGCTCAGCGCCGCGGAGTGCAAGGTCTACAACCCCCTCTTCAAGGAGGCCGCCGGCCTCTCCGGCGCCGCCCAGGACGCGGTCCTGCACAAGCTCGCGCTCCTCTTGAACGAGAACCTGCCAATCGTCCACCTCTGGCAGCCAAACTACCTGCACGTGTACTCCGATCGTCTGGGTGGCGGCTTCCGCATCTACCCGAACGAGCGGGAGTCCTTCCAGTCAATCCTCGATTGGACCTACGCGCCGTAGTCGCCTGACTTCGTCGCTCCCGTCCCAGTGATGCAGGCGCCCACCGGCCGCCTCCAGCCATTCGCATAGGAGGCTCGGTGGGCGCCTACATCGTTCGTCGTCTGTTCATCTCGATCCCCGTCCTCTTGGGGATCACCATCATCGGTTTCGTCGCGCTGAAGTTGACGCCCGGTGACCCGCTGACCGCCTCGATCAACCCGGAGGTCCTGGCCAATCTCATGGCCAATCCGGCGACCCTCGAGGCCGAGCGGCGTCGCCTCGGGTTCGATCAGCCGATCTTTCCGCACCAGTACCTGCGGTGGCTTGGGAACGTCCTCCAGGGCGACTTCGGGTATTCGGTGACGTCGCACCGCTCCATCGCCTACGAGGTTGGGTCGCGGTTGCCACAGACGCTCTTTCTCATGATCACGGCTCTGACGCTTGCGGTTGTCGTGGCCATCCCGATCGGCGTCATCAGCGCCGTGCGGCAGTACTCGAAGATCGACTACGGCCTGAACTCCCTCGCGATCTTCATGGCGTCCACGCCGGTCTTCGTCCTTGGGCTGGTCGCCGTCTACGTCTTCGCGATCAACCTGCGGTGGCTTCCTACAAGCGAGCTGCATACGACCGGCCGGACCGACATCGGTGACGCCCTTTGGCACCTGATCCTTCCCGCGAGCGTCCTGGCCATCGTGAACGCGGCACCACTGGTGCGCTACACGCGAGCGAGCATGCTCGACGTGCTCAGCAGCGACTACATCACCACGGCTCGGTCAAAGGGACTCTCGAGCCGGCTGGTGATCACGCGCCACGCCCTGCGCAATGGGCTCATCCCGATCATCACGCTCCTCGCGCTGCTGATCCCGGAAGCCGTGGCCGGCGCCGTCATCACGGAACAGATCTTCGCCTGGAACGGCATGGGCCAGATGGTCGTCAAGGCGGCCAACGCCCGCGATCCCTCGCTGATGATGGCGGTCATCCTCATCACCGGAGTCGCGTTTCTTATCGCCAATCTCCTGGCGGATATCGGCTACGTCGTCGCAGATCCGCGGGTGAAATATGAACGCGCGAAATGACCCAGGCGCCGCGCCAGTGAACCCGCCGGCTTCCGGGCCGGGGTCCGGATCCCCTGGTGATCCGTGGGCGTCGACCGGGGCGCAGCAGATCGTGATCGAGCACGTCTCCCCGACGCGCGCCGCGAGCAGGCGGTTCCTGCGCCACCGGCTCGCGCTCGTGGGTGTGGTGGTCGTCCTGGCGGTCATCCTCATGGCGGCGTTCGCGCCGCTGCTATCGCCCTGGCCCCCAAACTACATCGACTTCGTGGGTGGCTCGCGGGAGCCGCCGGGTGCATGGCACCCGCTGGGCACGGACGTGGTGGGTCGCGACATCTGGGCGCGTCTGCTCTATGGCGGGCGAACTTCGATCATCGTGGGACTGGGAGCCGTTTCGTTATACCTGACGATCGGGACCCTGCTGGGTCTGGCCGCCGGGTTCTACGGCGCCGCCGTCGACCAGGTGATCATGCGTGTCACTGACACGATCATGTCGATCCCCCCGCTGCTGCTGATCATCGTCTTCGTGGCGGCCATCGGCCCAAGCATCTACTCGATCATCGCCGTCATCGGCCTGCTCGGCTGGCCAACCACATGTCGACTGGTGCGCGGCCAGTTGCTGGTGCTGCGCGAGGCAGAATTCATCACGTCCGCCCGGGTGATCGGTGTACGCGACCGGACCATCCTGTTCCGGCACATGCTGCCGAACATCTTCGGGCCGCTGACGGTGGTCGCCACGTTCGGGGTGGCGACGGCGATCCTCCTTGAGTCGAGCCTCAGCTTCCTCGGTCTCGGCGTTCGGCCACCACAGTCGAGCTGGGGCAATCTGATCACAGAAGCCGCGAATCCCAACGTTCTCAACGAGGTGCCGTGGCAGTGGATGCCTGCGGCAGCCGCGATCACGCTGATGGTCCTTGGCGTCAACTTCATCGGGGACGGACTGCGAGACGCCCTCGATCCGCGCACGGCAAAGCGTGGCTGAGGTGAGGCGAGAAGTGGTGCCGAGAAGCAGGTTCGGCTTCGCGGCGGTCCGCCCTCTGGGGCTCGCGCTGGTGCTGGCGGTCGTCGTCGGCGCGTGCGAGCCAACTGCGGCCCCGGTGCGGCCGCCAACACCCACCCGCTCGCCGGCGACCGCGACGGCGACCCCTGCGGCGTCGGGTGCGGCGAACCCAGGCTCCACCCAGGGCTCCACCCCAGCCGCCACCTCGGTGGCCGCAACCGCCGGAGCGCATCCGACGGGCACCCCGACCGTCTCCATCGCTGGTTCAACGGTGACTGTCCTGGGACGCGGGGAGAAGAACTCTCCGGTCTTCGCGCTCGGCGGCAACTACCTCTTCAGGTCCTCGGAGTGCCCGTTGACCAAGGTCATCCCCTTCGTCTGGGTCTACGAGGAGTTCGGTGCGAGCAGAGGCACGTACGTCGATGCCGAGTTCCACGTCAAGAATCTCAAGGGCAACTTCTACGTCCGCATTTCCGCCCCGCCGTCATGTGACTGGACAGTGACGCTCACCGCCGAGTGATCGGCGCCTCCGGGGACGTCGGGCCGGCACTCAGGAGCCGGGCAGACGGGAGCCCGCGGGATCCACAGCAGAATCAGAAACGGCCGGTCCTCGCGGGCCGGCCGTTTCGTTGCGGTACGCGGATCAGTTGGCCGGCGGAGCCGACGTTGCCGGTCCGGCCGCCGTGGCCGCAGCGGTCGCGCCGCGGTCCTCGCCCTCCATGGGGATGAGGCTGCCGGGCTTGATGATGTCCGTGAGTTCCTTGGCGAAGTGGCACGCAACAACGTGACCGGGGTCCGTGCCGGTGCCGGTGGTGGCGACGAGCGTCGGCTCCGTGCTGGCGCAGATTTCCGGGTTGCCAAGTCGCTCGCGGAGCCAGCACCGGGTGTGGAACCGGCAACCGGACGGCGGGTTGGCCGGCGAGGGGATGTCCCCCTTGAGCACGATCCGGCGGCGCGCCCGCTCCACGCGAGCGTCCGGTACCGGAACGGCGGAGAGCAGTGCCGTGGTGTACGGGTGCAGCGGTCGGCGGTACAACTCCTCCGAGGAGGCGACTTCCACGATCTTGCCCAGGTACATCACCGCCACGCGGTCCGCGATGTGGCGAACCACCGCGAGGTCGTGCGCGATGAAGAGGTACGTCAGCTGGAACTCCGACTGGAGGCGCTCCAGCAGGTTGATGACCTGCGCCTGGATGGACACGTCGAGCGCCGAAATGGGCTCGTCGCACACGATCAGGTCCGGCTCCACGGCGAGCGCCCGGGCGATCCCGATGCGCTGGCGCTGGCCGCCGGAGAATTCGTGCGGGTAGCGCTGGACAAAGGCCGGATCCAGGCCCACGAGGCGGAGCAGTTCCTCGACGCGCTCGCGCCGGGCGTGGCCCGTGGCGAGGTTGTGCGTGGAGAGCGGCTCGGCGAGGATGGAACCCACGGTCTGCCGTGGATCAAGGCTGGAGTAGGGGTCCTGGAACACCATCTGGAACTTGCGACGGCGCCGGCGCAACTCGCCGCCGCTCAATGCCAGCAGGTCCTCGCCCGCCAGGGTCACGGAGCCTGCCGTGGGCTGGTTGATCCGGACGATGGCGCGGCCCGTAGTGGTCTTGCCGGATCCGGACTCCCCCACGAGGCCCAGCGTCTCGCCCTTGTTGATGACCAGCGACACGCCGTCCACGGCGTACACCCACCCCGTGCGCCGGCGAAGGACGCCGCCGGTGATGGGGAACCAGACCTTCAGGTCGTCGACGCGAAGGAGCGGCTCGCCCAACGCGACCGCCTTCGGTCCGCCCGTGGCTCCGGAGGACGTCGCGGGGGCGCCCAGCGGTCGTCCGGCGGAAGGCGGGTTCGGCAACGCGGTCATGCTTGCACCTCACGCCGGCCCTGCGGATTCCAGCAGGCGGCCCAATGGATCGGTTGTTCGACGAGCTGCAGCTTGGGATCCTCCACCGCGCAGGCATCGACTGAGTAGGGGCAGCGCGGCCGGAACGGACAACCGACCAGGTTCGAGGAGAGGTCCGGCGGAGAGCCCTCGATGGGCGTGAGGGCTGCCGTGCGCGGCCGGTCCAGTCGGGGGAGCGATCGCAGGAGGCCCAGCGTGTACGGGTGGCTGGGGTTGGCCAGGAGGGGCTCCGTGGGCCCGGTCTCGATGATCTCGCCGGCGTACATCACGGCCAGCCGATCCACGAAGCCTGCGACCACGCCGAGGTCGTGGGTGATCAGGAGGACAGCCATGCCCAGCTCGTCCTTGAGGCGCCTCAGCAACTCCAGGATCTGGGCCTGGATGGTGACGTCGAGTGCCGTGGTGGGCTCGTCCGCGATCAGGAGTGCCGGTTCGCAGGACAGCGCCATCGCGATCATCGCGCGCTGCCGCATGCCGCCGGAGAACTGGTGCGGGTAATCGTCGATCCGCTTGTCCGATCCAGGGATGCCGACCATCGTGAGGAGGTCCGCGGCGCGCTTCCGCGCGGCGGTGCGGCCCATGCCGCGGTGCGTCTCCAGCGCCTCCGTGATCTGGCGGCCGATGGTGAGGACGGGGTTCAGTGACGCCAGCGGGTCCTGGAAGATCATGGCAATCCGTGCGCCGCGGACCTTGCGCATGTCGTCGTCCGGCAGCCCGATGAGGTTCTTGCCCTCGAACATGGCCGATCCCGACGTGATGCGGCTGACCTTCTTGGGCAGGAGGCCGAGCAGGGAGAGGGCGCTCACGCTCTTGCCGGAGCCAGACTCTCCCACCACCCCGACCGATTCCCCCGGAGCGATCGAGAACGACACGTTCGAGACCGCCTGGACGACACCATCGTCGGTATTGAATCGCACGGAAAGGTCCTTGACCTCGAGCACTGGCGTGGTGCCTC
>JANPDJ010000258.1:0-3574 GCA_031431395.1 Chloroflexota bacterium | reverse complement strand
CCTCGGCCGCCGCCTCGGCCGCCGCCGCGTCGGCCGGTTCGGCGCCGGCCGGTTCGAGGGCCGGTTCGTCGAGTGCCGCCTCGTCCACCGCGGCGGTCTCGTCCGTCGGGTCGGTCATGCGCCAGGCTCGACGGCGAGGCGGCGTGCGAGGATCGGCCCGAACGGCTCCAACTGCTCGACCGAGATCTCGCGCCGCTTCACGAGCTCCAGCATGGCCAGGAACGTCACGGCCTTCACGACGCGGTCGCGCACGTTCTCCAGCAATTCCTGGAGGACGAACGTATCTGCTTCCCGAAGTGCCGCCCGGATGATCTCGACGCGCTGGGCAATGGTGACCGTCCGGGCCATGACCTCCGGGGGCATCGGGGCGGCGGGGATGAGCCGGGCCAGCATCGCCAGTGAGGTGGCCAGCAATTCCGCCGGCAGCGGCGGCGCCGGGACCGAGCGGGCACCGGCTCGACCCGCCGCCACGGCCACCGATGGCTCGCGCCGGAAGAGCCGGCGGTCCGGCGCCTGCTCCTGGAGCCGCCGCCCGGCATCCCGGTGGGCGCGATAGACGAGCAGGCGGGCGCGCAACTCAGCCTCCGGGTCCGGCGCATCGTCCTCTTCGGCCACGCTGATCACCGGCGGTCGCGGGAGCAGGGCGCGACTCTTGATGAGGATCAGCTGGCTCGCGACGGCAACGAACGAGGACACGCTGCCGAGCCGCTCGATCGGCATGGCTGCCAGCGCTTCCAAGTAGGCACCGGCCAGCGCGCCCAGCGGAACCGTCAGCACATCAAGACGCCGGGCTTCGATCAGCGACAGCAGGAGGCCCAGCGATCCCTCGAACTCCGCGACGCGGACCAGGGTTGCCGGCTCGGCCGTCCGCGCTTCCGAGATACGCACCTCGAGCATCGTCAGCAGGCCTCGTCCGCGAGTCGCAGTAGTTCGCCGTACTGCTCGTCCCTGGGCGCCGACTGGTTGCGGATGAGTTCCACGGTCGCGGGCACGCAGCCGGCAGCAGCCGCAAGCGACGCCGAAACCTCCGCGTGATCCCGGAGGCGGTCCAGCGCGGGCCGGAAGCCCGGGATCACGGCCGCCGCTCGCCAGACCCACGAGCCGAAGCGTTCGCCCAGGGTCCACGCGACGCGGGGCCAGACGCCGGTATCGCCCTTGCCGGCGTCGTGGAGCAGGCCGGCGAGCAGCACCCACGGTTCCGTGACGCCCTGCGCGCGGAGGTGCGCCACGACATCAAGCCCATGGCGCTGATCGGCGACGTGCATGGCATCGAAGAGGTCCCGCTGCTGTGGTGTGGCCCAGGCCACCAGGTCCAGGCGTTCGGACGGCTCGACCGACGCCCGCACATGCGCCCGGAACTGGCGGACCCTACCGCCCCACCAGGAAGTCGAAGAGGACATTGATGATCCTGGGCATGATCGTCTGGCCGATCGTGAAGATGAACACCAGCAGGATGATGAAGCCGTACTGCGACAGGATGGGCCGCAACTGCCACGCCTGCCGCGGCGAGAGGACGCGGAAGAGCAGGGCCGATCCATCGAGCGGCGGGATGGGGATCAGGTTGAAGACCGCCAGCGCAAGGTTGAAGACCACGAACAGCACGATGACCGTCTCGAGCTGGGTCGGCAGGTCGATCCGTGCCGCGATGATCCCCCGGATCACGACCGCGCCGATCACGGCCATGACCAGGTTGGATGCCGGTCCCGCCAGTGCCACCAGCACCTCGCCGTTGCGGCGGTCGCGCAGGTTCGTCGGGTTGACGGGGGTGGGCTTCGCCCAGCCGAAGAGGAAGCCGCCCGTGACCGCCGTCAGGATGAGGAACAGGCCCCCCAACGGGTCGAAGTGCACGACCGGGTTGAGCGACAGCCGGCCGAACATCCGTGCGGTCGAATCGCCGAGTCGCCACGCCACAAAGGCGTGGGCAAATTCGTGCACCGGAAACGCGATCAGCAGGAAGATCGCGATCAGGATGATCGTCTCGGGCGTGATGTTGAACACCGGGGCCTCGCGTGCGAAGGGAACGCCCCTATCGTACCCGCCGCGTGCGGCGCCCCGGCGAGGCTGCGCGTGGACCCTAGAGGCGGCCCAGCAACTCGGCCTTCTTGGCCTCGAATTCCTCGGGCGAGATCGCGCCGCGGTCGCGGAGGTCCGCGAGACCTGACAGCGTCTGGGTGACCTCGGCCGGCGTCATCGTCCGGGCGGCGGGTGCCGTTGGTGCAGCGGGTCCCGGGACCGGGGCCGGCGCCATATCGCCTGTCATCGTCATGCCCGGGGCCATCGCGGGCGCCTGCGGCATCGCGCGGAACGGCGGGCTGGGCGGACTCATCTGCTCGACTTCGAGCGCGCGCTTCTGGTTCAGCATCTCGATCTTGAAGGCGATGGCATTCGCGAGCATGCGGTACTTGTCGACCTGCTCGTCGGAAGCCGTGAGGATGTCCAGGTCACCGAACTTGAAGATCCGGCCGAGGAGGTTCTGATCGAGGACGGCGTCGTTGATCTTCTCGAGGGAGCTGTCCGCGGAGTGCTTGTTGATCAGCCCGTCCACCTTCATCACGCGCCGGTTCGTGACGAGGTATTCCTCCGTCCACCAGTTCAGGATCGTCAGGGCAATCTGCCCCAGGCCAAAGACAAACAACGCGAGCGTGATCCAGCCCACGAGGTCGTAGAAGTTGCGTACCAGTCCCGAGTCCGTCCAGCCGCGTGAAATCACGAAAAGGACCAGCGCGCCGATGATCGCCAGGATCCCGTACCGCGCGTCCAGAACGATCGCCAGCCAGTGCTGCCGCGCCCGCAGGGTGATCCGCTCGCCACCCGCGAGCAGGTTGTCGGCGTAGCTCATGCGGCGCTCCTCCTTCAGGCCCGCGGATGTGCGCGGGCGTAGATCTCGCGGATTCGCTCTCCGGTCACGTGCGTGTAGATCTGCGTGGTGCTGATACTCGCATGCCCCAGCAACTCCTGAACGATGCGCAGGTCGGCTCCGCCCTCCAGGAGGTGAGTGGCGAACGAGTGCCGCAGGGTGTGCGGGGACACACGATCGTCAAGTCCGGCACGCCGGGCCGCGGATTTCACGGCGGCCCACGCCTGCTGGCGTGCCAGGCGGCGCCCGGTCGGGGTGAGGAAGACGGGACCCCCGCGCGACCACCCTCCGGCCGGCGCCTTCTCCAGCCACAGCACGCGGGCCTCGCGCTCGTACCGCTCCAGCCACGCCAGCGCGACCTCGCCCACCGGCACGAGGCGTTCCTTGTCGCCCTTGCCGATCACGCGGACGTACCCGCCTCCGGCCGAGAGATCCTCCCGGTCGAGCCCGAGAGCCTCGGTGATCCGGAGACCTGCCGCGTAGAGCAGCTCCAGGAGCGCGCGGTCGCGAAGGCCGACAAGGTCCGGATCCGCTGGATCGCCGGGCGACACGGCCTCCAGCAGCCGCTCTGTCTCGGGCAGGCTCAGCGTTTCGGGCAGCAGCCTCGAGGGACGCGGAAGATCCAGCTGGTTGGCGACGTCCACCGGGATCACCTGCTCGCCGAACGCGAACCGGTAGAACCCGCGAATCGACGCCGCCCGGCGCCGGAGGCTCGAC
>JANPDJ010000257.1:0-11623 GCA_031431395.1 Chloroflexota bacterium | reverse complement strand
CGATCTGGCCGGCTGAGGAGCGCGAGCGGCAATGCCGCGAGGCGATGGCCCTGCTCATCGAGACGAAGCGGCTGATCGAGGCCGCGGGCATTCCGGTGCCGATCGTGTCCGGAGGGGGTTCGGGGTCGCACGGCGCGACCGGCCTGGTGGCCGGCATGACCGAGATCCAGGCCGGCGCCGCCTGCCTCATGGATCGCTTCTACGGCGAGCAGTGCCACCTCGACGGCGAGTTCGAGTACGCACTCACGATCGTGACCCGCGTGATCAGCCGGCCAACACCGGATCGCGCGATCACGGACGGGGGCTTCAAGACGATGTCCGGCGGCGAGTCGGGCATGCCGCTGGCCGTGGGTCTCCCGGGCGCGACACTGACCGATCTGTCCGCGGAGCACGGCCACGTGACCCTCGGCCCCGAGGCGCGACACGTGCGGATCGGCGACCGGATCGAGTGGATCCCCGGGTACAGCGACACGACGACGTTCCTGCACGACCAGTTCGTCGGCATCCGGGCGGGGCGGGTGACCGCCGTCATGCCGCTGCTGGGCCGCGGGCGGCTCACCTGAACCCCGTTCGGGCCGCCGTTCGGGGTGGGGCCACCCTGTAGAATCCGCCGCACCGGCCGGCCGGCCGAGGCAGGGCGTCCCGGCGCACGGTGATTCTGGACGAAGCAGAGGTGGTTGCGCGTGGCAGGAGCGACGAGCGGGGACGCCGCGACGACCCGAACGGGGACGGCCGAGCCGTTCATGCAGCCCTTCGGGGACCGCCCTGTCCCGCTGACCTCCAAGCAGGCAGCACTCATCGGCCTGCACAAGGACGAGATCGACACGCCCGCCCTCCTCCTGGACCTCGACAAGTTCGACCGGAACGCGACGAAGATCTCGTCGTTCCTGCGCGAGCACGGCGTCGGCTGGCGGCCGCACAGCAAGGCCCACAAGTCGCCCCAGGTCGCACGCCGGCAGATGCAGCTGGGCGCCCACGGGATCATCTGCGCCAAGCCATCCGAGGCGCAGGTCATGGTTGACTGGGGCATCCCCAGCGTCCTGATCGCGAACGAGCAGGGCCGGCCGCAGAAGTTCGATCGCATCGCGGAGCTCAACCGCCGTGCCGAGGTCATCACCTGCGCGGACAGCGCCACGCACGTGGAGCTGGCGTCCGCGGCCGGCCTCGCCGCCGGCGTGGACATCCCGCTCCTGGTCAGCATCGACGTGGGCATGGACCGCACGGGCGCGTTTCCCGGCGAGCCCACCCGCGAGCTTGCGCGGCTCATCTCGAAGACGAAGGGCGTCGTCTTCAAGGGCGTGATGGGCTACGAGGGCCACCTGCTCACGATCTGGCCGCTCGAGGAGAAGGTGCGCCAGAGCCACGAGGCCATGGGCCGCATGATCGACACCGTGCGCCTCATCGAGCGCGACGGCATCCCCGTCGAGATCGTCTCGGGCGGCGGATCCGGCACGTACATGACCAGCGGCATGGTCGAGGGTATGACGGAGGTCCAGGCGGGCGGAGCCTGCTTCCTCGACCGGTTCTACGGCGAGGAATGCCACATGGAAGACGAGTTCGAGTACGCGCTCACGGTCGTCTCCTCGATCACCAGCCGGCCCATCCCGGACCGCGGGATCATGGACGCGGGCTTCAAGACCATGTCGGACGGCGAGAGCGGCCGGCCCATTCCCATCGCCCGACCAGGCATCTCGCTGGTCTATCTCTCCGCGGAGCACGGCAATCTCGTGCTCGAGCCGGAGGCGCAGGGGCTCAGGATCGGTGACCGCATCGAGTGGATCCTGGGCTACAGCGACACCACGTCGTTCCTCCACAACCACTTCGTGGGCCTGCGCCACGACCGGGTCGAGGCGGTCATTCCGCTGCTCGGCCGCGGCATGCTGACCTAGGGGCGTCGTCACGACGGAGACCAACGCGGACACTGGGCAGCCGGGGCCTGCAACACCGCCGGGATCGCGTCGACGACCGGCCATCCACCTGCCGTCGATGCCGTCCCGGTCGTCCCGGTCGTCGCCGCCGGTTGCGTCCACGCCTCCCCAGTCCGTCAACCAGGTGCGCCGGCACAACTACGGCGCGGTCCAGCGCGAGTCCGCGGCGATGGGCATCGTCAATGCTGCGGGCATCTTCTTTCCGGTGTTCCTGGTCCGGATCGGTGGCACCAACCTGGAGATCGGCCTGCTGACGGCGATCCCGGCACTGACGGGATTCCTCCTGGCGATCCCCATCGGGTCGTTCCTCCAGTCACGGCGCAACATCGTGCCCTGGTACTCCGCCTCCCGCGGGCTGGGACAGCTCGTCTACGCGGCCACTGCCGTCGCCGTCGCCCTGGTGCCGGCGGACGCGCTCGTCCCGGTGGTATTGCTCATCTGGGCGCTGGTGACCATCCCCAGCACCATCGGATCTGTCGCCTTCAACGTGGTGATGGACGGCGCCGCCGGACCACGCGGCCGGTACGACCTGCTCAGCCGGCGGTGGTCGATCATGGGACTCACGACCGCGATCACCGTGGCGATCACCGGGCAGCTGCTGGACCTGATCGGGTTCTCGCTCAATTACCAGATCGTGTTCTTTGCCTTCTCGGCAGCCGGCCTGTTGGCGTCCTGGTATTCCAGCCAGATCAGGGTGCCGGACCACCCACCCGCAGAGCACGTGGCAGGCGCCTCGCGACGCGCTCGTGTGCGCGACTACGTCGCCACGATTCGGGCCGAACCGCCGTTCCTCTGGTTCATCGCCCGGCTATGGGTCATCACGTTCGGGCTTCGCCTGGCCGCTCCGCTCATCCCCCTCTGGTACATCCGCGAGGCGCATGCGCCGGACGCATGGATCGGCGTGATCGGCACGACGCAGTCCCTCGCGCTCCTCGTCGGCTACTACGCGTGGCGACGCCTGGCCCGGCGGTACGCGACGCGCCGGATGCTGGCCGTGGTAACGCTTGGGATGGCGGTGTACCCGGCCTTGCTCGTGCTGAGCCGCGATCTTGTCTTCATCACGGTCATCACGGCGTACTCGTCGCTCATCGGGGCCGGGTTCGACCTCGTCCTCTTCGACGAACTGATGAAGACCATCCCGCCGAAGCACGGCGTGACGTTCTCGGCCTTCCAGACCAGCCTCGCGAACCTCGCCGCGATCGTGGCGCCCCTCGCGGGGGCCGCGCTGGCCGACCAGATCGGGATCGCGCCGGGGCTTCTCGTTGCCGCGGCGATCACGCTCGCCGGGGCTCTGCTCTTCATCACCGCCAGGCATCGTCCCAGCGTTACCGGGCCCCGGACGGGCGGCCGGGTCGAGGCCGCGGCTGCGTCCACATGAACGACGAACGGTCCGGCGGCATGCCGGGATCCACCGAACCAAGCCAGGGAGGATGACGATGGACACCGATCCCCGCCCGAGCCTGCTGCCGGACGCCCCCATCGAGGTGCTCGAATCGCGAACCCTCTTCCGGTCCTCCTCGATCCGCCGGCATGGGTGCGGCTCCCTGCGGCGGCTGGCAAGCGGCCGCCTGCTGATGGCGTTCATGGCCGGGACCGGGCCGGAGCACGTCAACGACGGCGCCGTGATGCTGAGCGGGTCCGACGACGACGGCCGAACGTGGGACGAGCCCTTTCCGGTCTACGCCGTTCCGGGCTGGGATTCCCTTCCGATGGGCGGGATCGCTCAGATCCGCGAGGATCTCCTGCAGCTGATCGTCGGCCGCGTCCGGTATGACCCCGCCCTGGGCGGCGACGAGCCGTTCGGCGGCTGGTTCATGGGCTCCACCACCTCGCGCGACGGCGGCCGCTCCTGGTCCGAGGTGGGCCCGGACATCCGCCTCTGGCCCGAATGGACAGAGTTGTACGGGACGTCCAATCCCCACCGGCTGTCCGATGGCCGCCTGGCCTGGGCGGTGATGGGAACCCTGGGCCGCGACGCGGAGTGGCAGGCCGGTGTCACGTTCACGGGCCCGGACGGCGCCGACGGCTTCTCGCCCCCAGTGGTGATCGCCGCCGACCCCGCGAAGAACTTCGCCGACATCGACCTCGTCCGCGTGGACGACCGCAGGTTCGTCGCGGTGATCCGCGAGATCGCGGATAAGGAGGCGTGGATCGCCTTCTCATCCGACGAGGCGCAGACGTGGCACGGCCTGCGCAAGGTGAGCTTCCGCGGCTCCAACATCAAGCTGTTCCGGCTTCGCGACGGCTCGCTCCTCTGCGCGTACCGCGACGAGGATCCGGAGCGCCACGGGGTTTCCGTCTCGCACTCCACGGATGGCGGCGAGACCTGGCGATGGGCCGGCCAGCTCTACTCCGACCTCACGGCCGAGCACCGGCCGGGCAGTCTCTGCGGGTACCCCGACATGGTGTCCCTGGGCGACGGCAGGATCGCGGCGGTGCTCCATACGTACACGAAGGGCGGCCGCGCGCATCTCCAGTACTTCATCCTGCGCGACCGGACGTAGGCCCTGCGGCAGCAGCGGGTGCCGGTGCTGGCTGGTCGTGGCCGCCGGCGCCCGCCGAGGGTGAGAGCCGTCCCGGCTCAGCCGACCGCCACGACCGGCAATACCAGCACGTACTTGCCGTCCTTGCCGGGGTAGGCGCCGGTGGGCCGGCGCCACGGGAGGAGGTCCTCGCCGAGCAGTCCGACGGGCACCTGCGTGTCGGGAGGGCGCGACGGGCCCCAGATCGACGAGATCCGTGGATACCAGACGTCCTCGATGTTGACGGCCGTGACAGTGAACCGGTCGGTAAACGCCGGGTCCGCGGTTGCCGTGAACCCGGACATCACCCAGGAGTGCGCGCCGCGCCACGCGAGGAGCCCGACCGGCCGCCCCGTGAGCCGCAGGGCCCGTGCCGCCGCCTTGATGGCGAGCGTCCGGGTGGGCTCGACCGCAACGACATACGGCCCGAACCCAAGCTGCCCAAGACCCCGCGCCCACCCTTCCGGTTCGGCTCCGTCGCCCTTAAGGGTCTTCGGGGACAGCTTCCGGGCGAGTGCGTAGAGCCGCCGCTGGGTCGCGCCGGTCTGGTCCGCGCCGGGCGTCATGATGTTGATCATGGTCTGCATCGCGGCCGGGACGCAGCTGACCTTGTTCATCTCCGAGACGAAGTCACCGCGCCGGTAGAGGTCCATCGAGAACGTACCGGCGGCTGGCGGCGGATCGATGACGCGCACGGCCGGCACCGCTCCCCACGAGCGACCCGGAACCGTGCCTCCGCTCGCCGGGGTGGCTCCGAACGTCGCGACGGAGATCACGACCGAGACCGCGAGCAACACGGCAACCACCGCGGGCAGGCTCTGGCGCTTGCGTGGATTCATTGGCGGCTGTCGGACGCCGCGCCGGGGATCCGCGTGACGCGTCCCGACGGCGTCAGGCCCCATCGCCCCGTGGCCGGCGGCGTCGCGCCGCAAACGTGCGAAGACTTGCCTGGAACTCCGCCGTTCCGAAGCACTCCACCTCTGCCTCCAGTTCGCGCGAGAGCGCCTCCTCGAGCGTGCCGGAAGCGCCAGCGGCCAGCTCGGCGCGGATCAGGCGCAGGCCCACGGGCGGTTGAGCCGCGATCGCGGTGGCCAGCGCCAGGGCCTCGACGTCCGATGACGCGCCGCCCGTGACACGGGTGACCAGCCCGATCCGCTCGGCAGTGGCGACGTCGATCGTCTCGCCCGTCAGCAGAAGGTGGCGCGCCCACCCCTCTCCCACGATCCTCGGCAGGAGCCAGCTCATGCCGCTCGTGGGGCTGAGCCCGATCGTGGTGTCGGGCAGCCCGAAGACGACGTCGCGCGTCGCGACCCGGATATCGCACTCGATGGCCAGCTCGAACCCGCCGGCGAGGACATGGCCGTGCAGCGCCGCGACCGTCGGGACCGGCACGCGCTGCATCGCGAGACTCAGCGCCTGGAGCTGCCCGACGTAGGCGCGGAACGCCGCGGTGTCCATCGCCAGCATCGCGCTGAGGTCGCCACCGGCGCAGAACGACCGTCCGGCCGCCGTGATGAGGATGGCCCCGGTCGCGGGATCCGCTCCACCCGCCTCGACGGCCGCGCGAAGCGCCTCGACGAGCCCCGGGTCCAGCGCGTTGAGCACGTGCGGCCGATTGAGCCGAAGCACCAGCACGCGACCCAGACGCTCGACCAGGAGCGGCGCGTCCACGCTCATGCCTCGCCCAGCCATGAGCGCACGACCCGGCGCGTCTTCTGCTCGCTCCGCGGAAACGTGCCGGCGGCGACCACTTCCACCCGGGCCGAGAACACGAGCACGTCTCGCAACCGGCTCGCCAGGGCATCTGCCACCCCGTGCAACCGCTCCGGCGCCAGGCCCTCGGCCGCTTCGACCAGGAGCCGCGGAGGCGCCACGAGGGGAGGCGGCTCGTCGAGCACGATCCGGAATTCGCCCCGCAGGCGCGGCCGGAACTCGTCCACGATCGAGGCGACGGCCAGCGGGAACACGTTGATGCCGCGAACGATGAACATGTCGTCGCTCCGGCCCAGGATGTGAAACCGCACGCTGGTTCGGCCGCACGCGCATCGTCCAGTGGTGAGCCGCACGTGGTCATGCGTGCGGAACCGCACGAGGGGGTGCGCCTCGCGACGGAGCGTGGTGATGACCAGTTCCGCCGTCGCCCCGTCGGCCGGTTCGATCACCTCGCCGGACTCCGGGTCGATGAACTCGGCCAGGAACGCGCCCTGGCCCACCCAGTGCAGGCCGTCTGCCACATCGCATTCGGCTGCCACGGGGGCCGTCTCGCTGGTCCCATAGATGCTGCGCGCCACCATCCCCCACGCGTCCTCGATCTCCGCGCGATAGCCTGGGTTCCCCAGCCCGGCGTCACCGGAGAAGTAGCCGCGGGCGAGGCCGAGATCGCGTGGCTCGCGGCCCTCCTCGCGGGCGACACCGGCCAGGTGCAGCGCGTAGGACGGCGTGGAGTAGAGCGCCGCCGGCACACCCAGGTCGGCGAGGATTTCCAGCAGGCGCCGCGACTGGCCGACGCCCACCGGCGCAACGCATGCGCCGAGGGTCTCGAACGTGCCGTGGTCGTTGACGCCGCCGGCGTACATCGCGTAGTTCATGCATTCGAACAGCACGTCGCCGGGTCGAAGCCCGGCCGCCCAAGCGGCCCGCGCGCCCACTTCGTTGTAGACCGCAATGTCGGACCGGGTCATCGCCATGCGCAATGGCTTGCCGGACGTGCCGCCCGTCGCCTGCATCCGGACGAGCCGGTCGGCCGCGGCGGCCTGGTTGGTCCCGAACGGCGCCTGTGCCGCCTGCGCGACCTGCAGTTCGTGCTTCTCCGTGAACGGCAGCGCGGCGAGGTCTTCGAGACCGACGACGCGGCCCACGTCAACCCCGGCATCGGCCCACTTGGCGCGGTAGAAGTCGCTGGTGGCGGCCGTGCGGGCGAGTTGCTCGCGAAGCAGCACGAGGTCCGCTCTGGCCACGCTCGCCGGGTCGGCCGTCTCAAGGTCCTCGGCCCAGGCGACACGCGTCATCGGCGGATCCGCCACGGATACTCGTCGAAGCGCAGGGCCCACTCCCGAGCGAAGAACGGCCGGCCGTCCACGTCGATCGACGCGCTCACGTGCGCCTCGTCGAGCGTCTCCGTCATCTCCACGCGGATCTCGACGGGGACCGGCCCGTCCACAACCCGCCACGTCTGCCGAGACTCGAGCTGCATGCCGGCCGGCCGTGCGCGTTCCACGCTGGCGCTCGATTCCAGCTCCCACGTGAGTTCGGCGCCATTCTCGAGTCGGAAGCGCGAGCGCCGGGACTGGCGGTATCGCCCCAGGTCATCGTCGAGCGACCGCTCGACCGAGTGCTCGCTCGTGACCTCGAGGGGGGCCGTCGGGCGCTGCGGGAGGGGCGCGGGCCACGCGGGATCCGGGCCGGTCACGGCATCGACGGGCTCCACGTTGACGTTGACCCGGGTTCCCGCGGGCCCCGTCGAGATCCAGAACGTCGTGGGGTCCGGTGGCGGCACGAGGGCCGGGAAGTGCGAACCGGCCACCGCGAGCCGCAGCCGATGGCCGGCCGCAAGGCGATAGCAGGTGGGAGCCAGCGGCACGAGGACTTTGACGGCGCGGTCACGAGGCAGCGGACCGCCGAGGACGTGCGTCGGCCGCACCCAGCCCTGGCTGATGAGCGTGGAGAAGCCGTTGGGGCTGACGTCGCTCAGCCACGCCCGA
Organism: Chloroflexota bacterium; assembly: GCA_031431395.1. Lineage (GTDB taxonomy): Bacteria > Chloroflexota > Limnocylindria > Limnocylindrales > CSP1-4 > VGPE01. Next base: position 3,472 of record JANPDJ010000257.1, on the reverse strand, counting down.
AGCGGCACGTCCGGCCGATCCGAACGGAGGACGACCATGACCTCCGGGAGCCCGGTGATCAACATCGGCTTTGCGAGCGGGTCCGTGGTCCAGGTTGCCGCGCGGTGATCGTCGGGCGAGATGTCGGCCGGGACCTGGGACGTGGGGGTGGTCCAGTCCCAGGGGAGGGCCGCAAGGCCCACGGTCGGATCAACGGCGTACGCGATCTCGGCATCCGCGACCGGCCCGGCCTCGTCCAGGCGGCCGTCGGCCGCCGCACGGAACGTCCGCGGTTGCGCGCTGGATGGCGGGAACGCGTCGGCCGTCCTCCATCCCCGGCCGAGGGACTCGAAGAACGTGACGGGCGCGAGGTCCGGCGCCGCCTCGCCGCCCAGCCAGTGCCCGAACCAGCCGGCCATCACCTCGACGAACCCGATGGGATCGTGGACCGCGAGATCCGGCAGTTCGTGCTTCCACGGGCCGAGGACGAGGCGCTTGGCCACCCGAAGGCGCTCGTGGTAGTCGAGGGTCTCCCGCGGATACGAGTCGTGCCAGGCCGAGACGGCGAGGGCGGGCGCCTCGATCGCCGAGATGTCGGTGGTCCAGGTCGCCCACGTTTCGGGTGGAATGCTGTGCCAGGCGAACGGAAACGGTTGTGCCAGCGCTTCGAGGCGGGTCAGCCAGCGATCGCGCCAACCATCGCCGAACCGGAGCGGCGGCAGCAACTGGATCCCGATCATCCGGAATCCCCAGTCCACCTCGCCCACCAAAGCACCGCGGCATCCGTGCGGCCACGCCGCACCCGTGAACTCGGTGTCGATCGCGTGGATGGGAACGATGGCGCCGAGCGACGGTGGCCGCAGGGCGGCGATGGCGAGAGCCGTGTTGCCACCGTACGACACGCCCCAGATCCCCGTCCGACCGGTGCACCACGGCTGGCGCGCGATCCATTCGAGCGCGTCGTACCCGTCCAGCGCCTCCTGGTCCGCGAACGCCGCCGGAGCCACGCCGTCCGATTCGCCGTAGCCGCGGAAATCCAGGGAAGCGGCCGCGAACCCACGGGCGGCGAACAAGCGCTGGACCGCATCGGTCGCTCCCAGGCCGCCCATCCCGTCCTTGATGTAGGGCGTGTACCAGAGCAGGCCGGGCGCGGGGCCGACCCCGGCCGGCAGGTAGACGTTGGCCGCCAGGTGGACCCCGTCGCGCATGGGGATGCGGAGATTGGCCATGATCCGGACCTCGCCCGTCCCCGGCTCCACGCTCACCATTCCCGCCAGATCATCTCGTCCGGACGCAGCGCGACGATCACGCGATCGGCGGCGATCCGGTTCCAGTGCGGAAGGACATCCTCTTCTACCCGGTATTTCCGGATGATCGCCAAGGTGCGCTCGCGAACGCTCTTGTCCTCGATGATCCGGGCGCTCCCGTAGGCCGTGACGTAGTCGCCGCTGATGGGATCGTCGACGCAGAGGCTCATCCGGGCATCCCGCCTCAGGTTCTTCACGCGCGCGGTCCACGTCAGCGTGCTGATCCAGAACTCCTCGCCCGTCCAGAGGAACCAGAGGGGGGCGAGGTTCGGCCCGGCCTCACGCCGGTGGCAGGCCACGATCGCGTTGGGCATCCGCGCGAGGAACGCCTCGCGGTCCGTGACCTGGCCGGCGCGGTGGATCTCACTGAGGTTCGCGGAAGTTGCGGCTTCCGGCACTTGATTTGCCATGTCTCAACGATAGGGTGTCGGCATGCGCCGATGGGCCGCCGTCCTGCTTGGGTTCTCCCTCGTGGCCGGGTGCGTCGCGTCCGGTGGGCCGTCGACGACACTTCGGCCCACGGGGCCGGTGATGACCGCGCGGTCCCCAACGGCGTCGACGCCGGAACCAGGTGGCACACCTGCACCGTCGCCGTCCATCCTCGACAGCGTCCTGTTCGCCGGTGCACCACTCCACCTGCCGGCAGGCTGGCGGGCGATGTCCTATCCGAACTTCAGCAGCTTCTATCAGCTGGTGGCGTACCTGGGTCCGGACCCGGTTCCGGACCCGTGCTCGCGCTCTGCGAACGGCTCCTCGTGTTCGTACTGGCAGACCACCAGCCTGCCCCCGAACGGGGTCGTGGCCGCCGTCTGGCACTGGGGCGGTCCGCCGGGCGCGGTCCTCGATATGACATCGGGCGACGCGGTCACCATCGCAGGCAGGACCGGGCGATTCACGACGGTGGAGGTCGATCCGGGGTGCCGCGCGATGGGTGGCGACGAACAGCTCCGCGTGGTCGTCCCGAACCAGGTCATCTGGAACTGGGAGCAGCTGGACGCATGCCTCCGCGGCCCCGAACACGCCGCGGGCGAGGCAACGATCCGGTCCCTCATCACCGACCTGACGCCCGGCCCGCCGGAAGAGCCGATGAACTCGGACGCGACGATCCCGCAGCAGATCGGCTACGTCTCGGCACCGGGCCGGCTGGGACTTCAGAACCTCACGCTCTCGTTCCCGGCAGGCTGGAATGCCACGCGGCTCCCCATCTCGACGATCGGCCCTGTCAGCCGGTACGCGATCGCCGCCCTGGGGCCGCAGCCGATCCCAACGTGCCTGTGGGCCCTGTGCGGCGTCTGGCCGCCGCTGGCGCTCGACCCGAACGGGATCGTCGTCACCGTGTGGGCCAGGAACGGCGCCGAATGGACCCTCGGCGGCGCGGCCGGGACGCCGATCACGGTGGGCGGGCAATCGGCGAAGCTCGCCGTCGGGCCGGCCGACGCGCCCTGCGCGCAGATCGGCGGCGCGGAGCTCATGACCGCCGTGATCCCCGATGAGCCGGCAAGCCAGAACTTCTCCGAGATCGACGCCTGCCTCCGCGGTCCGGACCTCAGGATGAACGAGGCCCTCGTGCGGGGGATCCTCGCCTCGGGCGTCGCGACGCCGGTGTGGTCGCCCGACGAGACCGCCAGCCCCAGCCCGTAGCGCCGGGGCCCCGCGGGGGCCCGACGGCCTCAGCCGGCCGCCGGTTGTGCCACCGGGACCCGCTTACCACCGTCCGCCGCCGACGCATAGGCCGCGTCGATCACGTCGAGCGCCCGGACCATGTCGTCCAGGGTTACGGGCGTGTCCGTGCCCGTCCGGACGGCCGTCAGCAGGCTGTCGATCGCGACAAGCGCGCTGGGACCATAGCCGCCGGGATCCGTGAAGCCGTACGTGCGCTCCTCCGTGAGGAGCGGGTTCTCGCGGGAGCCCGGCCCCACGAACGAGAGCACCCCGCTGGAGTCCACCTTGACCGAACCCTTCACGCCGCGGAAGGCGAGGTAGCCGTCCGAGTTCGGGCGCGGGAACGCGTTGACGAAGTGCATGGTCCCCAGGCCGCCGCCGGCGAACCGGAACGCGACAGACATCGCGTCCACCCAGTGGCAACCAAGCCAGTGGAGGATCCCGTGGCCGTGCCGGTCCGTCCTGAAGAGGTGGTTCGCAGGGTTGCGCACGGCGACCGACGACGTGGTGAAGAGCGCTTCGGC
>JANPDJ010000256.1:0-1521 GCA_031431395.1 Chloroflexota bacterium | reverse complement strand
CAGACTCGGCCACCGTGGACGCACGGCTGGGCGATCTCGAGGTGTCCCTGGCCGCGCGGGGCATCCGGCTCCTCACGAGTGGTGATCGCGTGGAACTTGCGACTGCGCCCGAGGCCGGGGAGCTCATCGCGCGGTACGTCGGCACCGAGACGGCCCCGCGGCTCAGCCCTGCCGCGCTGGAGACGCTGGCGATCGTGGCCTACGGCCAACCCATGACGCGCGCCGGCGTCGAGCGGATCCGCGGCGTGGATTCGGACTACACGGTGCGGGCGCTCCTGCACCGCCGGCTCGTGGTGGAACTCGGGCGATCGGACGCTGCGGGCCGGCCGTTCCTCTACGGCACGGGCTTCGAGTTCCTCGAGCGGTTCGGCCTGACCAGCCTGGATGAACTGCCGCCGCTCGACGTGGATGCGGCAGCGCGTGTGGACCAGGGGCGCGGCGCGGCCGCGGTGGACGTCCAGGGCGCAATCCGCGTCCCGGGCGGGGCGGAGGCCTGACGTGGCAGCGGAGCGGCTCCAGAAGGTCCTGGCCGCGGCCGGCGTCGCATCGCGACGTGGCAGCGAGGCGCTGATCGCGGCCGGCCGCGTGACGGTGGACGGCGTGGTTGCGACGATCGGCCAGTCCGTGGACCCGGAGAGCGCCCGGATCTCCGTGGACGGCAAGCCCCTGCGGGCGGAGAGCCGTCGGCTGCATCTCGCGCTCCACAAGCCCGCCGGGGTCACCTCCACCGTGCGTGACCGGCACGCGGAGCGCACCGTCCTTGACCTCGTTCCGCGAGACCTGCTGGCGGCCGCCGGCCGCCTCTACCCAGTGGGCCGGCTGGACCAGGACACGGAGGGACTCCTCCTCCTCACGAACGATGGCGCATGGGCCGACCAGATCCTCCACCCGCGGCACGGCGTGGAGCGGGAATACGCGATTGGTCTCGGGACACCCCTTGACGGCGACCAGCGCCGGGCGCTCGAGGAGGGCATCGATCTCGACGAGGGGAGTGCCGTCGTGGAGCACCTGCGGCCGGCCACGCCGATCGAAACACGACGACTCGAACAGGTCCTGTACCCGGCGCCGGGCCAGCTCTCCTGGTACCGCGGAACGCTGCACCAGGGCTGGAAGCGCCAGCTCCGGCGGATGTTCGCCGCCGTTGGCGCGCCCGTGGACCGCCTGGTTCGGGTGCGGATCGGGACGGTCCGGCTGGACGATCTGCGATCGGGCGACGTGCGCGAGCTCTCTGGGGCAGAGGCGCGACGCCTCGCGGGCCTGGCCTCCGGCGAACCGGGCGGAAGACCGGGTGGTGGCCGGCCGTGAGCGACGCCTCTGCGGGACTGCGAGGCCGCCGGCTGGTCGTCGCGCTGGATGGGCCGGGGTCCAGCGGCAAGAGCAGCGTCGGTGCCGCCGCGGCGCTGCGCGTTGGCTACGGGTTTTGTGACACGGGTCTGCTCTTGCCGCTGGACCCCGGCCCATCCAGCGCGACGACCAGCCGGCGGCCTCGCAGTCCCGCAGAGGCGTCGCTCACGGCCGGCC
>JANPDJ010000255.1:0-4498 GCA_031431395.1 Chloroflexota bacterium | reverse complement strand
CCTTCTCGATGACGCCCTGGTCCTTCACGGAGAACCATGCCGGCGGGAAGCCGATGAACGCGCTCCGGTTCTCAGCCGTCCAGGTGGCGGTCCACACGACGTCATCAGCCGTGAACGGCTTGCCATCGTGCCACTTGATGTCCTTGCGCAACTTGAACGTGAACGTGGTGGCGTCGGGCGAGATCTCCCAGCTCTCCGCCATCCGGGGCTTGAGCGTCTGGAGGGTCTTGTCGCTCAGGTCAAGGGCGACCAGCGTGTCGAAGACCAGGTAGTAGAGCATGTACTGGTTGCTCTGCGCCTGCATCGTGGTGAACACGGGGGCGGCTTCTGCAAACCGGGTGAAGCTGACGGAGCCGCCCGTGGCCGGTGCGGCAGTTGCCGGCGCGGCGGTCGCCGGGGCGGCCGTTGCGGCAGCCGTTGGGGCCGCCGTGGGTGCAGTGGTTGCCGCCGGCGTGGACGAGCACGCTCCAAGCAGCAACGCGAAGACCGCGAACAAGATCGGGAGTTTTCTACGCATTCCAACCCTTCTCCGCCAAACGGCGGCTAACCCCATCCACGCGGGCTGCAAGACCGTGAATCCTCCTCCCGTGCCCCCGAGCGGGTGAGCGCCGGACAGGGGGACGCGAGTCCACGGGTCGCGTGGCAGTGGTCGCCCACGACCGTACCACTCTCCGGAGTGCCCGGTCAACGCGATTCCGCACGGATACTCTGTACCGCATCAGGCTGTAGCGAGGGATCGACGTGACGCTGGGCGCAACCGGGAAGCAGCTGCTCCTTGACCCGCAGGGCCAGGTACACGTGATCGACGTGCCGGTCCCGGACGTCGGCCCCAACGACATCCTCGTGCGGACGACGCTCTCGCAGGTGAGCGCGGGCACGGAGATGAATGACGTGCGCAAGCGGCGTGCCCCCGGGGCCAGCCCAGCCGACTTCGCCGACATGGGCCTCGGCTACACGACCGTGGGGATCGTCGAGGCAGTGGGACGCAACGTCACGTCCTTCACGACAGGCGATCGCGCGCTGGGCCAGGGCAACCACGGCTCGTTCTGGGTCGTCCCATGGGACCAGGCGCATGTCGACCAGGGCAACGTGAACTCGCCATACCTCGAGCACGTGCCCGAATCCCTCGAAGACGTGGACATCCTGTTCGCGACGCTCGGCGACGTCGCACTCCACGCGGTGCGCCACGGGAAGATCCAGCTGGGCGAATCGGCGGCTGTGTACGGGCTGGGGCAGATCGGCCTGCTCGCGATGCAGCTCTGCGCCCTCAACGGTGCCCACCCGGTGCTGGGCATCGACCCGTCTCCGTCACGCCGCGCCCTCGCCGAGTCGCTGGGGGCTGCGGCCACGTTCGACGCGCTGGACCCCGACATCGTGGCAAAGATCCACGATGCGACGAGGATCCCCTTCTCGTTCAAGGACGAACCGTCCCACGGCCTTGAGCCCGGGTCCGGCGTGGACGTGCAGGTGCACATGACCGCCCGGCTCGACCCCATGCAGACGATGTTCGAAGCGGCGGCGGACCGGGGCCGGATCGTGCTGGGCGGTACTCCCTCGGCCTGGCCGGAACGCGGCCCGAAGGCCACGATCGGCGTTGACCAGTTTCTGCGCCGCGAGGTGTCGATCGTGGGCTCGTACGAGACCGGGATGACGCGCCCGCATCCCTACTGGCCGTGGTCGCGTGCGCGCAACCGGGCGGTGATCCTGGACCTCATCGCGCGCCGGCAGCTCAACGTCCGCCCGCTCGTCACCCACATCGTGTCGTACGACCGGGCACCCTCGATGTACGACCTGATGCATGCCGGCACCGAGGGCTGGATGGGGATCAACTTCACCTGGGAGTGAGTCCCCGTCCGGGACCGGGGCTCGGGGGTTCGACCGCGCTTGGTCCGGCCGCGTCGGCCGGTTTTGAATCACGGATAGATGGAGGTCGCGGTGGCCAGGGAAATCGAGATCCTGTTCGTTGACAGCGTAGTCGTTGGGCGGGTGGAGCTGCTCGACCGCGAGGCACCCAGGACCTGCCAGGCGATCTGGGAATGCCTTCCGAAGTCGGGTGACGGCTCGCACGCGATGTACTCCGGCACCATCGGCGCGCTGTTCCTCGACGACCCCACGATCGGAGCGACGATCGGCGAGGAGAACTCCACCTCGAACATCCAGACCGGCGACGTGATCTTCACGCACTACGACGCCGGCGCCCGGCACGGCCATCTCAATGCGCTGGCGGAAATCTACTGGGCGTACGACCGCTACTGCCGGCCCACGATCCCGGGCCAGCACGTGCCGGCGATCGCCAACGTGTTCGGCCGGGTGATCGGCGACGCGCGGCCCTTCTACGACATGTCGCGGCGACTCCATTCCGAGGGGTTCAAGAAGATCGCGATCCGCCGCGTCGGGTAGCAGACCCACGACAGGAGGACCCGGATTGGTGGGGGCACGTGGGTCGGGCCCCGCTGGCGGGTCGGGCCGTGACAGCTCGTCGGGCGCAGCCGGCTCGTCGGGCCGTGACAGCTCGTCGGCGGTGGTTGGCTCGTGGGGCGCAGCCGGCCTTTCGGGCGCAGCCAGTTCGTCGGACGCGACCGGCTCTTCAGGCTCGTCGGTGGCGCTCCGGCGCGCTCGCGCCCTTTTTGAGCCGGACCCCGAGTGGGCCTACCTCGACACTGCGACCTTCGGGCTTCCACCGCTTCCGGCGATCCGGCGCCTCGCCGAGGCGGAGCGCGGCTGGCAGCGCGGTGACATCGACTGGTACGGCATCGAACTCGAGGCCGAGTCGGCTCGTGATGCGTTCGCGTCGTTCATCGGAGCGTCGGCGGAGGAGATCGCACTCATCCCGTCGATCTCGATCGGGGTCGGCCTGATTGCGGCTTCGCTGCCCGCCGGCGCGGAGGTCCTCCTGCCGGACGATGAGTACGGGTCGGTCATCCTGCCGATGCTCGTGGCGGCCGCCGGCCGGGGCGTCCGCGTGCGGGAGGTGCCGTTCGACGCACTGATCGACGAGGTGGGGCCGGACACCGCGCTCGTGGGCGTGAGCGTCCCACAGATGCACACGGGGCGCGCCCCCGACCTTGCCTCGCTCGTGGCCCGCTGCCAGGAGGTCGGAGCGCAACTCCTGCTCGATGCCAGCCAGGGCGTGCCGTTCGTGGACCTGGCGGGCGTCATCGGCCGCGTGGACTATCTCGTCGCGGCCGGCTACAAGCACCTGCTCTGCCCGCACGGCGCATCGTTCATGTACGTCCGGCGGGACCGCTGGGACGGAATCGCCCCCTACGACGCGAACTGGCGCGCATCCGACGAGGCCGCCGGCGCCCGGTACCTCGGCGGTCCACTGCGCCTGCGCCCGACTGCCGCACGTTTCGACACGTCGCTTGCCCGCCTGGCCTGGATCGGGGCGACCGAATCGCTGAGCCTGCTCCGCCAGTGGCGGGGCGAGGGACTGTTCGGGGAGGTCCGAGCGCTCGCCGGGCGGCTGGCCGCCGGTCTCGGGCTGCCGACGCCGTCGTCGTCACTGGTCTGCCTGCCGGTCGCTGATCCCGAAGCTGCGGCCGCGGCGCTCAACCATGCGCGTGTCCGGGGCGCAATCCGCGTCGGCCACGTCAGGCTCGCGCCGCACGTCTGGACCACCGACGACGATGTGGAGCGAGCCGTCTCGGCGCTCCGCCCGTTCGTCTGACCTCAGCGGCAGGTCGGCGGGCCGGAGCCGCGGTCACGGGCCGCCGCGACCGCACCGGCGAGGCTCAGCCCCGGGCGGCGACCGTGGACCGGGTGGCGTCCCACGCGGCCGGAACGACCGAGAGCGCATGGCTGATGTCGTCGTCCGTGATGCCGTAGTGCGTGACGGCGCGGATCATCTGGCCGACGTGCGCGAATGTCAGCACACCTCGATCCCACAGCGCCTTGACGAACGCTGCCCGGCGCGCCTGCCAGTTCTCCTCCGGGCCGCGGACGCGGAACATGACGAAATTGGTCTGGACACGCGACAGGTCAACGTCAAGGAACTCGAACAGGGCAAGCCCTTCGGCAAATCGACGAGCGGTTGCGTGGTCGTCGGCAAGGCGGGCGATCATGCCGTCCGGGCCGTCCTGGAGGGCGACGACGCCGGCAGCCGCGATGACCCCGGCCTGCCGCATGCCGCCGCCCAGGACTTTCCGCGCCCGGCGCGCGCGGTGAATGAACGCCCGGTCACCGGCCACCACGGAGCCCACCGGGCAGGCCAGTCCTTTCGAGAGCGCCACCATCACGGAGTCCACGGGCGCGCACAACTCGGCGGCCGGCACACCCAGGGCCACCACGGCATTGAACAGGCGCGCCCCGTCCAGGTGCAGCGGGACTCCCCGAGCATGGGCCACGGCCGCGACCTGCTCCGTGTACCGGACGTCGCGCGGCAGGCCGCCAGCGGCGTTGACGGTGTTCTCGATGGTGACGAGCGTAGAGATGGGGTCGGGCACGTCCTGGGACGGATCGCGGCAGGCCTCCGCGATCTCCGAGGGAACCAGTCGAC
>JANPDJ010000254.1:0-3566 GCA_031431395.1 Chloroflexota bacterium | reverse complement strand
GGAATGATCGCGTTCACCCGCGACCCGTCCGTGAGCCGGGCGTCCACCATGGGGCTGGATTCGTCGATCCGGCGGCCGATGGGGGCGATGATCCGATCGATGATCCGCATGACGTGGTCGTCGTGCTGGAAGACCACGTCCGTCAATTCCAGGCGGCCCAGCCGCTCCGCGTAGACCTGGCGCGGGCCGTTGACCATGATTTCCGTGACGGTTTCGTCGCGGAGGAGCGGCTCCAGCGGCCCCAGCCCGATGATCTCGTCGATGATCTGCTCCAGCATCCGCACGCGTTCCGCGCGGGTGAGGGCCAGCCCTTCCTGGTCCACGGAGCGGTTGAACAGTTCCTCGATCTCGTGGCGGACACCCGCGTGGTTGGAGAGATCCAGTTGCGGATCCAACTCCGTGATCACGCGGTTCTGGATGCGGAACTTGACGTCCCGGAAGGATTCGCGGACGCCGATCTGGCCGATGAGCCGCTGCGCCTGGGGTGAGAGCGGCTGGACGGTGGGCCCCTCCGGCGCGGCGAGTGGCCGCAGGAGCGCGGGCCCCGCAGGGGCAGCCGCAGAGCCGACCGGGCCGACCTGGACCGCTGGAGCGGCCGGATCCGGGGGAGCAGTTGCCTCCGGCTCGGACCCCCTTGTCGATCGGGCATCCGGCGCTGCGATGGACGTGTCACCCGGGCGCGCTCGCTCGATTCGCTTCAGGAGTGACATCTGGTTTCTCCTCGAGCCCCCTGGGCCGCGGTTCGCGGGATGTCGCAGCGGATGCTGCGCCGGTGGTGAGACCGGGACCCCCCGGCGACCGAGTTGGGCCGGGGGGCCGGAGATGCGATGACCGATCAGTTCTCGCGACGGGTGGAGGCGGTGCCGCCACTCGGGAATGAGATCGCCACGATCGTGATCAGACCTTGACGGACTCGCCGACGGTGCTGAGGATCGTGCTGATCTGATTGCCCAGGAAGGAAAGCGCCACGATCGCGATGATTGCGATCAGGGCGAGGATGAGTGCGTACTCCGCAAGGCCCTGGCCACGCTCCCGAGCGGTGGCGATCAGGTGCCGGAACGCCTGGATCATCTGTAACTCCTTAAGACAACATTGGGTCCGCGCCCGGCGTCGTCGCAAATCGGCCGACAAATCGATGGGTCTGCCCGGGTTCTGCACCGGCACGCGGCGGAAACGCGTTGTGGCTGCGCGATCAGACGGACTTGCCCACGCCGCTGAGGATCGTGCTGATCTGGGTGCCCAGGAAGGAGAGCGCCACGATCGCGATGATCGCGATCAGGGCGAGGATGAGTGCGTACTCCGCGAGTCCCTGGCCACGCTCATTCTCAGGTGCGCCGCGTGCTGTCGAAAGTCCCATGACGATTTGCCCTCTTGACATGGAGCGAAATGCCCCAATAACAGGGACACCATACCGATCCGGGAGCGAATTCACAATGGGCAGGGTTACCGATCCGAGCGTGCCCGTTGACATCGCGCCACACGATTTGGGCGAGAGGGACCCGGAGAACGGTGGTCCCGGCGACGCGCCGACGGGGCGGGAGGGCGCATACCGCCGGAGGGCCACGGTACAGTTCGCGACCCATGAGCCACGGCCGAGAACCAGCCAGGCGAAGACACCGGGGAGCAGACGACGGCCGCTCGGAGACGCGCCGATGGCCAACCGCGCTCTACGTTTCGGCCATCGCGTTGTCGGCGTACTCGCTGTTCTCGCTGGAGCTGGTCGCGGGCCAGCTGGTGCTGCCCGCGTTTGGCGGATCTCCCGGGGTCTGGGCCACCGCCCTCAGCTTCTTTACGGCGATCCTGTTCGTGGGCTACGGCTACGCCCACCTCGTGGCGACGCGCCTGTCGCCCCGAGCCGGTGGCGCGCTCCACCTTGCCCTCGCAGTCGCCGCAGTGCTGGCCGCGGTGGCGGCCGTCGCGGCCGTCGCGGGCCCCACGGACATCGGGACGTTCCGGGTCGCCGGCCTTGCTGAGCCTGCGAACGTTCTCCTGGCGCTCATCGCGGTTGCGGGCGTCCCGGCACTTCTGCTCTCCGCCACGTCGCCGCTCCTCATGGCGTGGTTCTCCGAAAGCGGTCGCAGCCCCTGGTGGCTCTACGCGGCCTCGAACGCGGCCAGCCTCCTCGCCGTGCTGTCCTATCCGTTCCTCGTGCAGCCGTTCATCCCCATTTCCGTGCAACGGCTGGTGCTCATTGGAGGGCTCATCGTCCTGGCGGGGCTTCTCGCCGTGAGCGTGGCAGGTCGCTGGGCCAGGCCCGCCCCCCGCCATGCGCCTACCGCGGCGAAGACCGCCGTGCCGATCGAAGCCGCCGACCCCCCGGCGCCCGGTCGGCGAACCATCGGACTCTGGATCCTCGCGGCGGCCGTCCCGGCCGGCCTGCTGGCCGCCACCACGAACTTCATCACGACCAACCTGGCATCTGCCCCGCTGCTGTGGGTCGGCCCGCTGGCCGTGTACCTGGCCAGCTTCGTGGTCGCGTTCTCGGCGCGCGGGCGAGGGTCCCTGCCGGCCGTCGAGAGACTGGCCCCGGCTGCGGTCACCCTGCTGTGGATCCCGTACGCGAACCCGGGCAGCGGCTGGCCGGTGCTGGCGCTCCTGCTCATCGAGCTGGGGGCGTTCCTGGTGGTGGCTGTTGCCATCCACGGCCGCCTGGCAGAGGCTCGTCCGGCAGAGCGCCATCTGACGGTCTTCTACCTTGCCCTCTCGGCGGGCGGGGTCCTTGCCACGGCCTTCGTGGCGCTCATCGCGCCGATGGTCTTCTCTACGATCTACGAATACCCGATCCTCGTGGTCGCGGCGATCCTGGCCCTGGCAGCCATGCCCGCCCCTGGGCACCCGGCCCGGGTTCCGGGGATCGAGGCGTTCGTGCGCGAAGGCGCCGTTCGGGCCGCGCCGTACCTCGCGGTCGCCGCCGCGATCCTCCTGCTTTTCGCGCGCAATGGCCTGACCGCAACGGTGGAGGTCGGGGGCCTGCTTGCGATCGGCGCGCTGATCCTCGTCGGGGCCCGTTCCTACCGGGTCATGGCGTTTGCGACGGTCGTAGCCATCGTCGTCGCATCGATCGCCCTGACCCCTCCATCGCTGCTCCAGCGGCGGACGTTCTTCGGCGTCCTCACGGTCCGTGCCGAGCGCGAGGGCACGCAGCACGTCGAATACTCCGGAACGACCCTTCACGGGGTCCAGTTCCTCGACGAGCGCCGGACCCAGCCCACGTCCTACTACGTCCAGGCCGGCCCCCTGGGCGATGTCCTGACCGACGTGCACGGCCGGAAGGGGTCGGCCGCAATCGGCGTCGTCGGGCTGGGCACGGGGACGATCGCCGCGTATGCGAGGCCCGGCGACTCGCTGACGTTCTTCGAGATCGACCAGGCCGCGGTGGACGTTGCGCTGGACCCCGCGTACTTCACCTACCTGCGCGACGCGGCGGTACAGGCGCGAATTGTCATCGGCGACGGCCGGCGGTCCATTGCATCGGAACCACGCGGGTCCTTCGACCTGCTGATCCTCGACGCGTTCTCATCCGACTCCATTCCGGCTCACCTTCTCACTCGGGAGGCGATGGTGAC
>JANPDJ010000253.1:0-2137 GCA_031431395.1 Chloroflexota bacterium | reverse complement strand
GGTTGTCAGGATCCGCCGCGGCCAGGGTCCGGATCCACGCACAAACAGCGACTCATGGACGAGGATGCCGACCTACATGTTCGCCTACCAGTCCCCCCATGGCTGGGTGGCGGAGAAACGGCCGGCACGCGCGCGGAGTAGTCGCCGGATGGCTAGGTGACGGAATCGGCGCCGCGATCGCGGCCGCTCACCCAGCGCAGGTCCCTCGGCCGGGCATCCCGGGAATCCGGGACGATCACGGTGAGACGCCGGGTTCGGGGGCCGGGGTTCCCGACTCGGCGCCGCGATCGCGGCCGCACGGGCCCGCGCGCTGCGCCGTGAGACGCCGGGTTCGGGGGCCGGCGTTCCGACGCGGCCCCCGCTCGATCCCCGGTGCGAGATCAGACGGCGCTACCGCAGAACTTGCACTTCGTGGCGGCCGCCGCGACCGATTCGGTGCAATACGGGCACGTCTTCATCGCAGGGGACGGAGCCTCCGGGGCGGGCTTCATCATCATCTTGCTGATCTGGAAAACCACGAGCGCGATCACGATGAATGCGATCACGATGTTGATGAATGCGCCGTAGCGGATGTCCACCTGGGGCTTGTCGGCCGTCGCATCCTTCAGCTTGATGACCAGGGAGCCGAAGTCCACGCCTCCCAGCAGCACGCCGATCGGCGGCATGATGATGTCGTTGACCAGCGAGTTCACGACGCCCCCGAGCGCAGTGCCGATGATGACGCCGATGGCCAGCGCGAGCGCGTTGGTCTTCAGCAGGAACGACTTGAATTCAACCATCATCTGGAGTCCCTCCTTCGATCTTCATTACCAGCACACACAAACGTGCGCGCGCTTGGGCCAGTAGAGTCCGCGTCGAAGGCCGACTTGGGAGCCAAGTGCGGGGGGGCGAACTTCGGCCGTTCCACCTGCACCTGCAATCTCAATGCTCGACGACCTTCGCGAGCCCGCGCGCCTGCTCGATCCAGCCGGCAACCATGCCCTCCGACGGGATCCGGGCGACGGTGTTTCGCGCCGCGTCCGCCTCCTGGAATGTCTTGGCGAGGTTCTTGGCGTTCCGCTGCGCAAGTTCCGCCGGTGAATCCACGCCCGCGGCCTCAAGGAGGTCGGCGTACTGGGAGCCGACGCCATCGATCCGCATCAGGTCAGCATGGTTGACCCACTCCAGGATCAGGTCCGCCCGGATTCCGGTCTGGTCTGCGAGGGTCTTCCGGCCGGCGCGCGTGGCGCCTGCCTTCAGGAGCGCGGCGGCGGAGCGGATCCCAGCCGCCTCCAGCTTGGCGCCGTACGCGGGGCCGATTCCCTCGATCTCTGCGATGCCCACGATCCGATCCTCCTGCTACGGTTTGGCTGTCGGTTCGATCCGTCGAACGAGACTGCAACAATACGGGAACATGGGGCAAGAACCCACAGCGCGGGGCCTAATACCTTCGCACGATGGGACGACCAGGCCCCCGCATCGTCAAGGGCGAACAGCCCCGAAACTGCGTCGACACGTGGACTGGAGACTTGATGGATTCCGCCTTCGCAGAGGCGATGAAGACCGGGTACGCGCTCAAGGAGCCCGGCATCGTGATCGGGAGCCCAATCCTGGCGGGCGAGGTACTGCGGGAGGTCCGCGTCCAGGTCGCCCTGTCGATGCTCAACCGCCACGGCCTCATTGCGGGCGCCACCGGAACCGGGAAGACGAAGACGCTCCAGCTGCTCGCAGGGCAACTCAGCGATGCCGGCGTCCCGGTCTTCGTTTCCGACATCAAGGGCGACGTCACGGGGATCGCTTCGCCGGGAGTCGCCGCGGATCAGCGCGTCCTGGACCGCGCGGCGTCGCTCGACTGGACCTTCCGTCCGAGCGGACATCCAGTCGAGTTCCTGTCCCTGTCGGGGGCGCTGGGGGCCCAGGTGCGGGCCACGGTCCACTCGTTCGGACCCCTGCTCCTCGGCAAGGTCCTGGGGCTCAATGAGACCCAGACATCGATCCTGTCGCTCGTCTTCAAGTACTGCGACGACAACGAGCTTCCCCTCCTCGACCTCATGGACCTCCGGACCACCCTGAATTACCTCGCATCAGACGAGGGGAAGGGGGCGCTGGCCGAATACGGGGGAATGTCGCCTGCGTCCCTGGGCGTGATCCTGCGTGC
>JANPDJ010000252.1:0-6390 GCA_031431395.1 Chloroflexota bacterium | reverse complement strand
CAGCGGAATCAGGAGTCGCGGTGTCTCGCACCGTGCCTGCCCGCGCCTCGCGGACGTCGTGTCCCCCGACAGGCCGGCGATCCGTCGAACGGCCGAGTTCAAGCCGAGGGCGACCGCCGTCCCGCGTGCACCCGCTGCGTCCAGTTCCGGGCCGCGTTGCCGACCCACGGATCCCAGCTCGTTCCGACGAAGCGCACGCCCTGGGCCAGGATCTGGTCGAGGTTGCCGTCGTGGGCGAGGGCCCCCGCGACCTTCCCCGCCTTCACGATCGTCGCGACGCAGTCGTTGATCACTGCCCGCACATCGGGATGATCGATCTGGCCGATGAGGCCCATGCTCTGCGAGAGGTCGCCGGGTGCCACATAGAAGATGTCGATCCCGTCCACCTGCACGATCTCGGGCAGATGGGGCACCATCGCGATGTCCTCGAGCAGGATTGCCGTCAGGACCTCCGAATTCGTCTCGCCGTAGTAGTCGCGCGCGCCGATCGAACGCCGTCCGCCGGCCATACCGCGCATGCCCTTCGGTGCATAGAAGGACGCGCGGGCCACCGCGCGCGCGTCATCGGCTGTGTTCACGTGGGGCACCATCACGCCGGTGGCGCCCATGGAGAGCGCCCGGCCGATGAGGGCTGGCTCCAACCGGTTCACGCGGACCATGTAGCAGGCGCCCCAGAGATCGGCCGCGCGCGAGTAGTCGGCGATCTCGCGCCACGAGGTGGGCCCGTCCTCCATTTCGCCCCAGAGAACATCCACGCCGCTGAAGGCGAGCAGTTCGGCCACGTCGGGCGAGTAGTCGCCCATCACGAGCGACACCACTTCCCCCGCGGCGAGCTTCTGCTTCGCCCGATTCACACGGAATTCCATCATCGCCACGCTCCCCAGCAATCGTCGGCCCGAGGCCGCCATGCTACGGCGCGCCCGGTGCGTCGGGAACCCCCTGCCGTCGGGCGGCGTCTGGTGGGATCATGCGAACGGTGAGGCTCCTCGCGATCTCGACCTTCCTCGTCGCGCTGGTTGCGGGTTGCACGGGCAGCCCACCCAGCCTGACACCCGGGCCGACGGGGGCCCGGAGCGGTTCGCCGACGGCCCGGCCTACCGCCGCCCCGACTCCTGCACCCACCGCCGCGGCCACCCTGACCCCTGCGGAACTGCGCTACCGCCTCGCCGATGGGCTGGGTCGGCCGCTCTTCTGCGACCCGGACTTCTATCCGGTGGCTCACAACGACGAGGCTGTGCTCGCGAAGGCGCGGCTTCCCGAGATCCGGGCCGACACGGCCACGTTCGCGGCGATCGCTGCTCACGTCAACGTCAGCGCCGCGCCGACGCCGGCCGAGATCCTTGCGGTCTACCGCGAGTGGAAGATGCTCAACGCGCTCGTCCTGGCCGCGCAGGGCGGGGACTTCGGCTTCGACTACGTGGCCGCCTCCGCGCCCGGTGCGAGTGAGGGCTGGCACGTGGCGGGCCTGATCCACCCGAACGGCACGATTACCACGACGCGAAAGGACCCCTCTGGTCCGCCGCCCTGCCCCATCTGCCTCGCGCGCGGAACGCGTATCGCGACGCCGGGGGGACCGGTCGCCGTGGAGGACGTCCTGCCGGGCATGGCCGTCTGGACATCCGACAGCCGCGGTCGCCGCGTCGCAGGCCGGATCATCGCGGTGGGCTCCACTGCCGTCGCTTCGACACACCGCGTGGTGCATCTGGTTCTGGCCGACGGCCGGGTCCTGGATGCTTCGCCCGGCCATCCGCTGCCCGACGGGCGACGCCTCGGCGATCTTCGAGCGGGTGACGCGGTGGATGGGGCGCTCGTGGTTTCGGCGGTCCTCGTGCCCTACGCGGGCGGTGCGACCTTCGACCTGCTGCCGTCCGGGCCCTCCGGCGCGTACTGGGCCGACGACGTCCTGGTCGGGAGCACGCTCGCGGCGGCGACCCAGGACATGCCGTAGCGCAGCCCTCGAGGGGCGGACTGGGGGAACTGCCCGGCGCGGTGGCCTCCGGCTCGAGGCCGACCACCCTGCGCCGGAGCGATCAGCCGCCCGCGGGGAACGTGTAGACCGCCGAATCCTTGACCTCTGCGTCCTCGAGCTCGCGGCTTGTGCGGATCCGGTAGGCCGCCAGCCGCTCCAGGCCTGGCTCGAGGTACGTCCTGCCCGGATCGCCGATCAGCACGCGCGTTCCGTCCTGCGCGGCCATCCGGAGCCAGCCGAGCATGCGGCCGGCCATCGTCTCCTCGTAGCAGACGTCACCGGCCAGGATCACATCGCACGGCGGCGGGGGCTCGTCCAGCACGTCCTGCCGTCGGAAGCCGACCCGGACCTCGTTGGCCCGCGCATTGAGGGCGACAGCCGCTTCCGAGAAGGGGTCGATGTCCACGGCCACCGCGGAGGCGGCGCCCGACCGCATGGCCGTGATGGCGCAGAGGCCCGAACCCGAAGCGATGTCCACCACCCGCCGGCCGGCAATCACCTCGGGGTGGTCCACGAGATACCGTGCGATCGCGAGCCCGCCGGCCCACGCGAAGGCCCAGTACGGCAGGGGAGGGTCGGCCTGGCCGAGCGCGCTGCCGGCCAGCCGGCAGACGAGCATCACGTCGTCGGCGACGTGAAGTCGCACGCCCGGGACGTCCGGTACCGGCACGATCCGGGTATGCCGCCGGACAAAGGCGCGCAGACTCGCGGGGGACGGCGAAGCCACGGGGCAAGACTACGCCGGCAGCCGCAGGCAGCGCCCGTGCCTGCGCAGTAGCCTGAGCGCCGGCGATCACCCACGGGCGGGTCAGCGGCCCGGGATTGCCACTGGGAGTCGAAGGTGCCCACCCGATTCACCCCCGAGATCGCACTGGCCCACCGCATCGTCAGCGAGCCGGCCCTCTCGCCCGACGGCGAGGTGATTGCCTTCGTCCTGGCCGAAGCCACGCGGCCCAGTGGACCCGGCCGGCCGGCTTTCCTCCCGTCGTCCATCAACACGGTCCCCCATGCCGGCGGCCCAACCGTCCGCCTCACGCACGGCCGCTCGGACACGAGCCCGCGCTGGTCACCCGATGGCCGCTCGCTCGCGTTCCTGTCCGACATGCAACAGGACGGCCAGCGGCAGGTCTACCTCGTGCCACGCGGAGGTGGCGTGCCGCGCGGCCTGACCCAGGTGGACGGCGAGATCCCCGTGGAGCGCGGCCGGGATCCCCTGGCGTGGTTCCCGGACGGGACCCGCCTCGCATTCATCGCGACGGAGCCGGTGCCTGCCGAGACCCGGGCGCGAGAGGCGCGGGGCCAGGATCACATCCTCTTCGAGCAGGAGCCGCGATTCCAGCGGCTCTGGTCCGTGTCCACCGGGACCGGAGGAGCGACCCCGATCTCGCCGCCCGCGCTCCAGGTCTGGGAGTTCGCGCTCTCGCCCGACGGCCGCCGGGTGGCGGCGATCGTGTCCGACGTCCCGTACGAGTGGGGCTGGTATCGGGCGCGGCTCGCGGTCTTCGATATCGCCGGTGGCTTGGCAACCACCCTGCACCAGTCGTGGCGGCAGGTTGCCAAGCCGGCGTGGTCGGCCGATGGAGCGCACGTCGCGTTCCTGACCTCCAACCTCAGCGACCGGGGGATGGATGCAGGACGACCGATGGTGGTCCCGGCGGCCGGGGGCGAGGCACGCGCGGCAGGCGCCGATGAGCCGGCCTCGGACACGGGCCTGGCATTCCGTGCGGACGGCTGCCTGTTCACGGTCGCGAACGTGCGGGCGGGATCCGGCATCAGCGAGATCGATCTCCACACCGGTGCGCGGTCGTGGCTGTGGACCGCACGCCGCTCGATCAGCACGGTCTCGCTCGCGACGGCGGCCGATGGCCCGGACCGGCTGGCGGCGGTCATCGACGATCTCGACAACCCGCAGGACGTGTACGCCGGCGACTGGGCGTCCGGGGCGATCACGTGGCGGCGACTCACTGACCTGCATGCCGACCTGGCCGACGCCGCGCGCTGCGAATCGCGCGAGGTCGCCTGGACGGCGGCGGACGGGACGGCCCTCCAGGGCTTCCTCCACCTTCCGGCCGGCCATTCCGGTGGACCACTGCCGCTGGTGACCCACGTTCACGGCGGACCGACGGGCTGCGTCCGCTGCGAGTTCTTCCACCACCAGCGCTGGGCGCGACCCCTGGTCGATGCCGGGCTCGCCGTCTTCGTTCCCAACTACCGCGGCTCCACCGGGTTCGGGCTGGAGTTCGCGGAGGCAAATGTGGGCGACATGGGCGGCGCGGATCTCGGCGACGTCCTGTCCGGGATCGACCGTCTCGTGGCAGACGGCATCGCCGACCGCGAACGCCTGGGGATCTGCGGCTGGAGCTACGGCGGGTACACCGCAGCCTGGGCCATCAGCCAGGATCCGCGGTTCCGGGCGGCTGCGGTGGGTGCCGGCTGGGTGGACTGGCGGTCGTTCCACGGGCGCACCGACATCCCGCTCTGGGACCGGTCGCACTTCCAGACCGATGCGTTCGACCCCGACAGCCACCAGGCCCGCTTCTCGCCGATCGACCACATCCGGGCGATCCGGACACCCACGCTGATCATCCACGGCACCGCGGACCTGGGTGCGCCGGTGGAACAGAGCTACCTGCTCTACCGGGCGCTCAAGGACCAGGGCGTGGAGACCGAACTCGTGCTGTACCCGCGCGAAACGCACGGGCCGACCGAGCATGCCCACCGGCTGGACATCATCAAACGTCTCCAGGACTGGTTCGTGGGGCACCTCACGGAGTAACGGCTGCGCCCACCGCCATCTACGCCACGCACAGGAGGACAGGACCATGGCCACCCACCGAGTCGCGATGATCGGCCTCAGCTGGATCGCCACGGATCCGCCGCCGCCGGCCTCCGGCCAGGCCCTGGGCACGGGGATGCCGTTCAGCCACGCGGCGGCACTGGCCGCCATCCCCAGCGTGGAGGTGGTCGCCGGCTGCGACATCATGCCCGGCCTCCGCGACCAGTTCCTGGAGCGGTGGGGCAGCCGCTGGCCGGGCGCACGTGTCTACGAGAACTACGCCGAGATGCTCACGACGGAGCGGCCCGACATCGTCACCATCGCGACGCCGGACTTCCTCCACGCGGATCCGTTCATCAAGGCCGTCGAATCAGGTGCCAAAGGCATCTTCGTGGAGAAGCCGCTGGCCACCAGCCTGGCGGACGCCACCCGGATGGTGGAAGTAGCGCGGGCGGCGGACGTCGTGGTGAACGTGGACTACCAGCGCAGGTGGATGCCGTACCACGTGGCATCGCGCGCATTCATCGAACAGGGGCGTCTCGGGAAACTGTCGCAGATCATGGTGGAGATGGGCGGCGAGCGGGCCATGCTCTGGCGCACCCATCCGCACTCGATCGACATCATGGTCTACTTCGCCAACTCGGATCCCGTCTGGGTCTTCGCCGAGCTGGAGCCCGGCTTCGAGGACTACGGCACCGACTACCGCGGTGACGGCGGCAAGACCACCGAATCCGAACCGGCCGCGAACTTCTACGTCGCCTTCAGGAACGGCGTCCGCGGTTACCTCACGGGCATGAAGGACACGATGCCCGGCATCATGATCACGTTGCGCGGACCGGGCGGGCGCATCGTCCTCAGCGACGAGGGCTCGCAGGTCACTGTCATTGAGCAGATCGGCCACGGGGCGCAGGCCGACTGGACCCCGCCGCGCACGGAGCTGATCGTGCCCGAATGGACGTTCGGTGGGATGGAGGGCGGCATCCGCGACGTGATCGCCGGCATCGAGACGGGCCGGCCCACTGCCAGCCCGGCCGAGCACGCGTGGCGAACCGCGGCCATCGTGGACGCGGTGCTCCGCTCCCAGGCCGCCGGCAACTGCCCCGTGAAGATCGATCCGCCCAGCTGGGTGACGCCCGGCTGAGATCCTGCGGCTGCGCCTGTCGGCCCGCCCTGCCCACCGGGAGTGGCTCCCATGAAGATCAGCACGCAAACACGGACCGGCCTGTTCCCGGACTGCACGCGCGAGGAGTTCGACCGGCGGATTGCGCGCCTGCGCGAGGAGATGGACCGCGCCGGCGTGGACGCGCTCATGCTGACGTCGCAGACGAACGTCCGCTACGCGGCGGGGTTCTACGAGGTGGGCTGGATCATCCCGGCGTTCTTCTACGTCGTCGTGATCCCGCGCCGCGAAGACCTGCCGGCGGCCGTCTTCGTCCCCGAGGGGGATCAGATCCAGGCGCAGGCATCGTGGATCGAGACCGTGGTCCGCTGGGACTTTCCGGTGGGCTTCTACACCGGCAAGGTGGGCGACACGCTCGTGGACGCGCTGGTGGGCTGGCTCGGCCGGTTGGGCCTGACGGGCGCCCGCCTCGCCTCCGAACTCGGCGCCCATTCCCGGATGGGCCTGTCGATCGTGGCGTTCGAC
>JANPDJ010000251.1:0-15007 GCA_031431395.1 Chloroflexota bacterium | reverse complement strand
GCACCGCCGACCGGACGGGGTCAGGCGTCGTGATGGACGGACTGGCGAACGGTCGCATCGCTCGACGGGTAGTAGATCGACTCGTGCCCGTCGTCCCAGCGCACGCGGTACCGGGTGCCGTACGACGCCTCGATGATCTCCAGGATCTCGCCGCACCGATCCGGCAGACCCACCTTCTCCGATTCCACGACGAGGACGTCCCCTACTTGCGCGCCCATGGCCAACCTCCCGTCCGATGCGAACCGTTCCGTCAGCGCCCGTGCTCCGGCGCGGAGAGCGAGTGGACAGGCACGACAAGGACCGATGCGGATGCAGCGTGCAGCACCCCGCGCGCGGTGCTGCCCAGGCGGAGGCGGGCGAGGCCCGTCAGGCCGCGCGTTCCGACAACGATGAGATCCGCGTCCTCCTCATCCGCCAGCCGGACCAGCTCCTTTGCCGGGCTGCCCTCCAGGACGCACGAGGCGGCGGTGATACCGGCGGCCCGGAGGCGGTCCACCGCGGAGCCGACCACTCCTTCGGCGTGCGCGCGCAGTCCCAGTGCAAGTCGGTCACGGGCCGTGTCGAGCCGTGCCTGGAGGTCGGGCATGGTCGCGCCGCCACCCGTCTCCAGTGGAGGGATGACCGTTGCCACGACCGTTGGGATGGGCGCGAACACCCGCCAGGCTGCCATCGTCGCGACTGCCTGGCCCGCGGCCGTGGAGCCGTCAACGGCCAGGAGCACCTTCGTGGCCGTCGGCCGGCGCGCAATCAGGACCGGACACGGTGCGTGGTCCACGATCTCCGCCGAGACGGACCCAAGAAGGAGCCCCCCGAGGGCGCCGTGGCCGTGGCTGCCCACGATGAGCAGGTCCGCCTTCCATGCCACCGCATCGTCCGTCAACGCGCGGGCAGCCGCTCCGTGGAGCACTGCTGTTTCGACGCGCACGGGTCCCCCGGCGATCATCTCGATCGCCGATTCCACGACGCGATGCGCATGGTCGGCGCGTGCCTCCTCGATCTCCGCGAGCGTCTCGGGACTCAGGTATGCACCGGGCGCGGCCACTGCCAGCATGGCCATGGGAGGGACCACCACGGATACCACGCGGACCGTCGTTCCTTCGGGCCACGGCATGCTCTCGACAAGGTGCTGGCCGATGATCGAAGGTGTGGACCCATCAACGCCGAGCAGGACTCGCATGATGCCGCCTCCATCCGCCGAGGTCTGCTGGCCAGGACGGCGCACCGAACGCCAGGTCCGAGCAGCGACGGCCGCGCGGGATTCGTTTCCACCGCTGATCGTCCTTCTCGCCCAGTCCC
The DNA here is from genome assembly GCA_031431395.1 of Chloroflexota bacterium. Classification (GTDB taxonomy): domain Bacteria; phylum Chloroflexota; class Limnocylindria; order Limnocylindrales; family CSP1-4; genus VGPE01. The sequence goes on along the minus strand of JANPDJ010000251.1, from coordinate 13,711 downwards.
CACGCGACGGCCATAGGGCATGCGGCCGCGTGTCAGAGGGCACGAACTCCGGCGCTCAGGACCGGGTACTTCCCCGGACCGCGCGAAGGACGAGCCAGAGGCCCAGTGCCAGGATCAGCACCGGCCAGAAGAGGTTCCCCACGCTGGGAAAACCAGGGATCTCGCGCTGCGCGACCTCGATCCCGCCGACCACCGTGAAGAACACGCCCAGGATGAGCTGCCAGCCGAGACCGCCACGTCTGCCGACCCGGATCAGCGCGATGACCAGTAAGGCCCCGCCCAGGAAGAACGTGCCCCAGCCGGACACCCGATGGATGACGTTCAGGTCCTGCAGCAGCCCGGGCAGGCTCACCGCCGTGAGGATGGCGCCTGCATAGAGCTGCCACGGCCGCCGGTTCACGATCGAGGCGATGATCATCGCAGCGCCCACCGCCACCACGAGCCCGGAGCCCAGGGCCCGCGCGGCCGGGTTCACCTGCTCGATCAGGAGGAGGCCGCCCAGGAGCACCAGGAACAGCCCGAACCAGGGCAGTCGCGGCCGGTCGCCCACGGTGCCACTCCAGCCCCACGTCTCGCCGGGGGTAGCCGGATGGGTTGGATCGGGATGCGGGACCGTGCGCTCGGCTCGCCCGCGGAATCGGTGCGAGGGTTGGTCGCTCATGTCATCCCCCTGTGGGATCAGCGGACGCCAGTCAGCGCGATGGCGAGTGCTTGGGAGCGCGGCTCGCCCGCGCGATGTCTTCGTCGTCCTCGACATGGCTGAACCCAAGGCGGTCCACCAGCCGGCCCAGGACGCCGGGGGCCCACCAGTTCCAGCGACCCATCAGCCGCATGGTTGCCGGGACCAGCAGGACGCGGATGATCGTGGCGTCCACCAGCACCGCAATCGCCATGCCCACGCCGATGCTCTTGATGGCGATCATGTCGGCCAGCGAGAAGGCCGCAAAGACGGACACCATGATCAGGGCGGCGCCGGTGATCACGCCGGCCGTGCGCGCGAGGCCTTCCGCTACGGATTGGGTGTTGTCGCCGGTCCGGCGGTACGCCTCCTGGATCCGCGACAGAAGCAGGACCTCGTAGTCCATCGACAGCCCGAAGATCACGCTGAACATGATGATGGGGTTGCCGGCGATCGTGAAGCCAAGCGGCTCGAAGCCCAGGAAGTTGGACAGGTTGCCCTCCTGGAAGATCCACACGAGGGCGCCGAAGCTGGCGCTGATGGAGAGCAGCGTCATCACCACCGCCTTGAGCGGCAGAACAACCGAGCCGAACAGCAGGAACAGGACGAACCCGGTGGCCAGCAGCGTCACGATGATGGCCAGTGGCATCCGCTCGGATTGCGATGCGAGAAAGTCGTGGCCGATGGCCGCCGAACCACCAACCTGGACCCGGATCGCTTCGCCCGTGTCCATCTCCCGGATCAGCGGGATCATGCTCGTGGCCGCCGGCGAGGCGGGTTCCAGCGGACTGATCGCATCCAGGCGGACGGTCGAACCCCGCACGTACTGGCCCAGGAGCCCGACGAGCGCGGGTGGCCGCTGCTGGGCAGGGGCGGCGTAGATCGCTGCGATCTGCTCCGGCGCAAGCGCGGCGCCGGTGGTCGGATCGCGGAGACTGAACGGGCTCTCCACGCGATCGATGCCCTTGATCCGGCCCAGGTCCGCCGCGTACTGCGCGAGCGCAAGCGCGTTCGCCGGTGACGTGGGGTCCCCGGTGACCGAGGCCAGGATGGTGATCGGACTCACCTCGCCCTTCGGGAACTCGGTGACGATCGCGGCGTACGCGTCCCGGCTCTCCAGGCCCGCCGGCATGATCGAGGCGTCCGGGACTCCCTGCTGGAGGCGGAAGAACGGCGATCCAAGCACGAACAGGAAGGCGAGAACGACCGCCAGGACCGGGATGGGACGGCGCATCACCGCGTGCGCGACACGTTCCCAGCGAGCCGTGGAGGCGGCTGCGGCCCGGGTACCGACGGGTCGGCCGAAGGCCGCGCGGATCCGGTCGAACAGCCTGCGCAGGCTCAGCGAGTTGACCCGCGGCCCCAGCATCCCCAGGACGGCCGGAAGGAACGTGAGGCCGTAGAACACGGATGACAGGACAACGATGGCGCCACCGATACCGATGGACGCGATGGCGGTCGCCTTGAAGAACAGCAGGCCGGAGAGCCCGATCGCGACGGCGATGCCGGAGAACGCGATCGCCTTGCCGCTGGTGGCAACCGCCCGCTCCACAGCCTCCTCCACGGTTCGTCCCCGGGCCAGCTCCTCGCGGAACCGGCTTACGAGGAAGAGCGAGTAGTCGATGGCCAGAGCAAGGCCCAGCATCGTCGCGATGTTGAGAACGTAGATGCTCATCTCCGTCGCCTGCGCCGCGAAGTAGATCAGCGCGAGCGCGGAGGGGATGGCAAGGCCCGCGACGAGGAGCGGCAGGCTCGCGCCGACCAGCGTCGCGAACACCGCGACCAGGATGATCGCGACGATGGGCAGCGAGAGGGTCTCGGCCCGCTGGAGGTCCTTCTCGGACTGCTCTGCCGAGTCCACCGTGACCGGTCCGTAGCCGGTCAGCTGCATCGTTGTGCCGGCGGGGGGCGACATCTTCGCCTTGAGGCCCGCCAGCTCGTTCACCGACTGCTCGTCCGTGAGGGTCAGCTGGATGAGCACATACTGGGTGTCACCGCGCGTGCTGATGAAGCGGCGGTCGCCTGTCTGCGCGAAGCCGATCACGCCGGCGACGCGCGGGTCACCCTGGAGACCGGCCAGCGACTGGGCGATCAGCGCCTGGAACGGCGCTGATGCGGCGTCCGCGACGCTGTCGCTCCGGAACAACGCGATCAGGTTGCTGCGCCCGGCCGAGAATTCCAGCGCCAGCCTGTCCGAGACCTGGGCGGATTCCGAGGCCGGGTCCAGCCAGCCGCCACTGCTCAACTCGCCGGAGGTCTTCGCGGCGAACACGAGGGACAGCGCAGCCAGGGCGATCGTCAAGACGACGATGACCCGGCGGGACCGGTAGACGAAGGCTCCCCAGCGACTGAACATCTCGGACTACTGCTCCAGCGTCGCGCTGACCGCAAGCTCCACGTTGCCCTTGAGCGCGCGCGAGATCGGGCACATGTCCTTCGCGCCCTCGGCGATCTGCTGGAACTGCTCCCGGCCGATCCCCGGCACCTTCGCGGTCACCTCCAGCGTGGACGAGATCACCGTCCAGCGCTCCAGCTTCCGGAAGAGAATGGTCGCACTGACATCCACCTTCTCGGGCGGGAAGCCTGCCTTGGACAGGTCGCCGGAGAACGCCATGGAGTAGCACGTTGCGTGGGCCGCGGCGAGCAGCTCTTCCGGGCTTGTGACACCGTCGGAGGTCTCCGTGCGTGCCTTCCAGGTCGTCCGGAGTTCCGGGAACGCGCCGCTGGTGCCGGGCCGGACGCTGCCGCGGCCCTCGGTCAGGGTGCCGCTCCAGGTTGCGTGCGCCTGGCGTGTCGTCTCCATGATCCGCTCCTCTCGCTCAACTGGGCCCGGAAGCGCACTCCCGTCGTCGTCGCCCCTATGGTCCCACGGCGGGGCGCCGTCGTCCTGAACGGCCGTGGCGTTCGGGCGTGCTCGGGCGCGCGCGGCGACCGAGGGCTGGGAGCCTGCCCTGGAGCGCGCCGCGCAGCGCCGCGGATGCGGCCGTTCGCGGCAGCAGCACCCGGCCCACATCCGCGAAGGCCCGATGCGCCTCCAGCGCTTCGGCGAATGCCGTCATGAACGCCGGCTGGGCCGGCGGATCGAAGCCGGGCTCCCAGGCGACCCTAAGCACCCGCAGGGCGTCGGCCTCGCGGTCCACGCGTGGCTCGATCCGCCCGACGAACCTGTCGCCCCACAGGATCGGCAGCACGTAGTAGCCCCACGTCCGCTTCCGCTCCGGGATGTAGACCTCCCAGCGGTAGTCGAAGTCGAACAGCGACCGCAGGATGTCGCGGTCCCATGCCAGCGGGTCCAGCGGCGCCAGGAACGCGACGCCCGCGGCGGCCGGATCCAACGGGGACCGATTCGCGAGGTGACCGGACCGGGCGGACTGCGCCGCATCGTGCTCTGCGGCATCTCGCTCTGCTGCGTCAAGGAGTCCCAGTTCTTCTGCCAGCACCATGCGTTCGCCGCGCACACCGTCCACGGCAACCGCCGCCAGCGCGCCCGCCTCCACGAGATCATCCAGGAGTTCTCCGCGCGTGGGCCCGTCGTACCGGGCGGATCGCGCGCTGGGTGCCGTTCCGTTCCACAGCTCCCCGGGCCCGCTTCGGCCGAGGAGGCCGTGGCCGCGGTAGCGCGACAGGAGGCGATGACGGCGCTGTTCCCGGGGCTCCGGGCGACGCGATCGCAGCTCTTCGGGGAAGAGGCGCTCCGCCAAGTCGTAGTAGCGCCGGTTACCCTGCCGTCGCGCGAGTCCCAGCACGCCTGCCTCTGCGAGCGCCTCGAACATCGCGCGCACCGGGTTGGTGGGCCGCCAATACCAGTCGATGGGCGGCCGCGCTTCCAGGTCAGTGACGCTGAGCGGTCCCTCGGCCGTGATCCGCCCCAGGATCTCCGCCACGAGATCCGCGTGCTCCACGAACGCCTCTCCTTCGTGACGAAGGCGCTCTTCGTCCCACGTCTGGCGGAACCACGGCAACTCGTGGGTGGGCAGGATGCTCAGGCCCTTGTTGTAGGCCTCGAACAGTCGCCGCTCCTCGTAGAGCAGCGCGTCCGTCATGGCGCGCCGGTAGCCGGTCACGCGCGACAGCAGGACGAGGTCATGGTTTCGCCCGGCGATGTCCAGCGGGTCGAACTGCAGGGACCCCAGCCGTTCCACGACGGCCATCACGCTCTCGGGCCCGGGTGGCAGCGACCGCGGCGGGGCGAGCAGGTGTCGCCGGACAAGGAATAGCCGCGCGGTATCGCGGCTGATGGGACGCGCTGGCATCACCCGGATGGTAGCGAAGGGGCCGCGGGTCCCCGGACGCGCCTCCCGCTGTGGCTCGTGCGGTGGCGTTCCGGATCAGCCGATGGCTCGGCCCTGGTTCGACGGCGGTTCGACTAGGATTCGGTCGGTCGCGCCAGCCCCGGATCCGCCGGGAGCGGGCGGCATCTGCCCTCTTCTCGACTCCATTCGCCGGGGGTCGGCCGAACCGGCCGCCGGATGGTCATTTCAGGCGCCGGGGTCCGGCACGGCCGGGTTCAGGCGCCATTCGCGTGCCCGGGTCCGGCAGCGCGCGCAGACACATCCATCGCGACGCGTGGGCGTCGCCCCAGGGAGGCCCGTCCGTGAGCCGCATCACCCAGTTCGCCGTGGGCCGTCGCAGCGTTGTGCTGTTGCTGGCTGCCGCAATGTTCATCGCCGGCGTCTCCGCGTGGGGCAGTCTCAAGCAGGAACTCCTGCCGGACATCAGCTTCCCCATCCTGACCGTCATCGCCCCGTATCCGGGCGCCGGTGCGGCCGATGTGGCGGAGCAGGTGGCCAAGCCCATCGAGCGCGCCATCGGCAGCGTTCCGCGGCTGGAGCGGCTCCAGTCCACCTCGGCCAACTCCCTCGCCCTGATCGTGGCGCAGTTCTCGTTCGGCACCAACGTCAAGGAGGTGCGGGCCGCGATCGAGCAGAACCTCGCCACCGCGGGGCTGCCGGCCGGGGTCACGGCCACGGTCACGCCGCTCAACATCAACGCGTCGCCGGTCGTGGTTGCCTCCATCGCAGCCGCCAACGGCGCCACGCTCGAGCGCGTCGGACAGATCGCCCGGGCGGAGATCATCCCGGAACTGGCCGCACTGGACGGCGTCGCCAGCGCAGACCTGACCGGCGGCCTGGAGCAGCGGCTGGTCGTGACCCTGGACCCGGACAAGCTGGCGTCAGCCGGCGTCTCGATCCAGCAGATCGTTGGTGTCCTCCAGGCGAACAACCTGACGCTTCCGTCGGGCACGCTGCCCACCGGCACATCGAAGATCCCGGTTTCCACCGTCGGGCGGTTCGACTCTGTGGACGCGATCAGGGGCCTGATCGTGAAAGCCGAGCGGGCGCCCGCGACCGGCGGAGCGACCGGGTCCGGCAGTTCTGGCGGATCCCCTGGCACCGGCGGCGCCCAGGCGGCCTCCCCGGCCGTGAGGCTTGGGGAACTCGGCACGATCGAGACCGCGGGCGTCGCGACGACCGGCTACGGCCTCACGAACGGCAATCCGGCCCTGACGCTGACGGTCTCCAAGACCGGCACCGGGAACACGGTTGACGTTGCCGCCGCAGTCCAGGCGAAGTTGGCCGACGTTGCCGCCCGCCACCCCGGCGAGCTGTCGATCACGACCGTCGCCGATCAGTCCACCTACATCAAGGAGTCCCGCGACGGCCTGCTCCGCGAGGGCGGACTGGGGGCGCTATTCGCCGTCCTCACGATCTTCCTGTTCCTGTTCAACCTGCGTTCCACGGTCGTCGCGGCGGTGAGTATCCCGCTGTCCGTCCTGACGGCCCTCGTCGTGATGCAGCTCACCGGTGTGACCATCAACATCATGACGCTCGGTGGCCTGGCGGTTGCCGTCGGACGGGTCGTTGATGACGCGATCGTGGTCCTCGAGAACATCTACCGCCACCGCGCGCTGGGCGATGACCGCCTCACCGCGGTGCTTGCCGGTCCGCGCGAGGTGGCCGGCGCCATCACCGCGAGCACCGTCACCACGGTGGGCGTGTTCCTGCCGCTTGGGTTCGTCGGCGGGCTCGTCAGCCAGTTCTTCCTGCCGTTCGCGCTGACGGTGACGTTCGCCCTGCTGGCCTCGCTGGTGGTCGCCCTGACGATCGTGCCGGTCCTCGCATACCTGCTCATCGATCGTGTGCGCATCTCGGTGGACGCATCCGGCGAACCCACGCGCTCCATCTGGGTCCGCGTCTACACGCCCACGATCCATGCCGTGCTCCGCAACCGGCGGACCAAGTGGGCAGTCCTTGCCTTCGCCGCCGTGGTCTTCGTTGCCGCGACGTCTCTTGCGCCGCTGCTGCCGACGCAGTTCATCAATGCCGGCAGCGAGAAGATCCTCCAGGTCACGGTCTCACCCCCCTCGGGCGCCAGCTCACAGGCCGTGCTGGACCGGACTCGCCAGGTTGAAACGCTGCTCGCCGCGCGTCCGGAAGTCGAGATCGCCCAGGCAAGCATCCCCGGTGAAGGGGACGTGGGTCTCCAGACGCTGCTGGCAGCGCTCAGCGGGCGGCCGGCGAACAGCGCCACGATCACGGTGCGATTCGACCCGAAGACCGATCTCGATGCGGAGACGGTCGCGCTGGCGAGCATCCTTGCCCCGGTTCGCACGGACGGCTACGACGTCACCGTTGGACAGGCAGGCGGATTCACCTCGAACACGATCGATGTCATCGTGAGCGGTGCGGATCCGGCGGGCGTGGAGACCGCGGCCAATGCGATCCTGGACGCGCTTCGCGGTCAGGCCGGACTCGCGAACCTGAAGAGCGACCTGGCGCGCGCCACCCCGTCCGTCAGTGTCGCGGTCGACCCGAACAAGGCCATCGACCTGGGCATGACTGCCGTCCAGGTGGCCGGCGAGGTGCGATCCGCCCTCGTGGGGCAGATTGCGACGCGAGCCTCGATCGGCGGCGGTCAGCCGGTGCCGGTCTTCGTCCAGCTTGATCCCACGCGGGTGACCTCCGTGGAACAACTCCAGGCGCTGTCCGTTGGCACCAGCAGGAAAGTGGCCCTGGGCAGCATCGCGACCGTGGCCCGGGTGGACACCCAGGGAACGATCACGCGCGTGGACCAGGCGCCCGCCGCCACGATCACGGCCGCGATCACGAGCAAGGACACCGGTGCCATCAGCCGCGCGGTCCAGAAGGCGATCGACAGCCTCAAGGCAGCCGGCAGGATTCCGGCCGGTGTCTCGGCAGAGCTGGCCGGCGTGACCCAGCAGCAGTCAGAGGCGTTCGGCGGACTGTTCGTGTCGATGGGCGTGGCGATCCTGCTCGTCTACGTCGCGATGGTGCTGACGTTCAACTCGCTGATCACGCCGTTCATCATCCTGTTCAGCCTGCCGCTGGCCACGATCGGCGCCTTCCCGGCCCTCTATTTCACTGGCCGGCCCATCGGCGTGAGCTCCCTCATCGGCTTCCTGATGCTCATCGGGATTGTCGTCACGAACGCGATCGTGCTCCTGGACCTCGTGGAGCGGTTGCGCGCCCGCGGCATGTCCACGCAGGACGCCCTGGTGGAAGGTGGCCGGACGCGCGTCCGGCCGATCCTCATGACGGCGATCGCGACGATCCTTGCGCTCATGCCGCTTGCGGCGGGGCTCAGCGAGGGGTCGATCATCGCCGCCGAGCTGGGGACCGTCGTGATCGGCGGGCTCTTCACCTCGACATTCCTCACGCTGATCGTGATCCCGGTGATCTACTCGCTCGTGCAGGGCGGGAAGGATCGCGCGGCGCGGCGGGGCGGGGGTGCGGGGGCGCCGGCCGGCGCGCCTGATGCGGAGATCGCGGCGGCCTGAACCGCGGGCTGAACGGGGCGGCCTGGTCGGGGTCCGCGGCCTGGTCGGGGTCCGTCGTCCGCGGGCCGTGGGCCGTCGTCAATTGCTTACCGGGCGTGCACGATCCGGGACGCCATCGTCAGATTCGCATCCGGCGTGCGTTTGGAGATGGGTTGAGGCCGCAGCGGTTCCATTCGGTCACCCGACGTGCAGGTGGGTCCGCGTACGGGTCCCGCCACCCTGGCTCCATTCCCGCGCACGCCGGGCGTGCATCTGACGACGAGCCCGAGTCCGGCCACGCTGGCCGCCTCCGCGCGCACGCCGGGCGTGCATCTGACGACAGGCCCGCGCAGGCCCGCGCCGAGCGAGACGGGCCGCCGCGGCCGGGCCCAGCCCTACTCGACGACCTGGAACTGGGCCATCATCGCTCCGTCCTCGTGCTCCAGGACGTGGCAGTGGATCATGAACACGCCCAGGTTGTCGGTGAATTTCAGGCGGATCACCACCGTCTGGCCGGCGCTGATGTTCCAGGTTTCCTTCATCAGCTCGTAGGGCGCGGGCGGCAGGCCGTTCCTGCTGACCAGCAGCTGGTCCACGTCGTGGATGTGGATGTAGTGGTTGGAACCCCCGCGGTTGCGCAGGATCCACGTCTCCGTGGTGCCGAGTTTCGGCTGGGCGTCGATGCGGTCCGGGTCGAAGGTCCGCCCGTTGACCGTCCACTTCCCAGTGAACCGGTTCTGGGTGAACTCGAAGGTCCGAGTGACCGCGGACGTGGGGTCGAGCACCGGGAGCGGCCGCAGGACCGCCGGCACGGAACTGGTCTCCGTCAGGTCGCGTGTCACGCGGAACTGCATGACCTGGCGGAGCGAGCCCGTCGCGGCCAGGTTCTGGAGCACGATCTTCTGGCCGAAGCGGCCGGCGAAGTCGATCACGACCTCCACGCGCTCGGCCGGTCCGATCAGGATGTGGGAACGCTTCACCGGCTTGGGCAGGAGACCCGATTCGGTCCCGATCTGGATCATCGCCTGCCCATTGCTCAGCGCCAGATCGTAGGCGCGGAAGTTCGAGGCGTTGAGGATCCGCAGCCGGTACTTGCGATCGCCCACGTTGAAATACGGCTGGGGCACTCCGTTGACCAGGATCTGGTTGCCCAGGACACCGTTCTTGTCGTACGTGTAGTGGAGCTGGTTGCCCGCGTCGAACGTCCGGTCCGCGATCAGCAGCGGCACGTCGAAGGCCCCCTTCGGCAGGGTCTGGGGGTCGGCCGGGTCGTCGATGATGTACATCCCCGCGAGGCCCATCCAGACGTTCCGTCCGGTCACGTCCATCCGGTGGTCGTGGTACCACTGGAGCGCGCCCCGCTCGTTGCCTCCCGCCTCCGTGCCCGTGTAGGTGTACGTGACCGAGCCACCCCCGGGCGCCGCCAGGAAATCGTCCGGCTGGCCGTCGCTCGCCGACGTCGAGTGGTTGCCGTGGTTGTGCAGGGTGATCTTGCCGGCCGCGGAGGGCAGCCTGTTCACGAGCGTGATGCGGGTTGTCGCACCGGCTGGCCGGCGGATCGTGGGGCCGGGGAATGTCCCGTTGTAGGTCCACATCCGGGTCGCGGCGCCGGGCAGGATCTGGACCGGGGTCTGAGCAGCCGTGAGCGTGATGTTCGACCCGGTCAGGACCTTCGGGATGACGAGGGGCTTCGTGAACGCCGCCACGCCAGTCGCGCCGATCGGCGCCGGGGCTGTGAATGCCGCGGCCAGCAGCAAGGCGCCGGTGACAAGTGCGATCCGGCGCGACCGTGACCGATGACCGGGCAAACTCCACCTCCGTCCCTGCTGCGGTCTGAAGAATACGTGGCACCACGGGCCCGGGGCGGGCGGGTCCTCCCGCGGCCCCGCGCGCCGCCGATTGCGGCCCCGCGGGAGCCACGCCTGGGGCGTCCGGCACGGCCGCCGAACGAACCCGACGGCACGGGACCGCGGATTCCGTTCTTCGTCACACGAATGTCGAATGTCCGCCACTGCCCCGACATCGCGCGGCGCGGCCCCGGGCGTAGAGTTCGCGCATGTTCCTCTTCAAGCACTCCCCGTCCATGCCCCGCCCCGAGGATGCCCTCAAGGGCCGATCGGAGCTCATCGCCGTGCCCGCGCGGCACTTCGTGAACGGTGCGTCGCTCACCGGGCCGTGGCCCGATGGGACGCGGACGGCCGTCTTCGGTCTCGGCTGCTTCTGGGGCGCCGAGAAGAAGTTCTGGCAGACACCCGGGGTCATCGCCACGGCTGCGGGGTATTCGTCGGGCTACACGCCGAACCCCACGTACGAGGAGGTCTGCTCCGGCCGGACCGGCCACGCGGAGACCGTACTGGTCGCCTACGACCCCTCGCGCGTCTCGTACGAGCAACTGCTCAAGGTCTTCTGGGAGGACCACGACCCCACGCAGGACATGCGCCAGGGCAACGATGTCGGGACGCAGTACCGCTCCGTGATCGAGGTTGCCGACGAGGACGAGCGTGCAATCGCCGAGGCCTCACGCGCCGCCTACCAGGAGCGGCTGAAGGCCGCCGGGTTCGGCCGGATCGCGACCGAGATCCGCGACCGCAGCCTGTTCTACTACGCCGAGGCCTACCACCAGCAGTACCTCGCGAAGAACCCGCGGGGCTATTGCCCGGACAACTCGACCGGTGTCTCGTGCCCGATCGGGCTGGGCGTCGAGGCCACCGGGCTGGGGGTCGCGGTGGACGACGTCCCGCGACGCAGGACGTAGTCGCACGCCGGACCCCCTTAGAGATAGCCCTCGGGAACCGGCCCGATCACCTCCATGCCATGACGTCGCGCGATCTCGTCGAGTCGAAGCGGGTCGGCATTGCCACCCGTGATGGCTGCACTCAGTTGGTCGAAGTAGCCGACCATCGCCGCCGGGGTGTACAGGTTGAGCTTCTGACTTGGCTTGGCGCCGACTCGAAAGCCGTGCCGGACGCCTTCGGGGATGAAGATGAACGAACCCGCCGGGCAGATATACGTCCGTTCATCAACAAAGACGAGGTACTCGCCGTCGAGCACGTAGAACGCCTCCGCGGCGTTCGTGTGGATGTGTAGCGGGGGCCCGAAGTCGGGTGGTTCGGCAGCCTCGAGCAGGGCGAAGGCGCCCCCAGTCTCCTCGCCGGCTGCTTTTACCGACATCCTGAAGTTGCCGAGGTCGATGGACCGTCCTTCGCCCGGCCGAAGGACGAATGCGGTGCTCAGGCGATCGGCCATGGCGGTGATCCTTCCTTTGCCACCCGCGTCCTTGCGCTCCCGATCGGCTGCCCGACGGCACGCGTGAAGCGCTGAGGGTACGCGGGTCACGCGTGTCCGACGTGGCGTCCGCCGGACCCCTGGGCACTCCGCGAGAATCCCCGCGGTTACTGCCGAGGCCGCTCCACCGATGTCTCGTGCCAGTTCAGGCCTGAGGGTCAATCTCGGTTGAACCTGCTTGACCTTCTGGCCCTTCTCATGACGGGCTCCGCAACCGAACTTAGGTGCCCCTCCGAAGCCAGTATGGAATCTCGGCGATCTTGTCCAGGCAGGCCCACCGGGTCGGGTAGCGCCTCCTTGGATGCGTCGCCCGACAGCTCGACCTGCTACTCGATCAGCGTCGACGTCGCGGGGCCACCGGCGTACTCGTTATCCGCCACCACCCGCACGTGGGACCGTCTCAAGTCAGTCACCTACCCATGGGGCGACTGGTAGACGCCCGGCCCTCGGCGCTCAGTGAGTCCGGAGCCTCCGTTCACGCTCAAATGGTTCGCGGCAGTCCGCCGCGAACCGGGGGATTGGCGCTTACCAATCGCCGGACGCATACGCGACAGGGAATTGAGCCGTTCGACGAATTGCCAATCGCCAGGCGACTACCTGACGGAAACGGCGCACGCTGCCTACCGAGGGTAATCAGCGTCCATCAGGGCGGAATGCCGGATCTGGGACGCGAATGAGCGTGGGCCCTCCGGCGACGAGAGCACGCCGAATCTCCGCGTGCAGGCGTTCGGGAGTGTTCGCCTCCGCTGCCAGGCAGCCAAATCCGCGCGCAATCATCAGTAGATCGTGCGCCGTCGTTTCCGTCCCGATCCGCGTCGCGCCGGCGCGGTCGAACGAGTCGCGGATCTCCCCATAGCCCTTGTTGTCCCAGACGACGATTGGCAGCGGCGCACCCAGGTCGGCGGCCGTTGCAAGCTCACCGATCGTGAACAGCAGGCCGCCGTCACCGACGATCGCCAGAACGGGCCGCTCAGGCGCCGCGATCTTCGCCCCGATCGCCAGCGGCAGCGCGGGCCCCAGTGTCCCGTAGCCGTACGGCGCGAGCCACGACCGCGGCCGGTGTGCCGGCATGTACTGGTGGGCGCTGTAGCCGAGCTGCGTCGAGTCCACGCTCACGATGCGGTCCTCGGGGAGCGCCGCGTCGATCGCATCCAGCCACGGCCGGTGCCCCTCTGTCTGTGGGGTCCACTCGATCGCGGCCAGCGCTGCGCGGACTCGTGCGGCGCCGGGCGTGGCGGCTGAATCGGTGGGGCTTCCCGGCTGGCTGCGGCCCTGCCCATCGGCGCCCTTCCGACGCTCTGCGATGGCCGTCGCGAGCGCGGCGAGAGCAGGCCCCGCGTCCGACCAGATCCCCACCTCCGGGGTCAGCTTGTGCGCCAGCTGGTCGCGATCGATATCGATCCGCACAACGGGCCCGCCGAAGGGGATGTGCAGGCGTCGCTCGTCCCACGTGTCAACCGAGCTCAGCTCCGTGCCGATGAGCAGCACGACGTCGGCCTGGGCGAACAGCTCCTGGACAGGCGATAGCGCCAACGTCGAGTTGAGGCAGAGCGGATGCCCCGACGGGACCACCCCGCGGGCGTTGCCGGTGACCGCGACGGGCGCATCGAGCAGCTCGGCCAGCGCGATCGCCTCCGGGCCGGCATCGACGGCTCCGCCGCCGATGATGATGGCCGGGCGGATCGTCCCGGCGAGCAAACCCGCCGCCCGTTCCACGTCCCGCGCGTCGGGGCCGGGCCGCGCGGCCCTGCCCAGGCCGGGGTGCCGGCGCACGAGGGCATCGGGGACCAGTTCCTCCGGCAGATCCGTCGGGATTCCGATGTGGTCCGGGCGCGGCCGCCCGGTCTCGAAGATGCGCCACGCGCGGTCGAATAGGGCGGGGAGCTCGTCCGCGGCCTGGACGTCGCGGGTCAATGCCGTGTTCCCGGCGAGCCGGCCGGGCTGGGCGCGCCAGTAGTGGAGCGGGCCGT
>JANPDJ010000250.1:0-1862 GCA_031431395.1 Chloroflexota bacterium | reverse complement strand
GCCCGGGGTTGACGACGATCAAGCGGTGGCCGCCCTCGCGGCCGACGGAGCCGCAGTTAACGCCGGGACTTGAGTTGCTCGCCGGCTAATCCCGGATCCACCGATCGCCGACCGGTGAAGGCCGCTCAAACGACGAATCAGGTGCCCATCTGAACTGGGAAGATGGCGTTGAAGACGACCCATCGACCCAACCTGAGGAGCACCTGATTGATGCGATCATCGCACAGCCTCGACCGCCTCGACACGGCCTTCGACGATGATCGCCTGGTGGCCGACGCGGGGCTCCTCCTGCCGGCCACCCTCGCTCACCACCTCGGCCTGCGCGAACTTGTCGAGAGCCATCTCGATCTCGGCGCCGCGGCGGGCCGGGCGAACGCTGGCGACAAGCTCCTGACGCTCGTGATGTCGGCGCTCGCCGGCGGGGACTGCATCGATGATGCCGACGCCCTCCGCGCCGGCGGTACGGGCCGGATCCTGGGCTTCACCCTCAAGGCGGCGTCCACTCTCGGCACCTTCCTGCGCAGCTTCCGCTGGGGCCACGTCCGCCAGCTCGACCGGGTGAGCCGGGAGCTCCTCGGACGGGCCTGGGCAGCCGGCGCCGGGCCGGGTGACGCGCCCTTCACGATCGATCTCGACTCGACGATCTGCGAGACGTACGGGCTCAAGAAGGAAGGTGCCCGCCACCACGGCTACACCGGAGTTCGCGGCTATCACCCCCTCCTCGCGGTCGCCGCCGGCACCGGCGACATCCTCATGGCGCGCCTGCGCGAGGGCCGGGCCAACACCGCCCGGGGGGCCGCCCACTTCCTGACCGAGACGATCGGCCGGGTCCGCTCCGCCGGCGCCACGGGCCAGCTCACGGTCCGGGCCGACAGTGGCTTCTATGCGCACGCCGTGGTGGGGGTCTGCCGGGCGATGGGCGTCCGCTTCTCCATCACGATCCGCCAGCACCGCAGCGTGCGCCGCCTGATCGAGGCGATCCCGGACGATGGCTGGACGCCCATCCCGTACTGGCTCGCGGGCGGTGCCGACGTGGCCGAGACGACGTACACGCCGTTCGCCGCCGAGAAGGACGCGGTCCCGGTCCGGCTCATCGTGCGCCGGGTGCGCCCGACCCCGGGTTCTCAGCTGGCCCTGTTCGCCGTGTACGACTTCCACGCCTTCATCACCGACCGGGACGGTGCGACCCTCGTCCTCGAAGCCGACCATCGTCGCCACGCCGAGATCGAGAACGCGATCCGCGACCTCAAGTACGGGGTGGGGCTCAACCACCTGCCGTCGGGCAGGTTCGCCGCCAACGGCGCCTGGCTCGCGGTCCAGGTGATCGCCCACAACCTCGCCCGCTGGACGGCCCGGATCGGGCTCGGCGAAGGGATCGTGACGACGAAGACGCTGCGCCGGCGGCTGTTCAGTCTCGCCGGACGACTCACCCGCTCGGCCCGGCGGTGGACGCTCCACCTGCCGGCGCGCTGGCCGTGGGCCGTCGGTTTTGGCGCGGCCCTGGCCCGATTCCGGGCGATGCCGCTCCTCGCCTGACCGACAGCTGACAGCTCGTCCGCTGGCTCCGGGGCTGGCGGGAGCCTGCCCAGAACGTGGCCCGGGCACATCCCGGGCGCCGGATCAGCGCTCTCTGGCCCACCGTTGGTGCCGCCGCGACCCGATCGGGACCGCCCCGTGCCGTCGCTCACCCGTCGACCCTGCGAATGGGCTGCCCACGGCCGTCAGACGGGCATGTTCGGTGGATCCGGGATTAGGATGACCGCCAGTCGGACGTAACCCCCAACGTCAATTGTGGGATGGTCGCCCAATGCGGGCGCCACGGGGCGCACCTGCCATAGTCTGAGAACACGCGCCGACGGAGG
>JANPDJ010000249.1:0-10642 GCA_031431395.1 Chloroflexota bacterium | reverse complement strand
GGGATCCACGTAGCTGGGCGCCCAAGTGTCGCCGAGCAGGAACTCGATGATGCCGTAGCGTGACCAGACCGTCCAGGACTGGGCGACCAGCACCGTGAAGAGCAGCACGAGCAGGGCGATCACGGCGAGCGCCGCCAGCAGCGTTCCGCGTCGGAATGCGGCGTCGATGGCCCGAGCGCGGCCGGATCCGCGGAGGGCCAGACCGCGGGGCCCAGGGCCCTGCGACCCCGCGATTGAGTCGGTCACGAACAGTCCTCGTTCTGAGAAGTTGAAGGAATGCGAGCTGCCGGCAGGCCGAAGGGCCTGCCGGCAGCGCCAGGAGTGGACCGTTCAGTTCCCGGACCAGACCACCTGGCCGTTGTACATGATCTTCTGCAGGTCCGCGATCGCCGCGTTGGCCACGGCCGGCGGAAGAGGGGCGTACCCCAGGCGGCTGTAGGAGGCCTGGCCGCTCGTCAGCAGGTAGTAGACCCACGCGACCAGGGTCTGTACGCGTGCCAGGCCGGGATCGTTCACGCCCTTGTAGTCGCCGTACAGGAGCATCCATGTGTAGCCCGTGATCGGGTAGCTGGTTGAGCCCTTCTGGTTGACAGGCTGGTAGAACGTCCCGGCCTCGATGGTGGCCGGGTCAACCGGGCTCAAAGTGGTACCGGCAGCGGCAGCGGCAGCGGCAGCGGCCTGTGCGCCGGAGACCGTGGGCGGCACGTAGTACCCCCTGGGGGAGTCGCCGGTGCGCATGTATGCCGTGTCCAGGCCCAGCTGAAGAGCAAACCCGAGCTCGACGTACCCGATGGAGTTGCGGATGTCGTCAACCGTGGCGGAGACGCCCTCGTTCCCGGGCGCGCCAACCGCAAGGGCCTTCGATGCCATCGTCGAGATCTTGTCGGCCATGGTCTTCGACGGCTTGTTGCCCAGCGCCTGGGTCCAGGTGGCGCTCACCTTGTTGAGGTACGACGTGAAGATGAAACTCGTGCCAGAGCCGTCCGCGCGGAACACAGGGATGATGCTGCTGCTGGGCAGATTCACGATCAGCTTGTTGGTGGCCTTGATCGCCGGGTCGTTCCACTTCCTGATGATGCCGGCGTAGATCTTGCCGAGCGTGGGTCCATTCAGGTAGAGCGTGGCTTTCCGGTACTTCCGGTAGTTCGGGCTCGCGGGATCCCCGCTGATCCGCTGCTTCAGGCCTGGCAGGTTGTATACCACTGCAATGGGTCCCAGGGCGGTGGGAACCATGTAGTAGGAGCCGACAGCGCCGCCGATCGCCGTCTTCTCGGAGTCCGTGAGGATTGCGTCGCTTGCGCCGAACATCTGAGAGGACTTGCGGGCGTCCGGTCCGTAGAAATTCTTGATGCCCGCACCGGAACCCACTGAGCTGTAGCTGAACGCGATCCCGGCAGTCGGGTTGCGGCGGGTGAAGTTCGCCTGCAACGCCTTGTAGAGGAGCGCCGGGAACGTCGCCCCGGAGCCCGCGATATCGCCGACCGGGCCGGCTGGCACCACCGGGGGTGTCAGGGCGGCGACCGGCGTGACCACGGTGGCCGCCACGGCCAGGCTCATGACGAAGAGGCCCAAGCGCCTCCGGATCTTCATGCGATCTCCCTCCTCGGCCGCGCGCATCAAGCGGCGCGGTCCTTGCGCCACGGAGACTGGCGGCCGGGCATTCACGGCTCGTGAACCCGAGTTAACGGGACGTGATCCTTTGATGAACGTCCGTGGTGGAGGCCGTGCCGGGTGAGCGTCCGCCACGAGCCGAGCGTTCACAGACCGGATACACGGTGATGACCGTTTGTGGCGGCCCGCTCACGTGGCGTTCATGTCGCCCGCCGAACGTTGGCGCAGCGCCACCGACGCGTCCCGAATGAGGGCGCACGCCGCCGTGGCGTGGAACCTGAGGAGCCAGGGTGCCAATCATCTCGCCAGTCCCCGCCGCCGACGACGCGGCGCCACCCACCGGCCTGTCCACCCGCGGGCGCCGCATGTCCTTCGCGACGGCCGCGGCCGCCCTGGGTCTCGGCATCGCTGTTGTGACCGCAAACGCCGGCCCGGGCCTCGGCCTCACGCCGGTATCCGCGCAGCCGAAGACAGCCGGCGTTGCGTCGCCGAACTACCTGAGCCCCGAACTCATCGAGTTCGTCCAGGCCCAGGGTTCCTGGGTGCTCGAGAACCCGTCGGCCGACGGCGTCATCAAGTACTACGGCTACCTCTACGACGCGACGAGGCCGCTCGTGACCATCGCGAACAGCGGGGCGCCGACGGTCGAGGCCCAGAAGACCGAGCCCGACAAGAACACCTACGTCGTCCTCAAGGGCCAGCACGGTCCGGACGCCGGCTACAGCTACGGCGAGCACTTCCTCTACCAGGGCCACGAGATCGGCCCGCGCGGCTACATCACCCGGATCAACCTTGACGCCGATCCGTCGCACCGGGTCACCCTGCTGGCGTCCACGCAGGTCGCGGGCAACCTTCCCGCCGGGACGAACCTGCCGACGTTCGACGGCTCCGCGTGGAACCCCTTCACGCAGACGCTCCTGTTCAGCGCCGAAGGCAACTGGACGAGCACCGGCGGCATCTGGGAGGCGACGCCCGACTTCCCGTCAACGGCCGTGGACCGGCTGGGGATCTTCGGCCGGGGCGGCTACGAAGGCATCCAGCTGGACAGCGACGGCAACATCTGGCTCGTCGAGGACATCGGCGGCAAGACCGGCACGGCGAGCGGCGCCACCACCAACGCGAAGCAGCCGAACAGCTTCGTGTACCGCTTCGTACCGACGAACAAGGCTGACCTGGGCGCCGGCGGCAAGCTGCAGGTCCTCCAGGCGGACGGCAAGAACGGCCAGCCGGTGACGTTCACCGGCGGATCGGCGCCCACGCAGGCGCAGGCTGATGCGGACATCACGTCGGCGTTCATGGCCGATCTCCACGCCTACGGGAATTCCTTCGCGACGCGCTGGATCACGATCCACGACACGGCCGTCGACGGGACCGCGACGTTCAACGCCAACCTGCTCGCCAAGACGGGCGGCGGTACCCCCTTCAAGCGCCCCGAGAACGGCCAGTTCCGGCCGGTCACGAAGTTCACCGACTTCATCTTCACCGAGACCGGCGACACCAACGCGACCTCCGGAGCGAACGCGGCGTACGGCGGTTGGGGCGGCCTCCTCCGGCTCGTTCAGGCTAGCCCCTCGGCCTCGACGGGGACACTCACGCTCTTCTACCTGGGCGACCAGGCCCACACCGGCCTCGACAACATCGCGTTCCTCGACAAGGACAACGTGATCGCCGGTGAGGATGCCGGCGACACGATGCACGGCCAGCGGAATGCGCTCGACTCCGGGTACATCTTCCCGATCAACGGCAACGCCGTCCCGACGCCGTTCCGGTTCCTGGGCGAAGGCCGGGATCCATCCGCGACGATCGACTCTGCCGTCGGCGGCAACGGCAACGACGGCGACAACGAGATCACCGGCATCCACATCTCCGACGGGAATCCCACCGTGACGGGCCTGATCGGCACCAAGGAGCCGAAGTTCCTGAACGGCAACAGTGGGCCCGGCGAGAACAGCCGCTGGCGGTTCTTCTGGACCCAGCAGCACGGCGACAACGTCACCTACGAGGTGCTCCCGGCCCCGCGCTGATCGGTCGGGGCTCGCCGGCAAACGCCGGGCGCGCAGCGTCGGCATTTCGCCTACGCTGTGCGCGACCAACCCCACATGAGGTGCTCGCCATGGCGAAGGACAAGAAGGACAAGAAGGGCAAGAAGGGCTGATCGCAGCCCGTTCTCTATACCCTGGAACGGCCCCGTGGGACTGAGTCCCCGGGGCCGTTGGCTTGTCAGCTGCAGGCGAGGAGCCGCACGAGCCCGCGACGAACTGCGACCGTGCGGATCAGTCGGCGTCGGGGCCGGCGATGGCATCGGGGGGGATGAGCCAGCGCAGGACCGCGCCGCCCTCTCGAAATGGGCGGATGCCGTCGAGGCGTGCCAGCGAACCCTTGCGCATCGGCACCGATGCCGGTCCCGCGAGATCGGCCACGAGGTCGCTGAAGTCCGGGTCGTGACCAACCAGCAGGGCCCGAGCCGGGTCGCCCAGGTCTGAGAGCAGTTCCTCGAGGCCCAGGATCGTCAGGCCCCCACCCAGCCGCGCGTCGATGCGGATTTCCATCCCCAGGGCATGGGCGATTGGTTCAGCAGTCTCCCGTGCCCTCACCTTTGGTGAGCTGACGACCACGTCGATGTCCACCCGGAGCGCCCCCAGGTGCCGCGCCAGCCGATCAGCCTGCGTCCGGCCCTTTGCCGTCAGGGGGCGGCGCGCGTCGTCGCCCGTCCAGCGTGTCGCGTCGCCGGCATGGGCGTGCCGCACCAGGTAGAGCTCGATCGGACCGTTCGGCATGACCGCAATCATGGCAGGCCATCTCTGTCTGCGAAGGCCCGGACCGCCGTCGCGGCTGCCGGCTGCAGCCGAGGGATCAGTGCTCCTCGCGCAGCCACACGTACAGGACTGCCGCCGCAACGGTGCCCACGCACGGACCCACGAGGTAGATCCAGATCTCGTCGAACCGGCCGGCCACGATCGCCGGGCCGAGGGATCGGGCCGGGTTCATGGATGCGCCCGAGACGGGACCGCCGAACAGTGCACTCAGGCCCACGGCCCCGCCGATGGCGATCGCCGCCGCCTCGCCGACGGCACGGGTGTCCGTGGCAACGGCCATGATTACGAGCATGAGCGCGGCGGACAGGAGCAGCTCGAAAACCAGGGACGGGCCAGCGGATCCCGCGGGGGTCGTCGCACCCAGCGATGCGACGTCGCCCAGGGTCGCCCGGAGGACGATGGACGCTGCGACGGCGCCGGCCACCTGCGCGCCCCAGTAGGCAGGAACGCGCGGCAGGGGGAAGTGCCGCGCGGTCGCGAACGCGAGCGTGACGGCCGGGTTGAAATGAGCCCCGCTGATGTGACCGACCGCGTAGATCATCACCATGATCACCAGGCCGAAGCTGAGGGCGACACCCACATGCCCCAGCTGATGCGTGGACGCGTCCACCATGATCGCGCCGCACCCGGCGAAGACCAGGGCGAACGTCCCGATGAACTCGGCGACGAGGGCCCTCATCGGGTCAGGGACGCCCGCCGCTTGCGGCCGGCCGCACGACGGGCGATCTCGATGAACGGACGGAGTCGGAGGGTGACCTCCTCGCGCGTCCGGCGGAACGCGGCGAGCTTATCCGCGTCCGCGCCGTCGACCTCCGCCGGGTCGTCGAGGCCCCAGTGGAGCGTGTTCGTGGAGCCCGGGAAGACGGGGCACGTCTCGCGTGCCCGGTCGCAGACCGTAATCACGTAGTCGAAGGACTGGTCCAGGAATTGCCCGATCGACGTCGACTTCGCCGCCCGCCAGTCGATGCCGATCTCGCCCAGCACTGTGATGGCGAACGGGTTGACGCCGTGCGGATGCGTACCGGCGGAATGCACCTCGAACTCGCCGTCGCCCATGTGGCCGAGCAGCGCTTCGGCGATCTGGCTCCGTGCGGAGTTCCCCGTGCAGATGAACAGGACCCGGATGGGGCCGGCCGTCATGGTGCTCCTCTCGTGGAGGTCAAACGGTTCCTGGCCCACGGTCAGGGATTGAGGTCCTCGACCCGCCCCGTGGCGAGGTAGACGACATCCTCCGCGATGTTCGTCACGCGGTCACCGATTCGCTCCGTGTAGTAGGCGGCAAAGAGCAGCCGCGTGCCCCGATCCACGTTCCCAGGATCGGCGCGCATGAGGTCGATCAGCTCGTCGAACGTCCTGCGGTAGGTGTGATCGATCTCGTCGTCGGATGCAGCCACCATGCGGGCGGCGTCCTCATCAAGGTCGACCAGAGCGAGAAGGATTCCGTGGATCTGCTGTGCGACGCGCTCGCCCATCTCGGGGAGGTCCACGTAGCGCTTCAGGGGCGGCAGCGGCGCCAGTTTCCGCGCCTGCTTCGCGACGCTCGAAGCGTGGTCGCCCATGCGCTCCAGTTCGATGGAGACGCGATCGAGGGCCATCAGGAATCGGAGGTCGCGCGCAACCGGCGACTGCGTGGCGATCGTCGCGATCATCTGGACCGCGATCCGGCGCTGCATCTCGTTGATCCGCGCATCGCCCACGATCACGGCGAGTGCGGCTTCTGCATCGTGGCGCACCAGGGCGTCAACGGCGCCCCGGATGGCCTCCTCGACCAGGCTGCCCATGCGCAGGACATCATCCTTGATCGCGCGCATCTCGCGGTCGAGTGCCTCGCGCGCTGCTGGGCGGGAGCTGGCGGGGTCGGCTGCCGCGGGGTGGGTCTCGGCCGGATCCACGCTTGACTCGGCCGGCTGGGGAACCGGATTCGCCCGGCGCTGCTCGTCGTCCATCGAAGGTGCCTCTAGCCGAACCGGCCGGAAACGTAATCCTCGGTCAACTGCTCCCTGGGCGAGGTGAAGAGCAGCGACGTCGGACCCACTTCCACGAGGTATCCCGCCCGATCGGCCCCCATCGTCAGGAACGCCGTGATGTCGCTCGCCCGGGCAGCCTGCTGCATGTTGTGCGTGACGATCACGATCGTGTAGTCGCGCTTCAGGTGGAACATGAGTTCCTCGATCTGCAGCGTTGCACGGGGGTCAAGCGCGGAACACGGCTCGTCCATGAGGATGATCTCCGGCTCGGTCGCGATGGCACGGGCGATGCACAGCCGCTGCTGCTGGCCGCCCGAGAGCGACATCCCCGACTGGCGCAGCTTGTCCTTCACCTCGTCCCAGAGCGCCGCCCGCCGCAGGCTCTGCTCCACCAGTTCGTCCATGTTCCCGCGGTAGCCGTTCACCCGGGCGCCGAATGCGACGTTGTCATAGATGGACTTGGGGAAGGGGTTGGGCTTCTGGAACACCATGCCCACGCGTCGTCTGACCTCGACGGGATCGACGCGCGGTCCGTACAGCGACTGGCCGTGCAGCAGGATCTGACCTTCGAGGCGGAAGACCGGGACGAGGTCGTTCATGCGGTTGAGCGTGCGGAGCAGTGTCGACTTGCCGCAGCCCGACGGGCCGATCAGCGCCGTGATCTCGCGGCTGGCGATCTCGAGGTTGATCCCCTGCACGGCGCGGAAGGAGCCGTAGTAGCACGAGACATCCTCGAGCTTGATCGAGATCTCGCGATCCGCGGCGCCGGCCTCCGCGGCGCCCTGTCGAGAGGCGATGCGCACCGGCGCTCGCGCTGGAGCAGGGTCGGCCGCCGCCACGCCCGGGTCGATCCCGGCACTGCGGGCCTCTGCCACCGAAGGACTCACTCCTGGCTCCTCTACCAACTGACGTGCCTCGAAAGGCGGGCGCGAACGACGAGTGCGAGCAGGTTCAGGAGAAGCATCAGCACGAGGACCACGATGATCGTCGCCGCCGCGATCGCCTGGAAGTCCGCCTGGGGACGCGTGGCCCACTGGTAGACTTGGATCGGCAGGACCGTGTAGCCGTTCTCCAGCGGGGTCGGCAGGAACGTGACGAAGGTGACGGCACCCACGAGGATCAGCGGCGCGGTCTCGCCGATTGCCCGTGACATCGCGAGGATGATGCCCGTCATGATGCCTGGCGCCGCCGATGGGAGCACCGCGCCGCGGATCACCTGCCAGCGTGTCGCTCCCAGCGCATAGGCTCCTTCGCGCTGTGAGTCCGGTACTGCGCGCAGCGCCTCCATGCTGGCAATGATGACGACGGGCAGGATCAGCAGCACGAGCGTCAGCGCCCCCGCCATCAGCGAGTACCCGAGGTGCAGGGCTCGCACGAAGACCGCGAGGCCGAAGATGCCGTATATGATCGACGGCACGCCCGCGAGATTCGCGATGTTCGTGCGGAGGAGCCGCGTGATGAACGTGTCGGGCGCGTACTCGACGAGGTAGATGGCTGCCGCGACGCCGATCGGGAACGCCGTGACCCCGACGATCACGCTGATCTCGAGCGAACCGACGAGCGCCGGCAGGATCCCGGCCCGGGCGGGGATCCGCGACGGCACGCCGCCCAGGAAGTCGAGATCGAGAAACGGCACGCCTTTGGTCAGCACGTCGATGAGCAGCAGGAGCAGCGCGAGGAGCAGCACCGCGATGGCCAGGAGGCACGCCGAAAGGAAGACCGTGCCGCTGAGCTTCCGGCGCGCGAGCCGCGGATCGAACAGCGCCTCGGACGCCGGAGTTCGAGCCGCCGATGACGCGCTCACGAGTACCGGTTCCGGAACCGGGCCACGATCCGGTTGCTGATCACGTTGAGCCCCAGCGTCAGCCCGAACAGGACCAGCGCCACCGCGAAGAGCGACTTGAACTGGATGGAGCCCTGGGGCGTGTCGCCGCTGCTGATCTGGACGATGAACGCGGTCATTGTCTGGACGCTCTGCCGCGGATCGAGGCTGAGTTGCGGGTTCATGCCGGTCGCCAGGACGACGGCCATGGTCTCGCCCATGGCGCGCGACATCGCGAGGATCACCGATGCCATGATCCCCGAGAGCGCGGCCGGGAAGGCGACCTTGCGGACGACCTCCCACTTCGTCGCCCCCATTGCGTAGGCGCCTTCGCGCAGGCCGCGGGGCACGGCGCGCAGGGCGTCTTCCGACAGCGACGCGATGAGGGGCGTGACCAGGAGGCCCACGACGAGCCCGCCGGCCAGCACGTTGAACGTGCCGATGTCAGATCCGAACAGGGGCTTGAGCAGCCGGGGGGTGATGAAGTTGAGGGCAAAGAAGCCCAGCACGATCGTCGGGACGCCCGCGATCGTCTCGAGGACGGGCTTGATGATGTTCCGTGTTCTGAGCGAGGCGTATTCCGCCAGGTAGACGGCCGCCAGCAGCCCAAGAGGGATCGCCACGAGCAGGCCGATCACCGCGATGTCCAGCGTCCCCACGACCAGCGGGATAACGCCGAACCGGAATGGCTCGATGGAGGCCGACCAGACAGTCCCCGTCAGGAAGTCGATCGGGTTCACCGCGCGGAAGAAGTCCAGTGCCTCCGCCACCAGGACCAGGACGATCCCGACGGTCGTGATCACGCCGACGGACGCAGCGAGGAACAGGAGCGCCTCGACCAGGCGCTCCGATGGCGGAACCCTTCGCGTGAGCGGTCGGCTGGCTGACGTCATCTGGTTTCCCAATCAGCGGATGCCGCGATGCCGCACCGGCGCTTTGCGTGGGGCCGGTGCGGCAGGCGGGGAACCTGGCGACTACTTGAGCGCGGCGGCGAGTGCGGCCCGCGACTTCGCGAGCACGTCCGGTGTTGCATCGATGTACCCGACTTCATCAACGTACGTGTTCACATTGTCGAGGTAGTAGGCGACGAATGCAGCCATCTCGGGTCGCTTCAGGGCTGTGACGGACGGGTAGATGAACAGCGGCCGGGCTAGGGGCTTGTAGGTCCCCGCATTGACCGCGTCCCGGGAGGGGGCGACGCAGCCGGCGCCGGCGTCGACGGCGACCGCCTTGATCTTGTCCAGGTTCTCCTCGAGGTAGGCGAAGCCGAAGTACCCCAGGGCGAACTTGTCCCCGGCCACGCCGGTCACCAGGGCGTTGTCGTCCTCGGAGGGCGTGTAATCGGAGCGGCTCTGCTTGGCCTTGCCGTTGATGACCTCGGTGAAGTAGTCGAACGTGCCCGAGTCGGCCCCGGGGCCGAAGAGGTGGATGTCCTGGTTCGGGAACGACGGGTCGATGTCGGACCACTTCTTCACGGTGCTGCCCTGGTCCCAGATCTTCTTGAGCTGCGCAACCGTGAGGCACTTCGCCCAGTCGTTGCCGGGGTTGATCACGAGGGAGAGCGCGTCCGTTGCGATCCCCAGCTCGACGTACTCGATGCCCTTGGCCTTGCATGCGACGCCCTCGCCGGCATCCGCCGCCTTGATCGGCCGCGACGCATCGTTCATGTCTGTCTCGGCGTTGCAGAACTTCTTGAAGCCGCCGCCGGTGCCGGAGAACGCGACGGTGACCTTGACCCCGGAATTCGCCTTCTGGAACTCTTCGGCCACGGCTTCGGTGATCGGGTAGACCGTGCTGGACCCGTCGATCTTGATCGCGCCGGTCAGCTTTGATGGGCCCGTGGGCCCGGCCGACGCCGCGGCGCTTGGGGCAGGGTTGGAGCTGGCGCCGCTGCCGCTGCACGCTGCGAGCGCAATCGACGCCGTCGCGATCAGCAGGCCGATACGCCGAATGGAATTCCGCATCCTGGATCCTCCCATGAGCGGAGCGCGCCACGCGGGCGCCACTCCTGATATCACTTTTCCATCGGGAGGATGGCTGTCGGGGATGAACCCGCGGTTCGCGGGACGTTAACGCTGGGTTAACGCCGTCGGCCCGGCTGGGTCAGGCGGCCCGGACCGGGGACTGCCGCCCGGAGCCCCCGGCGCCCCCGGCGGCCTGGCCGGGGGATGGCGTCCCCGCGCCCCAGTCGGCCCGGCGCCCCCGTGCCCCAGTCGGCCCGTCGTCCCAGGCGGCCCGGCCGGGTCACGCCCTCCTCGGGCGAAAACGAAGCGCAAGTTCACACGTCGGGCGCCGGAGGCCCGGCGCGACATGCCAGGCAGGCGGTTTCATAACTCACACTTGCTTCTCGGGTCTCTCGAAGCGCCGTGAGGGTGTGGTCGCGGCTTGGTTGTGAACCTGCAGTTCAGAATCGCTGCGCCAATCGC
>JANPDJ010000248.1:0-7244 GCA_031431395.1 Chloroflexota bacterium | reverse complement strand
GGGCCGCCGCGCCGGCGCTCGCCACGGTGCTGACCGCGGCTGCCACGAATGGCAACGCAATCAGGATCCGATGCCGTCGGGTGGATCGCGAGTGCCGGTCGTCCATCCGCGCATTCTGAGCGCTCGCGCTCATCGGCCCCTGCCTCCCGGCCACGCGCCCCAGATCATCGGGCCCGGCCCAGCAGCGCGTCGAGGAAGATCCTCTCGAAGGCGCTCGCGTCCGCGTGGAGCGCGACGAGTACGGGCGATCCCGCAGGATCGCGGATCGTCCGGCCTGCCTCGCCCGGGCCGGTCGAGACCCGCAGGCTGACTCGTGACGTCTGCGCAACGTGCGGCTCACGCGCCGCGACGGCCGCCAGGACATCCCATGTGTAGTACCCGCCGGCCGCGGCGAATGCTCGCTGAGTGTCCAGGAGACGCGCGGCCAGGACGGCGGCCGACGTGGACCGATCGGCGGTCCAGCGGTCGATGGTGGAGGTCCGGACGGGCACATCGTTGGTCGCATCGAGACTCACCAACGTCACGTTGAGGCCGCTCGCCAGGACCGCCGCAAGCGCGGCGGGGTCCACGGCAGCGTTCCATTCGACCGAGGGCAGCGGCTCGACGTTGCCCGGCACGTCCACGGCGCCCGCCATCTGGACGAGCCGCGTCACGTTGTTCCGGTCCCAGGCAGGATCGGCGAGCAGCGCCCGGACGTTGGTGGGCGGGCCGAGCGACACGATCGTGACCGGGCCTTCGTTGATGGCTGTGCGCAGGACATCCACTGCGTCGCCGCTCACCGCCAGTGTCCCGGGCGGGTCGCCGTCGTCCGGCGTCCAACCCAGGCTGGCGGCAGCCGCGAGGGTGTCGTGCAGCCATTCCGGCGGAAATGGGATGCCGCCCGGTCCCGGCCGTGGGCCGCAGGCCACCGGCACGCCGTTCTTGCCAACGGCCGCCAGGAGGTCGCGTGCGATGCCAACCCCGGCCTCGCAGCCCAGGATCGCTCCCGAGGCCACCGTGACCGCGCGGATCTCGATGTCCGGTTCGGACGCGAGGTAGATCAGCGCAAGCCAGTCATCGGGCAGCATGTCCGTGTCCACGATGATGGCGAGATGGGGCAACGGACCTGTCCGTGCGGGCTGCGTCGTGCCGGTCGGCAGCGCGAAGGAGCCGGTTGTCAGTGCGACGCTCAGCACCACCGCCGCCAGCGCGGCCGCAGCGCCAGCCGCAAGAGCCGGCCCGGCCCGGCGCGCCAGCGGACCCGCCCCGATGATGGCCGCCGCGACGTGGCCCGCGCCGAAGGCTCCGGCGATCCACGGCATCGTTCCGGGGAAGACCCCAATGGTCGCGATGGCGCCGATGAGCAATGGAAGGCCGAGGGTGCGGGCGCGCCCGGGCCCACGCAGCCGCCCGATGGCGACGAGCGCGGTCCCGACGATGGTCGCCAGCAGCCCGGCCAGCACGAGGATCCACGGGCCCACCATGGCGGCGCTGCCTGCGGTCGCAACGGCAACCGCAACCCGACTTCCGCGCGCGAGCGTGCCCCACTGCCAGACCGCCAGGCCCAGCCCGCACGCCACCCCGGCCGCGGCGAGCACCAGAATCGCGATCGAGGCTTCCTGGTCCTCCGGCCCAATGGCGAACACGGCGCTGGCAGCCAGCCAGAGCAGGCCGCCGGCGGCTTCGACCAGCCGTGCGATCTGCTTCCGCGTGGTGTGGTGCATCGGCTTCATGCCAGCATCGTCGTCCGGGACCGTCCGGGGATCGTTACGGACCCGCGCTCTGGCGGCCGATGTCGTCGAACTGGAGCCGGGACTGTCGGCCAGTGCCGGGACCGCCGGGCGGCGATCTCCCGCCGGCGGAACCCTATTGCGGCGCGCGCCGGTCGAACGCGATGCCGCGGTCCCGGAGTGACAGCCACGCGTCGTGCCCGATCACGAGGTGGTCCAGGAGTTCGATGTCCAGGAGCCGCCCCGCCGCCAGCGCCTCAGCGGTGAGATGGAGGTCCTCCGGGGACGGCGTTGGGTCGCCGGACGGATGGTTGTGGACCAGGATGATCCCGCTGGCATTCCAGCGAACGGCGTCCCGGAACAGCTCGCCGATCCGGACCAGACTGGAGCTCACGTTCCCCTGGTACACGGTGACGGCCCGGAGCACCACGTTCTTCGTGTTCAGGAGGACGGCACGCAGTTCCTCGCGTTCCAGGCGGCCCATCTGCAGGACCATGCGGTCCGCGACGTCCCGCGGGGAGCGGATCTGCCAGCGGCCGGTGGGCCAGTCCGCAAGGAGGCGCCGCCCCAGCTCGAAGGCCGCTTCCAGCTGCGCGGCGCGCGCCGGCCCCACGCCCGGCACCTCCTGGAGTTCGTGGGCGCTGGCGCGGGCAAGGCCGCTGACCCCGTCCAGGTCGGCGAGGGCGCGCTCGGCGAGGTCCACGGCGTTCATCCCGCGCGAGCCGGAACCCCACACGAGGGCGATGAGTTCCGCCGTCGTGAGACCACCGGCTCCTCTCACCTGGAGACGCTCCCGTGGACGCTCTTCCGGGGGGACCTCGCGCAGGGCCAGCGGTCGCCGTGGGGTGCCGGAGGGAGCAGGAGAGGTGCGGATGTCCAAGGCGGGCCTCCCAGCGATGTTGACCGTGGTGTTCCCGGGCCCGAACGACGGAAGCCCGCCGATTCCCCCCGCCATCCGAACCCGAGAACACTGCGCAGCCTAGAGGTGGGCGCTCATCGGCCCCTTATCCGTCACTGCATTCCCACGTCGTCGCGACGACGAATGGTTTCGAGGGCGACCGGCAGACCGGCGCGTATACTCCCAGCGGTCTGCGGCGGGCCAATTCCCCCGGATGGGCCGACCGGCCCTGGCTCGGCCCGGGGACGAGGCTTCCGGGGCACTGCCCGGGGGCGGACGTCCTGCCACCCGCCCGCACCAGACCTGATGATCGGCCCGGCCCACCCGTCCGGACCCGATGCGGCACCACTGCCGCCCGCCACGAAGGAACGCCCCGCACCGATGCTGGATCGCCTCCTCGGCCTGTTCTCCCGCGACATCGGGATCGATCTCGGTACCGCCAACACGCTCGTGCATGTGCGCGGCCGCGGCATCGTGATCAGCGAGCCCAGCGTGGTCGCGATCGACGCGAAGACGCGGCGCGTCCTTTCGATCGGCGCGGAGGCGAAGCGCATGGTGGGCCGGACCCCCGCCAGCATCATCGCCATCCGGCCCCTTCGCGACGGCGTGATCAGCGACTTCGACGTGACCGAGCAGATGATCGCGTACTTCGTCCGCCGCGTTCACGATCGCGTGGGAATGATCCCCCGGCCGCGGATGCTGCTGGGTATCCCGTCGGGCGTCACGGAAGTGGAGAAGCGCGCCGTCCGCGATGCGGCCCTGAACGCGGGAGCACGCTGGGCACGGTTGATCGAGGAGCCCATGGCGGCCGCCATCGGCGCAGGGCTCCCGGTGAGCGAACCGTCCGGCTCACTGATCGTGGACATCGGGGGCGGCACTACCGAGGTCGCCGTCCTGTCGCTTGGCGGGATCGTCGTTTCGCGGTCAATCCGCATCGGGGGCGACGAAATGGACCAGGACATCGTCCAGTTCGCGCGCCGCGAGTACAACCTCTTACTGGGTGAGCGGACAGCGGAGGACATCAAGATCGCCATCGCCTCCGCCTACCCGGGCGAGTGGGACTCGCAGCGCGTCTCACTTCGCGGCCGCGACCTGCTGACCGGTCTGCCGCGCGCGGTGGAAGTGGGCGCGGACCAGATCCGCGAGGCGATCGAGCCGTCGGTGTCGCAGATCGTGGAGACGATCAAGGACACGATCGAGGAGACGCCGCCCGAACTGGTGGCCGACATCATGGACCAGGGCATCGTCCTCGCCGGCGGCGGCGCGCTCCTCGCCGGCTTGGATCGTCGCGTCGCCGAAGCGACCCAGATGCCCGTGCACATCGCCGATGATCCGTTGACGTGTGTCGTGCGCGGGACCGGCATCGTGCTCGAGGAACTCGCCCGGATGGATCGCGTCCTCGTCGCCGACACGTACGCCCGGCCGCCGAGATAACGGGTCAGGGAGGCGCCGAGCCGCCATGAACAGCCTGCTCGCAAACCGCGTGGCCCGCCGGCGCGGCATCGTCTACGTGGTGCTCCTCGCGACGACGCTGATCCTGATGGCGTTTTCGTCGTCGCCGGCCGTGGCCGAACTCCAGCGCGGCGTGGGCTTCGCCTTCCGGCCCATCCAGGGCGCGCTCCACGACGTCGGCAGCGGCGTTGCGTCCGTGTTCGGTGCGATCACGGAGATGGACCAGCTTCGCACCTCGAACCAGGCGCTTGTCGCAGAGAACGCGCGCCTGCGGGCCGAGAACGTCCGTGCGGAGGAGATCGCGCGCGAGAACGACCAGCTGACTGCGCTGTTGCAGTTGAGAAGCGGCCTCTCGTTCGCGACCGTCGCGTCCCAGGTGGTGGCCCGCGATTCATCCGAATTCCGGCGCGTGATCACCCTGGATCGAGGAAGCAACAATGGCGTCAAGGCCGGAGATGTGGTCATCGCGGCAGGCGGAGCGCTCGCCGGGCGGGTGATCGATGTCGGGCCGGACACTGCCCACGTGCGTCTCATCAACGACACCGAGTCGACGGTCGTCGGCCAGGTGCGCACCAGCGCTGCGACGGGCGGCATCGTGGGCCAGCTCGGTGGCGTGCTGGTGATGCAGAACATCGACGCGGCGGAGCGGCCGAGGATCGGTGACGAGGTGGTCACCGCCGGCATCGAGCTGGGCGGCGGGATCCGCTCGGCGTTCCCCAAGGGCCTGCTCATCGGGCAGGTGGTGGACGTTCGTCGCGACGCGAACGCGGTGGTCCAGACGGCCTACCTGGAGCCCGCGATCGCGCTCGACAAGCTGGAGTATGTGCTGGTCATCACGGAATACGAGGGCGGCCTGCCACCGCCCGGCCAGCAGCCCACGACGCAGACGAACCCCGACGGCACGCTGCCCGACAGCGAGCAGCCCTTTATCACGCCGTCTCCCGCGCCGACACCCCGACCGAGTCCCACCAAGCGTCCGTAGACCTGATCCGCACCGAACTCCTATTCCCCCGGCTCGGCCCAGATCGACCCGGCACCCGTCCGTCCGTCGGTCAGACGCGATCACCGTCAGGCAGTCGTGGGGCGACTCGTATTGGGCGATGAAGGCGTTTCCGGCACCATGCAGTCATGGGGTGATTGGTACGCGCAGCCGGGAGCGCTCGGGGTCTCCTGTGCCGGCTCGCTGTGCGTGATCTGGCGCCCCACGGCAGGAACCGGCCTGCCATGTGGTCGATATCAGTCGCTGGACGCATACGTGGGGGAAAACGGGCCGCCGGAACCCCCCGGGCCCCCGCTTTCCCTGCCCGCAGCCCCGCAATGCCGCGGGACCCGTGACCATTGGCCCACCCGGGCACCTCGACGCCCTTTGTTACGCTTCCGGGCGATGAAAGGTCTTGTGCTTGCCGGCGGAACTGCCACGCGCCTGTTCCCGCTGACCATCGTCACGAACAAGCACCTGCTGCCGATCTACGACCGGCCGATGATCTACTACCCGATCGAGACGCTCGCCGGGATGGGGATCACGGAGGTCATGGTCATCGTCGGCGGCAAGAGCGTCGGCGACGTCGTGGAACTTCTGGCAGATGGCGCCCATTTCGGGATCGACCTGACGTATCGCTACCAGCGCGGAGCCCTGGGCATCGCGCATGCCATTGGGCTGGCCCGCAACTTCGTGGGCAACGAGGCGTTCTGTGTCGTCCTGGGCGACAACATCCTCCGCGGACCGGACCTCGCTCCGGTGGCCCGCGAGTTCGAAGCCGGGCCGTGGGGCGCCGGCAGCCTGCTCTACCGGGTACCGGACCCGGAGCGGTTCGGTGTCGCCGAACTTGATGCGGACGGCAACGTCGCGGGCTTCGAGGAGAAGCCGCTGCACCCCAAGAGCGACCTGATCCCGATCGGCGTGTACTTCCTCCGACCGGACGCATTCGACGTCATCGATCATCTCGCGCCATCCGGCCGGGGCGAATTCGAGATCACCGACGTCCTCAACCACTACATCCCGGACCGCCGACTCTTCGCGCGGGTCTACGAGGGCCACTGGGCCGACGCGGGCACGGTGCCGTCCCTGCTGCGCGCTGCCGAGCTCGCCGCAGCCGACGCCGCCTCGGGCGTCCTGAAGCCGCCCACACAGCGGCCGGCGGACCGTCGCGCCCAGGACCAGGCCGGCATCGCGGCCGGCGATCATGGCCAGCGCCCGGAGTGAGCGCGGGGTCCGGCACCACGTCTCCCGACCGCCTTCCGCCCTCGCCGCACCTGCTGGTGACCGGCGGGGCGGGGTTCATCGGCTCGGCGTTCGTTCGCGACATCCTGGCGCGCGGCGATGGAACGCGCATCACCGTGCTCGACAAGCTCACGTATGCAGGCAACCTGGGCAACCTGGCGTCGGTGGAGCAGTCGCCCTCGCAGGCCGCCCGGTTCCGCTTCGTCCAGGGCGACATCGCGGATCCGGTCGTCGTCGGGCCGCTGGTGGCGGACGTGGACGCCGTGGTGAACTTCGCCGCCGAATCCCACGTTGACCGCTCGATCCTGGACCCTGAGGCCTTCCTGCGCACCGGCGTCATCGGCGTGCACGTGCTGCTCGAGGCGTGCCGGGCGGAATCGGCCAGAGCGGCGGCCGGCGAGCGACGAGACACCCATGGGCACGCGCGGCCGGCCCCGCGATTCCTGCAGGTTTCGACAGACGAGGTGTACGGATCAGTTGAAGCGGGCCACTCGCTGGAGGGGGACCCGCTTGCGCCGCGCTCGCCCTATTCCGCGGCCAAGGCCGCCGGCGAGCAACTCGCGCGGTCCTACCACGTGACCTACGGGCTCGACATCGTGCTGACGCGCGGCGCCAACACGTACGGGCCGTTCCAGCATCCGGAGAAGCTGATCCCGCTCTTCATCTCGAACGCGATGGACGATCTCCCCCTGCCGTTGTACGGCGACGGCATGCAACGGCGCGACTGGCTCTTCGTGACCGACCACGCCGGCGCGGTCGAATTCGTGCTCCACCACGGACGATCCGGCGAGGTCTACAACGTGCCGGGCGAAGCCGAATTGCCGAACCGCGAGGTGGTCGCCGAGCTGCTGCGGCTCCTGGGCAAGCCCTGGTCCCTGGTCCGGACGGTCGAGGACCGGCCCGGGCACGACCGCCGCTACGCGATGGACGGCACCAGGCTCCGGTCGCTGGGCTGGCAGAACCG
>JANPDJ010000247.1:0-21728 GCA_031431395.1 Chloroflexota bacterium | reverse complement strand
CCGAAGGGGCGGGAACTCGTTCCTCAGCCCCTCGATCACCAGCTGGTAGATGTGCTCAGGGTGCGAGAGGTCCTTCAGGCGCCGCTCGCCCATGTCGCGAACCGTGACGCCGGCCGGCAGCGTGCCCGCGACGAGCGCCAGGGTGGCGTCCGAGACCAGAACCTGCCCGCCATATCCGGCCGCCGTGATGCGCGCGACGCGATGGAGGTCGAGGCCGACGTAGTTATCGCCGACCAGCGTGGCCTCGCCCGTGTGAACGCCCATCCGGACGCGCAGGTCCACGCCCGGAGGCCATGGGTGGGCTGCCAGCGCACGCTGGCTCTCTGCGGCCACTGCCACGGCTCCCGCCGCGCTTGCGAAGACGAGGAACAGAGCGTCGCCCTCACTGCCGAATGCACGTCCGCCGTTCACGTCGGCAGCGGCCCGGATGAGACGCCGGTGGTCCTCCAGGATTGCACCGTACGAGGAACCGATGGACTGGAGCAGGCGCGTGGATCCTTCGATGTCCGTGAAGACAAACGTGACCGTGCCCGAGGGGAGCGCAGGTTCGGGCATCTCGGGCGCAGCTCAGTGCCGGCGCTGGTCGGTGACGTCGCGGAGCCGTCGGGCGACGCCCCGGAGCAGGCCGATGGCCACGCGCGGCTGTTCCTCGAGCAGGCGTTCGAAATCCCACGACGCGATGGCCAGGCAGACCGTGGGGCCGGCGGCTGTGACCGTGGCCACGCGCGGCTGCCGGTCGAGGAGCGACAGCTCGCCGAAGAAGTCCCCGGGCCCGAGTGTTGCGATCGATTCGCCGTCGCGGGTCACGAGCGCGCCGCCCGAAACGACGAGGAAGAAGCCCGTGCCCACCTCGCCCTGGCGTGCCATCGGCCGGCCGGACGGAAACTCCACTTCCACGGCCTGGTCGGCGATCGCGGACAGCGGTACGCCACCGAGTCCCGCGAACAGGTCCACGCGGTCAAGGAGTTCCTGCTTCTCGCGCGCCGTCAGCGCCACATACCCCTCCAGCCCGTCCTGATCGTAGGCCGCCCATCGTCACCCGGCGGACGCGTCGCGTCAACCGCGCTCCAGCCGATGCGCTGCGATGGTCGCGCGCGCTTCGACGCGCCCGTTCCGTGGCCGCCGTGTCGCGGGGCAACCTATCGGCGTTCGCGGTCCCCATGGCGCTCCATGTCGGCCAGGAATCGACGATGGGTGTCTTCGAGGTGCGTGCGCGCAGCCTCCGCGGCGGCTGCCGGGTCGCCGGTCCGGAGCGTGGCCAGGAGGGAGCGATGGCTGCTGGCGAGGTCCGCCAGGTAGGTGGGCAGCGATTCGTACCGGGCGAATAGCTGCCGGGTAGTGAGTCCGCCCAGGTCGTCCACACTGCGCCACGTTCTCCGCAGGAGTCCAAGGTGGGCGATGTCGGCGATGGTGGCGTGGAACTTCGTGTCCGCCTCGTTCGCGGCCATGAAATCGCCGGCTGCGACGAGCGTGGTCATCGTGGTGATGATGCGTTCGAGGTTGCGGAAGTCCTCGGCCGTGGCGCGCACTGCGGCCCGGGCCATGGCGGCTTCCTCGAGCACCTCGAGGACGCGGTAGGCGAGGTCGATCTCGTCGTTGGAGACCGTGACGACGACCGCACCTCGACGGGGTACGAACGTGAGCAGGCCCTCTTCGGCAAGCTCGCGGATCGCTTCCCTCACGGGCGTGCGACTCACCGAAAGTGCCGCAGCCGTCTCCGCTTCTCCGACCTTGGCCCCCGGCGGCATCGCCCCCGACAGGATCGCGTTGCGGAGCGCGTCGCGCACCTGTTCGCGCAGGACGCGCGGGGCGAGCGACGTGAGCGCCGACCCGGGCAGCCCCAGTTCACGAGCGTTCGGCCGCGGAGCAGGATCGGTCTTCGCGTTCACGAGGGCGATCATAGCCCGTTGACCTGCGATTGTATGGTGCATACAATCCTGCGGATCGGCATGGCGAACGGCCTCGCAGGGCCGGGCCCCGTCGGCCTCATTGGTGCGAATCTCGGAGGGGAGTCGAAGATGGCTGACGAACGGCGTGGCCCAACCCGCAGCGAGTCCGCGCTGCAAGCCGACTACGCAGTCCTGGACCGCCGCGTCAGCCGCCGCGACCTGCTGCGCTTCGCGGGACTTGGTGCGGCTTCCGGCATCGTCCTTGCGGCCTGCGGGTCCACGGCCGTTTCGCCGTCTGCCGCCGTTTCGACGCCATCTGCGACGGCTGCTCCAACGGCCGCTGCAACGGCCGCTGCAACGGCTGCCCCAACAGCCGCGGCCACTGCCGTACCCGCGACCGCGGCCCCAACGGCCGCCCCAACGGTTGCGCCGACTGAGCGGCCCAGGGGCGGCACCATTCGGGCGGGCTCGTTCGAGGGCGGGGCCGTTGAAGGCTGGATGACCTGGAACTCGTTCGGCCAGGCGTTCGCGTGGAACTGGTGCGCGCAGCGGCTGGTGAGCGTCAGGCCGGACGGCACCGTGCTGTATGACATGGCCAAGAGCCACGAAGTGAGCGCCGACGGCAAGACGTACACGTTCAAGCTCGTCGAGGGCCTGAAATGGCACGACGGCAAGCCGGTCACGGCGGCAGACGTCGCCTTCACGTTCAACACGGCGCTCAAAGCGAAGTCCGGGTCCAACAGCAGCGCGCTCGTCGCGCCGCTCTCTGGCTCCAAGGCGGTCATCGACGACAACTCCAGGGATTGCGCCGGGATCCAGGTCGTGGACGACGTGACGATTCGATTCGTGCTCGATCAGCCGGCCGCCAAGATGCTTCCCACGACCTTTGCCGCGATCTGGATCATGCCGAAGCATCCGTTCGCCGGAATCGCGCTCGAGGATTATGCGAAGCAGGAAGTGTCGAAGGGTGTCTTCATCGGCTCAGGCCCGATGAGGATGACGGAGTACAAGCCCAAGGAGTTCGTCAACTTCGAGGCGTACGACGGCTATGCAAACGGGGATGGCTGGCAAGGCCGGCCCTCTGCCGACAAGGTGTCGGTTCGGATCTACGCTGATGAGATCGCCCAGGCGACGTCCACCAAGGCCGGCGAGATCGACTACACCTACGTGCGCAAGCCCACCGGCGACCAGGTGAAGGCCTACAAGGCCGTGCAGGGCATCAAGCTCCAGGACTCCGTGGTGGGCTTCAACATCTTCATCTCGTTCAACTTCAAGAGCCCATCCACGCCGCTGCTCCTGGACAAGCGGGTTCGCCAGGCGCTCATCTGGGCCATCGACCGTGAGGCCATCGTCAAGGACGTCCTCGGCGTCGGCATCGTGCCGGACATCATGAACCAGTGGATCGCCCCGTGGGCCAACTCGCCCAAGCTGGAGCGCTACACCCCCCAGGATGTGGAGAAGGCGAAGAAGCTTCTCGCCGATGCCGGCTGGGACAGCTCCGCGGTTCTCGACTTCCGCCACTACCCGCCCAAGTTGTCCCCGGACATCCCCGTCATCGCCCAGATGTGGAAGGATGTTGGCGTCAATATCAAGCTGACGCCGCTGGCCGACGACACGTTCGTCAAGGACTACTACCTCTCGAAGGGACCAGACGGGCAGCCCGACCAGGGACCGTCATACGACATCGCCTATGTGTACGGCTACGGGAGCATCGATGGCTCCCCGTGGGTCTCGGACCAGATCCTGGGCTCAGGCGCGCTCTGGCCGAACGGCTACAACTCGATGCGCTGGGTGAACGCAGAGTGGGACAAGGAGTTCACAGCGGCCCTTGCCGTACCGGACCAGGCAAGCCAGGCGCCACACTTCTGGCGGTGCAGCGAGATCTTCAATGACGAGTTGCCGTATGCACCGCTCTACCAGGAAGTGGACTACGCCGTCGTGGGAGACAAGCTGCGTGGCCCGGAACAGGCGACGATCCTCGATCCGACCGGCGGTGGCGTCCGGTACTGGGAGTGGTACATGGCGAGCTGATCCTCAAACGGCCCCGGCCTCACCAGCCGTGAACCGGGGCCGTTCCGGCGGGACTTGCGGGACCCGTGACGGGAGTTCCGCGAGAGGATTTCCGCAGATGCTCCAATGACGTCCTATCTCGTGCGCCGTTTCCTGATCGCGATCCCGATCCTTCTCGGCGTCTCGCTGGTCACGTTCGCGTTCGCCAACTTCGCCCCCGGTGACCCGCTGTCCGCCCTTGCGCGGCCGGGCAGCCACGTCCGGCCGCAGGATATCGAGGCGCTCCGGGTCGCCCTTGGCCTCGACAAGCCATGGCCCCAGCGCTACGTGACCTGGCTCTCGCAGGTCCTCCAGGGCAACCTCGGGATCTCCTTCGTGAGCAACCTGCCGGTTGCCGACACCCTCGGGGCCAGGCTCCCGAACACCGTTCTGCTGATGGGAACGGCTCTGCTGGTCAGCCTCGTCCTGGGCATCATGCTCGGCGTGTTCTCGGCCTTTCGGGCTGGAACGCGGCTCGACAAGCTCATGACGGTGGTGGTCTTCGCCGGAATCTCCCTGCCGTCATACCTGGTGGCACTGCTCGTGGTGCTCGCGTTCGCGGTCCTGCCGTACGCCCTTGCAGGCATCAGGCTGTTCCCGGCGACAGGCATCCGGGATCCGCTGGGAACCTCGCCCCCGCTGATCGATACGATCCACCACCTGATCCTGCCGGCCTCGGTCCTCGCCTTCGGCGGAACGGCGACCTTCATGCGGTTCACGCGCGCGAGCGTCCTGGAAGTGATGCGGCAGGAGTACGTGACGACGGCGCACTCGAAGGGCCTGGCTGAACGAACGGTGCGCTGGCGACACGTGCTGCGCAACGCGCTCCTGCCAGTCGTCACGGTCCTGGGCCTCTCGATTCCGTCATTGATCACCGGCGCCCTGTTCGTCGAAACGCTGTTCTCGTGGCCGGGCCTCGGTAGCCTCGCCGTCGAGGCGACCCTGCGGCGTGACTACACGGTGATCATGGGAATCGGTCTAGTGACGTCCGTGGTCATCGTCTTCAGCAACCTGGCAACGGACATGGCCTACGCGTTCGTGGATCCCAGGATCCGGCACTCGTGACCGAGCGTTCAGGCAGCCAGGTGCCTTTGGGCCGAGGTGCGCTGCCCCCGGCCACGGCGCCCGGTAGCGGACCCCCCGGGGACGAGTCCCGTCCCCATCACTCTCCGCGCCAGTTGGCGTGGCGCCGATTCCGCCAGAACGACCTTGCCACCGCCGGCCTGATCGCCCTCGTGGCTCTCGCGATCGTGGCGGTCCTGGCTCCAGTCATCGCCCCGTTCGACCCCCTCGCACCCGACCTCAAATCCATCGGCAAGGCGCCGAGCCTGGCGCACTGGCTGGGCACCGACAGTTCGGGCCGGGACGTGTTCTCACGGATCGTGTTCGGGTCCCGGATCTCGCTTTCGGTTGGCTTCGTGGCCGTTTCGATCTACCTCACGATCGGCACGGTGCTGGGCGCGATCGCCGGCTACCGTCGCGGCCTCGTGGACGCCGTGATCATGCGGATCACGGACACGGTGATGTCGTTTCCGGCTCTGATCATCATCCTGGCCATCATCCCGATCGTCGGCCCCAGCATCTTCAACATCATGCTGGTCATCGGCCTGCTGGGCTGGCCGGCGGTCGCCCGGCTCGTCCGCGGAGAGGTCCTCTCGCTCCGGGAACGGGAGTTCACGCTCGCCGCCCGCGTGGTGGGCGCTTCCGACTGGCGGATCATCGTCAGGCACATCCTCCCGAACACCGCCGGCCCCCTCGTTGTGGTAGCGAGCCTCGGGGTGGCGGACGCGATCATCACGGAGGCCGGCCTGAGCTTCCTGGGCCTCGGCGTGCGGCCGCCCGAACCCTCCTGGGGCAACATGCTCAACAGCGCGATCGACGTCGGGACGATCCTCGACAAGCCGTGGCTCTGGCTGGCGCCCGGAGCCATGATCGCCCTCGCGGTCCTCTCGATCAACTTCATCGGGGATGGGCTGCGTGACGCGCTCGACCCGCGCGGAACGCTGACCCGGCGATGAGCGTGACCGATACCCCTGACGTGGCCGCGCGCCTGGTGGCTCCGTGACCGAGCCGCACTGGCTGCACCGGGTTCCCATGGCGGAATCACAGGCCCTCGGATTGCTCGAGGCCTGTTCGAATCGCGGGCGATGGGGTGATGACGACGAACTCGGCACACTCAACTACATCACGGCGCAGAAGCGGCTGGATGCTCTGCGACTGGTGACGCACGGTCGCGTTGTCTCGATCGCCATGGACCTCGACACGGTTCCATCACTGAAGAATCCCGAGCCCGCGATCCATCGCATGCTGTACGTCGCGCATGAGGACTCCGACGGGTCCGGGGATGTCCTTGAAATCGCCCCGCATGGCTACGCCGTGACGCACATGGATGCACTCGGGCACGCGTACGTCAATGGGGCGATGTACAACGGCCGGCACGCCCGGGACGAGGTGCTGACGACCGGCCTGCGGTTCGGGTCCATCCTGCCCGCCAGGGAAGGCGTGGTCACACGCGGCGTGCTGCTCGACGTTGCGGCCAGTCGTGGGGTCGACTGGCTGGGGATCGACGAGGGCGTCTGGCCAGAGGACCTCGACGCGGCCGAGCGTCTCGCGGGGACGCGCGTCACGCGCGGCGATGCGATCTTCGTACGCGTCGGGCTGGGTGCCAGGGAAGCCGCTGAAGGACCCGAGGATCCCGCCCGCCGGGCCGGCCTCATGGCCGAATGCCTGCCCTGGCTCCACGAGCGCGAGGTCGCGGTCTACGCGGGCGATTGCATCGAGCGGATCCCCGGGACGTACAAGGCGCTGCCCGGACCACTCCACCAGGTCGGGATCGCCGCGATGGGCCTCTCGATGCTCGACAACGTGGCAGTGGAGGAATTGGCCGCGGTGTGCCGGGAACTCGGGCGCTACGAGTTCCTCGTCGTGTACGCGCCGCTCCGAATCCCGCGTGGAACCGGTTCGCCGGTCAACCCCCTGTGCATCTTTTGAGCCGGGACGTGGCTGACGACCCGGGCGCAACACGCGCCGAGGCGGGTTCTGCCGGACGTGAAGCAGCCTCCGTCGCTGCCAGCGAACTTGACGATCGATTGCTCGCCGAGGCACGGCACTGGTACGCGCAGCAGTCGAACTCACTGCACGCATGGCGGCTGGGCCTTGCCGACGAACCTGACTTGGTCCCGGCGACCGATGACGACGACTGACCTGTCGTTCGCCACGATCGAGACGCTCCAGTCGCTGCTGCGCGCCCGGGATGTCTCTGCCCTCGAACTGGCGGCGCATTTCCTCGACCGGCTCGAGCGCGTGGGGCCGTCCTACAACGCCCTGGCGGCCCTGACAAGGGACCGGGCCCTGGCCGAGGCCGCCGCGGCCGACGCGGCTCGCCGTGGCGGTGCGTACGGCCCGCTCCTCGGCGTGCCGTACGGTGCGAAGGACCTCCTGGCAGCCGCCGGAGCCCCCACCACCTACGGGTCCGGCGCGTTCGCGGACCAGATGATTGACGATGACGCGACTGCCATCGCCCGGCTCAGTGGCGCCGGTTCGATCCTCGTCGGCAAGCTGGCCATGATGGAACTGCTGGGCTTTGGCGCCTGGACAACGGACGCCTCGCTGTTCGGGCCTGGGATCACGCCCTGGCGAGCCGGGCACTCGGCCAGCGGCTCGTCGAACGGTTCCGGCTCAGCCGTGGCGGCCGGACTCGTCCCGTTTGCTCTCGGGTCCGAGACCGGCGGGTCCATCGCGGGCCCGTCGGCCTACTGCGGCGTGACCGGCCTGCGGCCGACGTACGGCCTGGTCAGCCGCGCTGGCGCCCTGCCTCTTTCATGGACGATGGACAAGATTGGGCCGATGGCCCATACCGCGTGGGACTGCGCGCTCGTGCTCGAGGCCATCTCCGGCCCCGATCCGAAGGATCGCTCAACCGCCCGTGCGTTCCGGGCGGCGGACGTTGACGATGCCCGTCCGATGGTGAGTTCGGTCCGTCTGGGTTTTGGGCCTGTGGACTTCGAGGAGGTCGCCGACGCGAGGATCCGTCCGGCTCTCGCGGCCGCCTTGAGCGACCTCGCGAGCCTGGGCCTGGGGCTGGTCCCGGCCCAACTGCCACAGCTGCCGTACCTCGCGGTGTACCACGTGATCAGTTCCGGCGAAGGTGGTGCTGCTCTGCGGCAGCTCATCGAGGGCGACGGCCTCGCCAGGGTGGCCAGTCGCGAGCAGGCTGCGTACCTGCGGGCCAGCCTGGAGATCACGGCCGCCGACTACATCGATGCGATGCGGGTTCGCGTGCTGATCCGGGAGGCGTTCAGGCGGCTCTTCGATTCGGTTGACGTGATCGTGAGCTATACGCAGCCCGGTCCGCCGCCCTCGATCGACCAGGGTTTCCATGGCGAGGACGAGACGCGCGGGAACGCCGACCTGATCGTCGCGGCCAACCTCGCAGGGCTGCCCGGACTCTTCCTCCCATGCGGGTTCACGGACGACGGCCTGCCGGTCGGCATCCAGCTGGTGGGACCGGCATTCTCCGAAGCGACGCTCGTGGCCGTCGGCCAGGCCTTCCAGGAAGCCACGCAATGGCACCTGGCTCGACCGCCGATGCCCGCGCCGTAGCCCCGTCGCCGCTCCGAAGGACATGACCGTGGTCAATGCGTTCCTGACCGGCACGGCTGCCGGGTATGCCATCGCGATTCCGGTCGGCGTGATCGCCGTGCTGTTGCTGGAGACCGGCATGCGCCGGGGCTTCCGGTCGGCAGCGGCGGGGGCCGCCGGTGCCGCCAGCGCGGACGGGATCTACGCGATCCTCGCGGCGGCATTCGGAGCGGTGCTGGCCGCCGTGGTGGAGCCCGTCACGCGCCCCGTGCGCGTGATCGCCGTGGTGGCGCTTGTGATCATCGGCGGTCGGGGCATCCTCGCGGCGAGGAACGGGACGACCAGCGGCCGATCCGAACGGCTGCCGGCTTCCTTGCGCGGTACCTACGGGCGTCTGCTGGTGCTGACGCTCCTGAACCCCGCCACCGTCGTCTACTTTGCAGCGTTGATCCTGGGCCTGCCGGCCGTGGGTACGCAGCCCGCAGAACGCGCGGCATTCGTGGCCGGGGTGTTTCTCTCGTCGCTCTCGTGGCAGATGCTATTGGCCGCCATTGGGGCACTCGCCCACCGGCGGCTGCCGCCCCGCGTCCAGGTTGCCGCCACGGTGGGAGGCAACCTGGTGGTTCTCGCGTTCGCCGCCGCGATCGCCTACGGGCTGGTCGCCGGCTGACGCCGGATCCTGGCCGTGGACGTGGCCGACCCCGCGGTCGCGCCCCCATGAAGCGGTTGCTCTGGCACGATGCCCATGTGCAGCGCACCCACGATCCTTCCGCTGGCTCGTCGGCCGGCGAGCAGGCCCAGGCCACCGCCCGTGGCGATGTGCAAACGCGCGACGGGCCCTACGTCTACCTGGGCCACGGTGCGGCCGGGAGTGCCGCGAGCATGGAGCCGCACGTCGG
This sequence comes from Chloroflexota bacterium, assembly GCA_031431395.1. Lineage (GTDB taxonomy): Bacteria > Chloroflexota > Limnocylindria > Limnocylindrales > CSP1-4 > VGPE01. The sequence goes on along the minus strand of JANPDJ010000247.1, from coordinate 12,310 downwards.
CGGCCTGCGGCTCCGTGGCATCCGGGCCACGGCAGTCCAGCTACCGAAGCGCCGGGCCGAGGACGCCGTGGACGTCTACCTCTCCCAGGTGGACGGCGGGCACCCCCTGGTGATCGGGGGTCACTCGTATGGGGGGCGTGTGGCCAGCCTCCTGGCGGCCCGCGGTGCGGCGATCGGGGACGGCCGGCGGATCGCCGGGCTGGTCCTCTTCTCCTACCCGCTCCACCGCCCGGGCGCCCCGGATCTCGACGTCCGGTCCGCGCACTTCCCGGCGATCGAATGCCCCGCACTCCTCCTGTCGGGCGAGTCGGACCCGTTTGCGCGCATCGACCTGCTGCGCCAGGCCGTGACGCGTCTCCACGCCGCCGAACTCGTCACGTATCCGCGCCTGGGCCATGGCCTGTCGGCCGTCCTGGACGACGCCCTGGACCGGGTGGCGCGCTTCATTGCCTCGCTGGCGTAGGCTTCCCGGCTAATGAACGCGATCCAGGCAAACGGACTGACCAAGCGCTACGGCCGCGCTCTGCCGGCGCCGTTCCACCGCGAGCTGGTGCCCGCGCTTGAGGATCTCTCGCTCGGCGTGCGGGAAGGCGAGATCTTCGGGTTCCTGGGTCCGAACGGTGCCGGCAAGAGCACGATGATCCGGCTGCTGCTGGGGTACCTCCACCCGACGGCCGGGACCGCAACCGTCCTCGGCCTCGACTCCAGGCGCGATTCCGTTGCGATTCGGGGCCGGGTGGGCTACCTGCCGGGCGGCATCGCACTGTACGACTCCATGACAGGCGAAGGCCTGCTGGACTATCTCGCCGCGCTGTATCGACGGCCGACACCACGGCGTGCCGAGCTGGTTGAGCGGCTGGAGATGCCGGCGGCGACCCTGGCGAGGCCCGTCCGGGATTACTCGCGCGGCATGCGGCAGAAGATCGGCATCATCCAGGCGCTGCAGCACGACCCGGAGCTGGCCATCCTGGACGAGCCCACCGAAGGACTTGATCCGCTGATGCAGCTGGCGTTCTACGCGCTGCTCGACGAACTGCGTGCGGCCGGCCGGACGATCTTCTTCTCGTCCCATGTCCTCTCGGAGGTCGAGCGGGTCTGCGATCGGGTTGCGATCGTGCGGCGCGGCCGGCTCGTGGCGCTCCAGGACGTGCCATCGCTGCTGGCGCACCGGAAGCGCAATGTGCAGATGCGCCTGTCAGGGCCGGCGCCGGCACTTCTCGGCATCCCCGGGGTCAGTGCGCTTGAGTCAGGTGACGGTTTCGTGCGCTGCCAGCTCGAGGGCGACATGGGCCCCTTCCTGCACGCCATCGCTGGAGCATCCGTCACCGACCTGACGATCGAGCCCGCCCGACTCGAAGAGGCGTTCCTCGAGTTCTACGCAGAGGACATTCCGGCCACGACGCCGTCCGCCGCCGGACGCCCGATGCTGTCGCGACCGTGAACACGGTCCTCCTGCGGCGCACGTGGCGGTCGCTCGCGGTCCGCACGCTGCTGATCGCGCTCGGCCTCGGAATCTGGGGCTTCCTGATGCCGGTGGTATACGCGGCATACGGCGCCCAATTCAAGGCGATGTTCGACAGCGGAGCGTTCCCCCAGCAGTTCGCCGAATTCGCCGGCGGCGACGTGTTCAGTCTGCCGGGATCGATTGCCCTGGGGTTCGTTCACCCGATCTCCGTCGCCCTGGTGTCCGTGTACGCCGTGGGCTTCGCGGCGTCGGCCATTGCCGGTGAGCGCCAGCGCGGCACCCTGGAAGTGCTGCTCGCGCGGCCCACCTCGCGCCGGGAGACGTACGTGACGCTCCTTGTCGCGTGCCTGTCGTTCATCGCGGTGGTGGTCGCCGCGCAGATTGCGGGGAGCTACGTGGGGGCCGTCCTGTCCGGTGTCGCCGCCGAGGTTGCGATCCCCAACCTCGTGCTGCTGTGGTGCAACGGCGTCCTGCTGTATGCGGCGTTCGCGTCGATCGGGCTGGCCGCGTCCGTCTCGTTCGACCGCCTCGCGCCGGCCCTGGGCATCACCCTGGGCGTCGTCGTGATCTCGTACTTCATGCAGATCCTGGGGACGCTCTGGCCGGACGCGAAGGGCCTGCAGCCCTATTCGTTGTTCCAGTACCTGCACGCGCGGGACATCCTGTCCGGGGTGCTCCGGCCCTCCGACTTCGTGGTCCTGGGCGTCGTGCTGCTGGCCGGGGTCGCGTGGTCGCTCTACGAGTTCCCGCGCCGTGACCTGGCAGCCCCGGCCTGAGACGACCCGGGGCGCAGGCGGCTACTTGACCGTGAGCGAGCCAGTGGCCTCGATCTCGCCGTTGTGGATGACCTCGAAGACGTAGCTGCCGGCATCGAGCGTCCCGAGCGACTCGCGGCTCCCGTAGCAGTCGAACGCCGACCCGTCGGCCGCTTCCTCATGCGTGACAAAGTCCGCGCTGTCCCGCGTGATGTGGAACGTGATCGCCTGCTGCCCGTCCAGGTGGTGTTTGAGGACGGCCGCGAAAAAGACGGGGTCGGTCGTGGTTGCCGTGTCCGTCCGACCGGCGACGGAGCACAGGTCCTTGCCCGCGGCAGTCCCGAACAGGATCTTGCCCTTGTCGCTCGGCAGGATTCCCAGCAGGCCCGCCACAAGTGAGCCCACGACGAGGATGCCCACGACGGAGCCAACGACCCGCAGGAGTCCGCCGCCAGGCCCGCCGCGCCGCGGTTCGGCTTCAGGCGGCGCGATGATCCACTCGCTGGGAGGGGCCTGCGCAGGTTCCAGGGGTGTCAGCGCAGACGCCGTCGGCGTCTGCGGCGGCTCCACCGCCGTCGGCACGAGCGTCGCCGGCGGTTCGGCGCTGGATGGTGGTTCGGCGCTGGATGGCACAGCCGCCATGTCAGGGAAGGGCTGCCAGCGCGGCAGCTCGTCCTGGATCCCAGAGTGGCTCGCGTCGGGCGAGACCGGACTCGGGACGGACGCTTCGTCGCGCGACACAGCATGTTCGCGGGCGGGCCGATGGCCGGCGGGGTCCGAGTCCTCGTTCGCTCCTGTTTCGGTCACCGTGAGCCTCTCCCCGTCTCAGCCACGCGGCGCGCCAGCGCCATGGAGCACCGTTCTGCGGGACCGTAGCCTGCGCCCGTGCCCGCGTCAATCCGTCCAGTGCGCGGCTTGGGAGCCAGCGAATCTGTCGCCCTTCCCCGGCCCGCGATCTTGTCACTCCTGACCCGGCCGCCCCTGAATGGCGTCACCAAGTCGTGGAGCGACTGGTAGGTGCTGGTTCGCAGCCTGGGACGCCACTCCGACCCTCTCGTCACGCATGTTGCCCGACTCGAACCGGCGACCCGGGGGCGCTTCGGGCGGCTACCAGTCACCGGGTGGGTACGTGACGCCGGATCCGTCGCTTCGAGCAGATAGCAGTCGCCGGGTGAATAGGTGACGAAATACCGGCCGCACGGCGACTGGGTAGAGCAACACCAGCTGGGGGACCAGCCCCGGCAGGTCCGGACCTGACCCGGAGCCTGCTCACTGCGCCCGCCCGAGACGCGAGACGACCCACGACCGCCGGAGGAGCGACGACCCACGACCGCCGGAGGACGGACGCCCGATTGGGCGGGCGGCTCAGGTGCGCGTGAGCCAACCGGCGACCCAGCCCGTTGACCCACTCGCGGTGACCCGGTACCACACGCGATGGCGGGAATCGCGGGCGGTGGTGAGAACCCGGAGCGACGCCCCACGCGACAGCAACCCCACGGTGGCGGCAGCGGTGCTGGCCGTGGCGCGGATCCGCAGCGCGACGGCGGTGTGGCGCGTGCGCTCTGGTGCCGCGTGCGGGGCCGGACGTGTCGTCACCCCCGCTGACGTTGCGCGGGCGCCCGTGAGGCCCATGTGCACGAAGGCTGTGAACCGTTTCGTGACGGCGTGGATTCCGTGGATCCGCACGCCACCGACGAGGGCGCTGATCGCGAGGCCATTGCCCAGGTAGATCCCGACGTGGCCGCCACCGCCCCAGATGACGACGTCCCCAGGCTGGCCGTTCGTCCTGCTCACCAGGTGGTGGCGTCGGCCGTATCGGTAGATCGCGTATCCCGACCGGTTGCCCCAGCCACCCAGCTTCTGAAGCAGGCCGGCATCCGCGAATGCCCGCAGGACGAGGCCGGAGCAATCGAAGGAGCGCGGTCCCTGGGACCCGAACCTGTATCGGGCACCGAGGTGGGACCTTGCGCTGGCGATGACGCGAGACGGGACGCTCAGACGTGGTGCGGTGGCGACCTGCGTCTGGACAGGTGTGGGGCCCGCCGACGGGACCTCAGGCGCGGCAGGGGCCTCAGGCACGGGGGCCGCCGACGCGGCCGCGGCCACTGGGACTGCCGGGGCCGCGGGTGCGGCGGACGCAGCGGGAGTGATGATCAGCAGGGTGACGATGGCCATGCCGAGACAGGCGACTGCCCGGAGGCGTGCAGTTGCGTTGCGCAACGGGTCTCCTTCCTACCAGGACGCCGCGGTCAACGCGGCGGCGATGGATGTGCCAGCGGACCCGGTAGGGGAAGAGCCCAGGAAGTCGAGCAGAACGCACAGAACTGCCCGTGGGGCAGCGGGGGAGTGGCAATCGCCCGAATGCAGGCGACAGGACGACGGAGAGGGGCCGGGCCGGCGGCGCGATCTTCGGTTGTCTGTCCCTGTACGGATGGTCGCTGGGCGGCCGTCACCATAGCCGGTCGCGCGGCTTCGTGCGCTGGCTGCTGCCCAACGCCCCCACTCGCGCTCCGCGCCGCGGCTGCGGCGCGCGCGCCATGCGATCATCGACGGCGTGGAACTGGCCGAGGCGCTGATCGGGCTGCTGTTCGTGGCGGCCGTCCTCTGGGACGTATTCCAGTCGGTCGTGGTCCCGCGCCCGTCGCCCGGGCGGTTCCGGATCGCGCGAAACCTGACGCGGCTTTCCTGGCGCATGACCCGGGCCGTGGCGCTCCGTTCGTCCAATCCCGGCCGGCGGGAGGGCATCCTCGGCGTCTTCGCGCCCGCGATGGTCATCGTCATGCTCGTGGTCTGGGTGCTCACGCTCCTGCTCGGGTTCGGCCTCCTTGTTCACGCGCTGCACGGGCAGCTGCGCCCTGAGCCGGCCGGCCTCGGAGAGTCCATCTACGCAGCAGGGACGGCTCTGCTGACGATTGGCTTCGGCGACTTCGTGCCCGTCGGGACCGGCGCCCGCCTGATCGCTCTTGTGGCGGCCGGGACGGGCCTGGGGATCGTGGCACTGGTCATCACGTACCTCTTCTCCCTGTACGGCGCATTCCAGCGGCGCGAAGTGCAGGTGGTGACGCTGGATTCACGTGCCGGTGCGCCACCCTCCGGCGTCGGACTGCTGGAGGCGTATGCGCGGCTGGGCCTTGTGGACGAACTGCCGGACCTCTTCGCAACCTGGGAGATCTGGGCGGCCGAAGTGCTCGACAGCCACGTCGCGTACCCAATCCTCGGGTTCTTCCGCTCCAGCCACGACAACGAATCCTGGGTGGGCTCGATCGGCGCGATGCTCGACGCCGCGACGCTCGTCCTGACCACCGTGGACGGCGTCCCGCGTGGTCACGCCGAGCTGATGTCCGCCATGGGCGAGCACCTCGTGGAGGACGTCGCCGGTGCGTTCGGCTTTCGGAACGAGCCCGGCGCGGGCATCGAGCAGCAGGAATTCGAGGAGGCCCGCCAGCGACTGGCTGCCGCCGGGTACGCGCTCGTTGGGGCCGATCGGGCGTGGCGCAACTTCGCCGCGCGACGCTCGCATTACGCAGCCCGACTCAACCTCCTGGCAGAGCTCTGGGTCTCACCGCCCAGCCAGTGGATCGGCGACCGGGCGCCCGTCGGGCACCACGAGGACGGCGAGCATGACCTCGAGGGCTTCGGCCAGCCGTTGATGGCCCCTCCCGGCCTGGAAGCCGTCGCGGCCCCGGCGGGCGACTCGTCCGGCGAGGCGAACGATCAGGAGGATGCGGGCCGCAGGCGCTGATTGACGGGCGGTCGCACGCCGACCACCAGAAGCACGGTCGCTGCCGCCGCGCACGCCGCCCCGAACCAGAACGGTGCCGATGGCGAGATCGCGTCCCAGAGCACGCCCGCCAGCAGCGATGCCGGCAGCAGCGCGAACCCCACCACGGCGTTGATGATCCCGAACGCCGTCGCGCGCCGTTCGGCCGGTGCGAGGTCTGCCACGAGTGCCTTGCCCACCGCGTCGTTCACGCCGTAATAGATGCCGTACGCCAGCCAGATCGCCACCACCGGCGTGGCCGAACCGGCCATCGCGAACGCGGCATAGGTGATCGCATAGACGGACCAGCCCACGCCGATCAGCGCGCGCCGCCCGATCCTGTCCGACAGCGCACCTACTGGCCAGGCAATCACCGCGGTCGTGATGTTGAAGGCCACGATCATCAGCAGGAGGTCCCGGACGGTGACGCCCAGTTGTTGCGTGCGGAGCGCGAGGAACGCGTCGCTGGAGTTGCCCAGCGTGAACAGGAGCGTCGCGAGCACGAAGAGCCAGTACGGGCGGGGCAGTCCCGAAACCATGCCCCGGAGACGTTCCGCCCGGCCCGTCGCGCGCGCCTGCCGCGCGGCATCACGGAGGCGCGCGGCAGGCGCCAGCATCTCGGCTTCGTGGACGTCGCGGACGCCGACGATGATCGTGACGACTGCCAGGACGCCCGGCACGAGCGCCAGCAGCACCAGGTCGTTGAACGTCCCCTGCGTGAGGCGGGTCAGGTCGCCCTGGACAATCCACACGACCGCGGCGGCCGCCAGCACGCCCAGGACCGCACCGGTCGTGTCCATCGCGCGGTGAAACCCGAACGCGCGTCCGCGGGTGTCGCTGAAGGTCGAATCGGTGATCAGGGCATCGCGCGGCGCTGTCCGGATTCCCTTGCCGATGCGATCGCCGAGCCGCGCAAGGAGCACCACGGGCCATACAGTCGCGACGAGGAACAGCGCCTTCCCGGCCACGGACGATCCATAGCCGATCCCGACCAGGAGCTTGCGACGCCCGATCCGGTCGGAGATCGCCCCGCTGACGAGGCGCAGCAGGGAAGCCACGCTCTCCGCGAGGCCCTCGATCAGGCCGATGACCGACGGCGATGCCGCCAGCACATTGGCGAGGAACAGCGGGATCAGATAGACGAGCATCTCGCTGGAGATGTCCGTGAGGAGGCTGACCAGGCCCAGCGCCACCACGTTGCGCGTGATTCCGCGCGTGAGGCCGCCGAATCGCGTCGGGGCCCCCTGGCGGGCCGTCGAGGTGCCCGGGGGTGGGGTGTGCGGGTCGCCGGGCGAGGTTCTCACGGAGCGTTGATGGTATGCCCGAACCGGCAGGGCTGGGACCCCTGGCCGAAGGACGCACGCAGTGCCGGCTGGTAGAGTCGGTCGGTGCTCCGGCTCCCGCCCGCCGCGCAGCAGGTCCTGCTGACGCCCACCGCCCCCCGTCGCGACCGCAGGACGTGGGGTCCTGCCCGTGCGCAGAAGGCGTTCGTCGCCCTGGCGCTGCTCTCCGCGGTAGCCAGCGCGCCGGCGAGCGCGCTGGCTACTCGGGCGGCTGCCCCCCCAACCCCCACGCCTCCGCCGTGGACCGGAACCCTCACGCCGGAGCTGTCCGCCGCCCTGACGAAACGCCTCGGGGAATTGCGGGTCGCCTACGGCATCCCGGGCATCGAGGCCACGATGATCTTTCCCGACGGTCGCTCGTGGCGCGCTCATGCAGGTTTCCAGGACTACGCGGCGCGCATACCCGTGAGGAACGCCACGCCCTTCCCCGTCGCGAGCGTCACCAAGACGTTCGTGGCCGCGCTCATCATCGGGCTGGCCCAGGAGGGCCGGTTCGGGCTCGACGATCTGCTCGTCGCGTACCTGCCTGCCGCGGCCGTCGATCCGCGCATCACGATCCGGCAGTTGCTGTCACACACGAGCGGCGTCTACGACTTCTTCTCGAACGTCCGCATCGACGGCGCCATCCTCGGATGCCGGACGTGTGCCTGGACCCGCGCCCGGTCGCTCGCCTACGTCAAGGAACCGCTGTTCGAGCCAGGAACGGCGTGGTCCTACTCGAACACCAACTACGTCCTGCTGGGCCAGCTGGCGGAGGCTGTCACCGGCGAGGACTACGCGACACTCCTGCGCCGCCGGTTCTTCGAGCCGCTTCACCTGATCTCGACGTTCGTCCAGGGCAAGGAAGCCGCACCGTATCCCATCGTGCACAGCTACCGGTTCACGAGCGCCTTCCGCAGCGCGAAGCCCACCCCGCTCTGGGACGGCACCGGTATCTCGCCGTTCCGCTCGCTGACGACGGCCGCGAACGCTGCGGGTGACGTCGCGAGCAGCGCTCGCGACCTCGCCGTGTGGGCACGAGCCCTGTACGGCGGCAGCGTTCTGGGGCCTGCCGGTACGGGCGCGATGCTGGACGTGAGCGGTTCAGTCCTGCTGCGTTCCCCTGTCGCGTACGGCCTGGGTGCCGAGCAGTTCACGATGGACGGACGTCTCGCCTACGGCCACAACGGCCGCCTGCTGGGCGCCCGGGCGGCGATCCGCTACCTGACTGTCGAGGGGATCTCGCTGGCCGTGGTCCTGAACACGGATCGCGGCAACGCCACGGCCATCGTCAACGCGTTGGCGGCCGTGGTCCTGCCCCCGCCGGTGCCGCCTTCGCCGTCGCCTACGCCCACACCCTCGCTGGAGGCCGCGCAGGTCGCGGTGAACTGAAGGCCCGACCCGCGGCCGCGGGACCGCCGTCGGCCGCGGGACCGCCGTCGGCAGCGGAATCGCCCCGGCCACGTCCGCCGTCGGCTACGCTCGTTCCATGTCCGCCGTCCCTGCTCCCGTGTCGCTCCGCCGCCCGGTCGGGGCAGACGTGCAGGCTGCCGGCGAGCTCCACGCCTGGTCCTGGCGTGTCACGTACGGCCCGCTGCTGTCAGAGGAGGAGCGCCTCCTCCTGACGACCGAGGAGCGCGTGCGGCTGTGGACCCGGATCCTGGGCGGCCCAGAACCGCGGGAAAACACCTGGTTTGCGGTGCTTGCCGGCCGGATCGTGGGGCTGGTCTTCAGCGGGCCGGCACACGACGGTGACGCCACGCCCGACGTCGGTGAGATCCATGCGATCCACGTCGAGCCGGGACTGCACGGCCGGGGGATCGGCCGGCTACTCCTCGAGGCTGCGGAGGCGGACCTTGCGGAAGCCGGGTTTGCGCGGGCGACCCTCTGGGTCATGCGCGGGAACCGTGAGGCGTGCCGGTTCTACGAAGGCCGGGGCTGGCGGCCCGACGGCCGTGAGAAGCGCGGGCCGATGGGCGACTTCGGCAACCTGCCAGTCGTGGACGAGGACCGCTACGGGCGGTCCCTTGCGAAGATTCCCTGACCACGGCCGGGCGCGGGCCGTGAGGCGCGAATCCGCTAGCCGACGGCCGCCAGATGGCGCTTGGGCCGGCGCGGTCCGCTGCCGCGCTCCGAGCTTGGGAAGACGCCCCGGATGGGCTGCGGTTCCGCGTTGCGGTCGGGGATGAAGCCTTCTTCCACTTTCCACGGGATCGCGCGCTTCAGCATGCGCTGGATGGCGCGCAGCAGGTCCACCTCGTCGATGCAGACCAGGGAGATCGCCTCGCCGGTTGTGCCCGCACGTCCCGTCCGGCCGATCCGGTGGATGTACGCCTCGGGCACGGTGGGCAGCTCAAAGTTCACGACGTAGGGCAGATCCTCGATGTCGAGACCGCGGGCCGCCACGTCCGTCGCTACGAGCACCCGGACCTCGCCCGCCCGGAATGCCTCGAGCGCCCGGGTTCGCTCCCCCTGGGTCCGGTCGCTGTGAATCGCGACTGCCTCCACCCCGTCGCGCGCGAGGTCGCTGGCCAGCCGGGATGCGGCGATCTTGGTCCGCGTGAAGACCAGGACCTGGTGCCAGTCGTTGCTGCGGATCAGGTGGGCGAGCAAGGCCCGCTTTCGGTCGCGATCCACCGGGTAGATGAGCTGCCGGACGAGATCGATGGGCGTGTTGCGCGGTGCGACTTCCACGGTGGCGGGGTTGTCGAGCAGCGTCTCGGCCAGGCGGCGGATCTCCTCCGGGAAGGTCGCCGAGAAGAGCAGGCCCTGCCGCTTGCGGGGCAGCAGGTCCACGATCTTGCGGATGTCAGGCAGGAAGCCCATGTCGAGCATCCGGTCCGCTTCGTCGAGTACGAGGAACTCCACCTGGCCGAGCGACACGCTCCGCTGGCCGATGTGGTCGAGCAACCGGCCCGGTGTGGCCACCAGGATCTCCAGGCCGCGGAGCAGTTCCTTGGCCTGGGGGTCCACCGGCACTCCGCCGTACACGACGCCGGACCGCAGCGGCAGATGGCGCCCATACGCGCGCACGCTGTCGCTGACCTGCATGGCGAGTTCGCGGGTGGGCGTGAGGATCAGCGCGCGAACCGGGTGTCGCGCAGGTGAAAAGGACGTGTTCGCGTTGGCCTTGAGCAACTGGAGGATCGGCAGGACGAACGCGGCGGTCTTGCCGGTTCCGGTCTGCGCGGCCGCAAGCAGGTCGCGCCCCGCGAGGACCAGCGGGATCGCTTCTTCCTGGACGGGGGTAGGGGTGGTGTACCCCTCATCTGCGACGGCTCGCAGGATCTCGGCCGAGAGGCCGAGCTGGTCAAATGGCAAGTACCCGCTCCATGCCCGTTGGGACTGCCCAGCGGGTCTCGTTCGTTGCGACGGGGCGCGGCTGGTGCCGCGACTCCGTGGCGTCGCGAGCGCAGGATAGCCGATCGACGCCGTTTCGCGCGACAGGGGCACTGGCGCCGGCTGCAGACGGTGCGGTGAGGGCCGGTCCGGGGCACGCCGAGGTGTTTCGACCCTCAGATTCCCGGTCTTGCACCCAGGCATTTGGTGAAGCAACGATACTGGTGGCGATGGCCTCCTCACCAGGTCAAGGTCGAACGCGCGACGCGGCTCTGGCCACGTCGTCGGTCGCACCTGCCTCAGGCGTGCTCATCTTCGGCCGCTACCGGCTCCGGGAGCGGCTTGGACAGGGCGGCACGGCGGAGGTTTGGCGGGCCCAGGACGAACAGCAGGATCGTGCGGTGGCCGTCAAGCTGCTCCACCGTGAGCTGCTGCCCGACGAGCGCTCGCGCGCTCGCTTTGCAGCCGAAGCACGCACGGTCGCCAACCTCGCGCATCCCGGGATCCTGACTGTGTACGACATCGTCGTGGACGCCCACCAGGCCGCGATCGTGCTCGAGCTGGTGGACGGCGAACCGCTCTCCGACATCCTGGCGAAGCGGGGCCGCCTGCCGGAGGCCGCGGCGGCGTCGATCACGGCACAGGTGGCTCACGCCCTGCAGGCAGCGCACGACCGGGGCCTCGTCCATCGCGACGTGAAACCGGCCAACGTCCTGCTCTCGCCCGACGGGCGTGCCCGGGTCGTGGATTTCGGGATCGCCCGCGCCCTCGACGAGCGTGAATCCAGCCGGGCGCTGCCAGGCACGATCATGGGTGCTCGACGGTACCTCGCCCCGGAACAGCTGGCCGACGGTGCCGCGGATCGGGCCACGGATGTGTTCGGGCTTGGATCGCTCCTGTACGAGATGCTCGTTGCGCGCCCGCCCTTTCCCGCCGCGACGCCGGCCGCGATGATGGCGCAGCAGCGGCAGGGCGCCCCGCAGATCCTCAGCGCGTCGGCGGAACTTGCTGGCCTTGCGCGCACGGCCCTGCAGCTTGACCCGGAACGGCGGCCGCGCAGCGCCGGCCGGATGGCGGCCTTCCTCGAGCGATGGCTGGAGAACCGTGATGTTGCCTCCGCCGATCTGCCTGCCGTTACCGCAGCAGCACTCTCCGGCGACTCACTGCCACGGCCGGAGCCCGTCGCGCGGTGGCGGCCCGAGGTGACTCCGGCCCCGATCGTCGAGGTCGCTCCCGAGGCTGCCACGGAGCGGGCGGCCACGCCTGGCCGGCGGGCCAGGCCTCGTGGCCGGACGGCGGCCGGTATGACGGAGACCGCGCGCCCGGCTTCGGTGCCTCCGGTGGCGCCTGTCGCATCCGGCAGCATCTGGTCGCCGATCGAGGACACGGCCCGGGTTCCCTTGGTTGGCGTTGCGCCGCCAGGCGATGATCCGGCGGGGTCGGACGCGACGTCGGGTGGCTCGCCCAGGACGAAGATCGGCTCGGCTGCCGCGACGGCGGTCCGAATGTCCACCGCGACGCCCTTGGCGATCGGCCGGCGGCGCGTTCCCCTCGTCAGCGCGGTGGGGCTTGCCGGATTGCTGCTGGCCGGGCTCCTCATCGCCGGCGCCCTGACGGCGCTGCAGGCCGGATCCACCCGGCAGGCCCCGACCGCCACGCCGCCCGCCGC
>JANPDJ010000246.1:0-9420 GCA_031431395.1 Chloroflexota bacterium | reverse complement strand
TCGTGGATGACGTCCGCGTGGAGGATCTACCTGGTGGCGATGGCGATGTTCGTCATCACCATCGCGATCGGCATCCTCAATGGCGCCGACGTGGTGGAGTTCGACCATAACCAGCTGCTGACGCATGTCCATTCGGGCACGATCGGCTGGATCACGCTGGGCGTCGTCGCCACCGCGTTCGTGCTGTTCCGGGCCGCCGACTCCCGGCTGGCGATGGCTCTCGCCGTGCTCGTACCGCTGTACGTCGCCGCGTTCTACACGGGCAGCTTCGCGGCACGGGCCGTCATGGGCACGGCGCTCCTGGTCGCGATCGGCTGGCTCTTCGCCTGGCTCTGGCGGACGTATCTCGCCGGGGAGCGAACGCTGCCGCGGCTGGCGATGACCCTCGGTCTCTCCACGTTCACCTACGGCGCCGTCATCGGCGTGGTCCTGCAGATCCAGTTTGCCCTTGGGCAGAGCTGGCTGAGCGGCGACAGCGTGGGCGCGCATGCCGCGGCGATGGTCTTCGGGTATCTCGTTCTCGTGTCGATGGGACTCATCGAGTGGCGGACGGGAGCGACCGCCGGCCTCACGCGGGGTGGCGTGGTCCAGCTGGGCGCGCTCTTCGCCGGCGGCCTCGTCCTGTCGGTGGGGTTGCTGGTCGGCGCAGGGCAGGCGGCCGGCGGCATCTACCTGCTCACGCAGCTGGTGGCCGTGATCCTGTTCGTTGTGCGCGTCGTGCCGAAGGCCGTCCGGATCGACTGGGCGGGCGCGAGCGCGTCCCGGCATCTCGCCGCCGCGGCGATCTGGGTGCTGGTCGCGATGGGGATCTTCATGTACCTCATCGCCGCGTACATCGCGGCGAATGGTGACGCGTCGAAGATCAGCACGAACATCCTTGTCGCCAGCGACCACTCGGTGTTCGTCGGCGTCATGACGAACGTGGCGCTGGGATTGCTGGGTTCGTTCGCCGGGATCGCGACACGTGCGCGAGTGGCGGCTCTGATCACGTTCTGGGGGATCAACCTGGGGCTGGTCGCGTTCGTCCTCGGCCTGATCGCGAATTCCGCGGAGATCAAGCGCATCGGGGCGCCCACGATGGGTGTGTTCCTGCTGATCTCGCTCGCGATCCACGGGTGGGCGCTCTGGTCGCAGCGGGCCGGCGCGGACGCGCTGTTCGGGGGGTCGCCGGCCGCGTCCGCGAGATAGGAGGGGCGCCGGCCGCCGAATAGCCTCCGGCCGCGAACGATCCTGGGCCGAGGCCCTGGGGCCGGCCGTCGCACGAGCTCCGGATAGACTGCGGCCATGGACGTTGCCCTCCAGGCCGAGTTGTCGCTGCGACTGCTCGTCGCCGCCCTGCTTGGCGGCCTCATCGGCGTCGAACGCGAGATCCACGAGCACGCAGCCGGGATGCGCACCCACCTCCTCGTCGGGGTTGGCTGTGCACTGTTCACGGAACTGTCGATCTACGGCTTCGTGAACGGCCCGGCGGGCAGTGCCCCGGTGGATCCGTCTCGCCTGGCCGCCCAGATCGTGACCGGCATGGGGTTCCTGGGCGCCGGAGCCATCCTCAAGTACGGAACGTCGATCCGGGGATTGACGACGGCGGCCAGCCTCTGGGCGACCTCGGCCGTCGGCATCGGCGTGGGCACCGGTCAGTACGTGCTCGCCGCTGTGGGAACCGGTTTGGTGCTCGTGTCGCTCTGGCCGCTGCATCGAGTGTCGCTGGCCATCAGGCGTCGCGGCAGCCAGGCCTTTCGCGTCCGGCTCGTGATGCGGCAACTCGACACGCTGGGCCGGATCTCCCACGTTCTCGATCACCGGCTCGTGGGGATCGAAGGGATCCAGACGCAACGAGCGGCGACGGACCGCTATGACGTGGAGCTGGAGCTCCGCATGCCGCCCGGGCTCTCGCCCTCGGTGGTCGTCACCGCGATCGACGAACTGCCCGACGTCGAGATCATCGAGACCTCACGCTCCGTGGAGTAGCGCGCGTCGACGCCGCAGGCCCGAGGTCAGACGGCCTTGACCGCTGCGACGAGGCTGGCGAGGCCCTCCTTCGCGTCCGCGAAGAGCATCCCGGTCTTGGGGTTGAGGTACAGCTCGTTGTCGATGCCGGCGTAGCCCGGGCGCATGGAGCGCTTGATCACGACGATGCTCTTGGCCTGATCGACATTCAGGATGGGCATGCCGTAGATGGGCGAGGCGGGGTTGGAGCGCGCGGCCGGGTTCGTGACGTCGTTGGCGCCCACGACGAGCGCCACGTCCGCCTGGGTGAACTCGGGGTTGATGTCGTCCATCTCCTTCAGCTGCGGGTACGGCACGTTGGCCTCCGCCAGCAGCACGTTCATGTGGCCCGGCATGCGCCCGGCCACGGGATGGATGGCGTATTCCACGTTGACTCCGCGGGACTCGAGAAGCTCCGCCAGTTCACGGACGGCGTGCTGCGCCTGCGCGACGGCCAGCCCGTAGCCCGGCACGATGATCACGCGCGAGGCGTACGCGAGCTGGATGGCGACATCGTCGGCCGAGATCTCCCGCGCAGACCCGCCCGGCCCACCGGCAGGACCCGCGGCCCCGGCGGCTGCATCGCCCGTGCCGAACCCGCCGGCGATGATGTTCAGGACGGAGCGGTTCATCGCGTCCGCCATCAGCTTGGTCAGGATGGCGCCGGAGGCCCCGACGAGCGCGCCCGCGATGATCAGGACGGGGTTGTCGATCACGAAGCCGGCCATGGCAACGGCCGTGCCGGTGAACGAGTTGAGGAGCGAGATGACGACCGGCATGTCCGCGCCGCCGATCGGCAGCACCATCGTGATCCCGAACACCAGGGACACGGCGATGATCAGGAACAGGACAGGAACGCTGGCTCCAACGAAGACCAGGTAGCCCGCACCCACGACTGCGGCCGCCGCCACGGCGAACGTCACGAGCTGCCCGCCGGGGATGCGGATGGGCCGGCCGGGGACGAGGCCCTGGAGCTTGCCGGAGGCGATGACCGAACCGGTGAACGTGATGCAGCCAATGATGACGTCGAGGACGGTGGCGATCGTGGTCTCGACCGGGATCCCCCCGCCGAGACCGGCGATGCGGATGTAGTCGTCGATGCCGATGAGGGCGGCCGCGCCGCCGCCAACGGCATTGAACAGCGACACCAGCTGCGGCATCGCCGTCATCTTCACGGTGCGCGCGGTGTAGAGGCCCAGGCCTCCGCCGATGATCACGCCAACGACGATGATGGGCCAGCCCAGGCTCTGGACGCCCCCGCGGGTGGCGATGAGGACGGCAGTCCCGAGGACGGCCAGGGCCATTCCGCCGGCCGAAACCTGGTTACCCCGGCGAGCGGTGGCCGGCGAGTTCATCTGGTGCAGGCCGAGGACGAACGCGGAGGCGCCCATCAGCCAGACGAGGCGGATGATCGTTTCGAGTGTTGCCTGGTCCATGGCGGCGTCAGGCTCCCGTTCCGGTGCCGGCGCCGGGTGTGGCGCCCGTTGCGGCCGCTGCCTTCGCGGCGGCCGCCTTGACCTCCGCGGGCGTCGCCCGGCGCTTGAACATCTGCAGCATCCGGTCCGTCACGACGTATCCGCCGACGACGTTCATGGCGGCGAACGCGACCGCGACCAGGCTGAGGACCTGGCTCAGCGGGTTGTCGGCGCCGGCGGCGATGAGCATCGCCCCGACGAGCACGATCCCGTGGATGGAGTTCGCGCCCGACATCAGCGGCGTGTGCAGGGTGGCCGGCACCTTCGCGATCACCTCGAAGCCGACGAGGATCGCCAGCACGAAGACCGTCAGGGCGTTGAGCAGCGGCTCGTTCATGCCTTATGCACCTCCCGCGGGAGCCGCGGCGGGCGCGGGCGGCTCGAGCAGTTTCTTCGTCGCGGGCTGGACGACGGCCCCCCCGTGGGTGATCACCGTTGACGCCGCGATCTCGTCCTTGAAATCGATCGTGAAGGCGCCGTCCTTCACGAAGTTCAGCAGGAGCGCCGTGATGTTCCGGGCGTAGAAGGCAGACGAGCCGGCCGGCATCGTGGCCGGCAGGTTGTCCGGGGCGATGATCGTCACGCCGTTGTCCGTCACGATGGTTTCGCCAGCCTTCGACAGCTCGACGTTGCCGCCCAGCACGCTGGCCGCCATATCCACGATCACGGAGCCCGACTTCATCGCGTTCACCGCGGCGGCCGTCACGAGGACCGGCGGCTTGCGCCCCGGGACCTGGGCCGTGGTGATGACGACATCCATCCCGGCGATGACGCCGTTGAGCTCGGCCTGCTGGGCCGCCTGCTCTTCGGGCGTCAGCTGGCGGGCATAGCCGCCGGCGCCGGTCGCGTCGATGGCCGTCTTCAGCACCACGAAGGTGGCGCCGAGGGACTCGGCCTGTTCCTTCGTCTCGGGTCGGACGTCGTAGGCCTTCACGACCGCACCGAGACGCCGGGCGGTCCCGATTGCCTGCAGGCCGGCCACGCCGATGCCCAGGATCAGCAGGTTCGCGGGCTTGGCCGTGCCGGCTGCCGTGGTCAGCAGCGGGAAGTAGCGGCCATACGCGTTGGCGGCGATGAGCACCGCCTTGTAGCCGCCGACGTTGGCCTGCGAGGAAAGAGCGTCCATCGTCTGGGCCCGGCTGAGGGTTCGCGGCAGCGCGTCCAGCGAGATCGCCGTCGCTCCGCGAGCCGCCAGCGCCGCGGCGGTCTTCGGGTCGATGAGCGGCTGCAGCAGCCCTACCACGACCTGGCCGGAACGCGTCCGGGCGATCTCCGCCTCCGACGGCTTCGCGACCCGCAGGATCACGTCCGACTGGGCGTACAGATCGTCCGTCGACACGACCGATGCGCCTGCGTCCGTGTACGACTGGTCCGGGATCGACGCGCCGGAGCCGGCACCGCGCTCGACGAGGATGTCGAGCCCGGCAGTCTTCAGCTTTCCGAGCACCTCGGGTACCAGGGCGACGCGCCGCTCTCCGGGCGCAGTCTCCTTGGCGACACCGACCTTCATGGGCACCACCTGATCAATTGGAGGTAGGGAAGTACCGGCGAATGGTACCCGGGTACGGGGGCAGCCGGGAGAGCGCGTGCACCTCTTGGACGGCGCAGGTCCGGGCTTCGCGGCACGCACGCAGCGCGCCCGGCACGCACGCGGCGCGCCTGGCACGCACGCGGGACCTTCGGCGGGTTGCCAGCCTGGCTGCGGTCGTGCGATAGTCCCGGCGATGCTCCTCGATCGGGTGCGCCTCTCGGCGCGCGGCCGGCAGCGCCCACCGCGTGTCCGCCTTCTGCGGTTGGTTTCCGGACTGGCCCTGGTTGCGGCGTACCTCTGGTCCGGCACGACCACGGTCGTGACCCCTGCCGTCGCCGCGGCCACCTGCACCGGCTGGGCCAGCAACGCCGTACCGCCGGAGACCATTCGCGTCCTCCGGACGAGCGGCCCCGCCAGCGGCACCGTCCAGGTCGTCCCGTTTCGCGCGTACGTCTACACGGTGATCGCGGCGGAGTGGTCACCCGGTCCCACCAGCGCCGTCCGCGTGGGCGCGATCGCCGTCAAGCAGTACTCGTGGTACTGGACCATCGTGTGGCGCGGCAAGTCCGCGGCGGACGGTTCGTGCTACGACGTCGTGGACACCACGACCGACCAGATCTACAAGCCCGAGACGCGCACGCCCGCGCAGTCGCAGATCGACGCGGTGGACTCCACCTGGAGCATCAGCCTCCGCAAGGATGGGCGCCTCTTCCCCGCCGGATACCGCACCGGCACGGTCGCAGAATGCGCGGCCGACGCGGACGGCCGCATCCTCTACCAGAAGTCGCTGTACGCCTGCGCGAAGGCCGGCATGACCGTCGACCAGCTCCTCCACCGCTATCTCGATCCGGTCGAGATCGTTCTACCCGGCGTCGGCGACAGCACCGGCGACGGGCTGGGGGACGTGGTGGTGGTGACGCCGGGCGGGGAATTGACGAACGTGCGGCTCTACGCATCAGGCCGGGTCGAGGCCCCTGCGACGTCCGTGGCGGCCATCCTGGGCGTGCCCGTCGCGCTGCCGATCGCGCCGGCACAGACCGTGTTCCGGCAACTGGCCGAGGTGACCGGGGATCACCTGGACGACATGCTCATCCTCCAGCGTGTCGGCGACAGCCAGTACCAGGTGTGGGTGGCGGCCTCCACGGGCGATGCGTTCGGGCTGCCGCAACTCTGGTGGGACAGCCTCGGCGCCGCCGTCCCGATCGAGCCCGGAGCCCTTGTGCGCTTCGTTGCGGGTGACTTCACCGGTGACGGCCTGGCTGATGCCGGTCTCCTGGTGGCCGGCGCCCTGGTCCCGGTGCCTGTCCCGAACCCGCTTCCCACCCCGACGCCGGATCCCACGCCCATCCCATCCGCCACGCCGATCGCCACGGCGGTGATCGGGGCACCGGTGACGGGCGCCGTTCCCAGCGCGACTCCTGGTTCCACCTCTTCCGCCCCGCCCTCGCCCGCCCCTACGCCGGCACCCGGCGGGCCGGTCACACCGCCCGGCCTCGTCCCGGGCGCCACGCTGTGGCTGCTCGCCGGCACGGGCTCCGCGCTGGGACCGGCCACCCCTGCCTGGTCCGGACCGCTCGAACTGAACGGCACGACGGTCTTCGCGGGGGACGTGGACGGCAGCGGCCGGGCGGACCTGGTGATCCAGATGGACATGACCCGCCAACCGGTGCCGGCGGCCGGCCTTCGGTACGCCGTGCTGCGGACCGGGTCCGCGAATGGGTCGGCGCCCGAGACCTGGCTCGACATTCCTGATCTCCCCGCGGCGGGCGCGAAGACCGTGCTGGCCGATATCAACAGTGACGGCCGCCCGGATGTCGTTGTGGACCGGGCCGTCGGGCTCGCCGGGAGCCAGATGCTGGGCCTGATGTCCGCCGGCAGCGCGTTCATCCAGCGAATCCTGTGGACCAGTACCGGCTCATTCCGCTGGCGGGCCAGCCGGCTTGCGTCCGCGGACGTGGACGGCGACGGCCGGGGCGATATCGTCGTCCTGTACAACGTCGGCGCTGCGGGCAGTCGCCTGTACCGGTTCCTTTCGACCGGGACAAGGCTTCGGTCGTCCGGCGCCACAACGGATCCCGGCCTGCCCTGGGCGGGAGCAGCACCCTACTGAGAGGAGATCCCGTGCCCGTCATGCCGTTCGAGAGCCAGAGCCAGCGCGAAGCCTACGAACGGCTGCGGGGGCCGCTGGAAGCGATCTTCCCGGCGCTCAGAGAGCGAATCCACGCGATCGGGTACGTGTACGAGGTGGACGGCACGACGGCAACGACCACGCTCGCGCCGTGGGGTTCCACGGACACCATCGTGGCGAACCGCTCCTACCTCGCGGGTGCCGTTCCGATGAGCCAGGACCTGCTGCGACAGCTGGCCGAGTGGACGGAAGACGGCCGGTTCGGGTACTTCGGCGTGGACGCGGCGGACAACGTGTACTTCGAGCACCAGGTACCGGGCTCCACGGCCACCCAGGACACCCTGGATCGCTCCATCCACCAGGTGCACGCGACGGCGATGGCCCGAAAGGACGAGGTGCGGGCGCGCTTCGGGGGCGGCGACCTGTGAGCGGCGGCACAGGCGCAGAGCGGGCGGCCGGGTCCGGCGCCGGGTTGCCCGCCAGCCAGCCGGCGACGGACGTGCCGGCGCCCGCGCGCGGAGATGGTTCGGTCTTCGTCCTCTTCAAAGGCGGCCGGCTGCCGTCCTGGTATCTGCTTTCCGAAAAGGAACGCCTCGCGGCGGAGCAGCACCACATCGACCTGATGCTCTCCGTGGCCGAGCAGCACCGGATGAGGCGCCTCGAGGGCTACCGCCTGATGGGCCAACAGCACGACTGGCAACGGTTCTGGGTGATCGAGTTCCCGACGCTTGCCGGCGCGGAAGCCTGGATCGAGGCAGAAATCGCGCCGCCCTACGGCCTCTACGGCTTCTACGAGTACCACCTGGCCCGGTCCTGGGCCGTGGAGAATCTCCGGACGTGGCCCACGTTCCCGCGGCCCGCGGAGGCCCCCAGACCGGGCGACCCGCATCACCGGCCGGAGCTTGGCGCGGATCGATCGTCGGTCGTCGTCCTGCTGTTCGGGCGTGGGCGCCCCGGCTACGAGGCGGCCGGGCCCGAGCTGCGCGGCGACGACGAGCACGTGCGCTGGATGCAGAAGGTTGCGCGGGACCACCGGATGATCCGGATCGAGGCATTCCAGGCGATTGCCCGACCCTCTGAGTGGCACCGTGCGTGGATCATCGAGTTCCCCACGCTCGAGGGGGCTGAGGCGTGGATGGAGACCGAGGTGCTGCCTCCGCACGGGGCGTACTCGTCGAAGCAGTTCCTGCTGGCGCGGCGGTGGTCGCCCGACTACTTCGCGTCGTGGGTGCCGCGCGGCAGCCGCGACTGACCACTGCTCAGGGAATCGGCCCGGATGGGGCACGCCCTCCTGGGGCGGAAACGAAGCCCAAGTTGACAAGGCACGCGCCGAAGGCCCGGCGCGACACCCCAGGTGGTCGGTTTCGCAACTCCTGCTTGTTTTTCGGGCCTCCCGAAGCGCCATGAACGTGTGGTTGCGGCTCGGTCGTGAACCTGTAGTTCAGAACTGCCGAGCCATCGACCGATGGCCACCTCAATCAGCGTCAGACAGATACCCTCGGTTGATCCGGACCAAGGGAATCCGAAGGGGGCTGCCCTTCGGCAGCCCCCTTCGGGTGTTCCGCCGCGGGTGTTCCCCGCGGCGGCCCCGCTCAGGATTGAGACCCCGCTCAGGAACCCGCGACGACGATCTCGCCATTCATGCCGTCGTGGATCTGGCAGACGTACGTGTACGTGCCGGCTTCCGCGCCCTTGAACGAGACGCGCCACGAGGTAAGAGCCGCGGACGGGCTGACGCCATACCCGATGGAGGTGACCGCCGGCATGACAAGCCCCGAATCGGATTCCGTGGTGGGCGACGTGATGTTCCTCACAGCGTTGCCGCCCCCGAAGAGCAATTCATCGGGTGGTCCCTGGCACTCGACAACACTTCCGTCGGAGCCTCTGCAGATGGCGACCGTGTCCGTACCCAGGTCCTTGGGGAACGTCACCGTGTGTGGCTCGTTCCGGCCTGACGACCGCCAGAGCACCTTGTCGCCGGGGGCGATGGTGACGGTGGACGGAAGCATCTCGAGGATGTCCACGTGGTGGTCCGGCGTCTCGGCGCCTACCCGCAGGATCCAGGTGCTTGTGCCGTTCGCGTGCTTCACCCGTCCGGCCTTGTTGGCAGCGGCCATCGTTGCTTCCGCGGCCGCTGTGTCTGCTTTGACCTGCTGCGCGGCCGCCACCGCAATGTCGTCCGGCGACGCGACGGCGGCGCCCGGCGATGCGACGGTGAGCGTGGCGTTCATTGCCGGATGGACGCGGCAGTGGAAGACATACGTGCCGTTGGGTGCGTCGATGCGGATTGCCGTGGGGGG
>JANPDJ010000245.1:0-2407 GCA_031431395.1 Chloroflexota bacterium | reverse complement strand
ACACCTGCGCCGACGGATACACCTGCGCCGACGGGCCCGCCGGCACCCACGCCCTCTCCAACACCGGATCCGGCGACCCCCGCGCCCACCGCCCAGCCCGTGACGGTGACTCCTGTGGCTGGCGCCCGCGCCGCTGCCGATGGAACGCGGCTGACCGTGGAAGGCGCATTGACAACCGATCTTGGTGCCTTCGACGGCGGTCGCGGGGCGTTCGTCCAGGACGCCTCGGGTGGGATCGCCCTGTACCTTGATGCGCCGGCCGTGACGCCGCTGTTGCGTTCCACGCGGATCAGGGTCACCGGGACGCTCGACCAGCGTTACTCGATGGCGATCCTCCGCGTGGCGGAGGCCGACATCGTGGACCTCGGGGAGGACACCCTCCCCGCCGCCGTGGAGATCCGAACCGGTGACGCGGTCGAGGTGCTCGAAGGGCGGCGTGTGACCGTCGAAGGGCCGCTGGTTGGATCTCCCTCGACCGTGGCCGATGGCACGAGCCTCACGATCGACGATGGCAGCGGACCTGTTCGGATCATCGTGGGCACGCCTCCGGCCGGGCTTGCAAGCGGGGTGGTGGTACGGGCAACGGGGCCGCTGGGCCAGCGCGACAGCAGCGGCACCGGGAGCGCGGGTTACCGCATCTTCGCGCTCGATTCCCGGGATGCCATCGTGCGCCTTCCGTCCCCGTCGCCCACGACATCGCCCAGCCCGACACCTGTGCCGTCGCCGACCACCACGCCATCCGGTTCGCCGGCCCCATCGGCGACTCCGGCCCCGCCCAGTCCGACGGGCAGTCCTGCGCCCACCGGCACGACCTTACCGTCGCCGTCGGAGCCCCCGGTCGTCGCGATCAGCGCGGCACGCGCCCTGCCCCCGGGCGCGCGCGTCCACGTGCGCGGCGTGACGACGGCCGAGGCCGGCCGCGTTGGGCCGGCGCTCGTTTCGATCCAGGACTCGACCGGCGGACTCGCGGTCCATCTGCCTGCCGGCGCAACACCGCCCGCGCCCGGTGACGTGGTGGACGTCATCGGGGACCTGGCCGCGCCCTACGGACAACTGGAGGTCCGTCCACAGCCCGGGATGCTGCACATCACGGGCGAAACGGACGTTCCGTCTCCGGTCGTGCTGGCCGGAGCGCTCGACGAATCCCTCGAGGGTCTCGTTGTCAGCGTTGAGGGGACGGTCCTGGCCGCTCCGGCCACCGGCTCCGGAGGCGATGTCAGCCTGGACGTGGAACTCGCCGGTGGAACGCGTCTGCGCGTCCAGGCCGACGGAACAAGCGGAGTCACGGCCTCCATGCTGGTGCGCAAGTCGCGCTACCGCCTCGTTGGTGTGGTCGGGCAGCGCGCGTCGGCCGTTGGACGCCTCGACGGGTATCGGATCTGGCTTCGCGATGCCGCCGACATCGTGGCGATCCAGAATCCGTCCCCGTCGCCGTCCCCTTCCTCGACCGCCTCCCCGCTGCCATCGGCAACCGGGAGCGCGACACCCGCGCCCAGCCCGGTCGGTCCGCCGGTGGTCGCAATCGTCACAGCCATCCTTTCGGGCGGCTCCGTTGCCGTCGAGGGCGTCGTCACTGCGGTCCCGGGCCTGCTGGACGAGGCTGGCCGGGCCATCGTGATCCAGGACGACACGGCCGCGATCCTGGTCCGGCTGCCGTCCCATGCAACCATCGTCCCGCCAGGACACAGGCTGCGCGTGTTCGGGGTTTCCGGGCGCTCGTACGGTGCGCCCAGGATCCTGGCATCTGTGGTGACGGATCTGGGTTCGGAACAGGGGCCCAGGCCGGTGGTCCTGCGCGCGCAGCCGTCGGCCGCCGTCGAGTGGCGCCTGGTGCAGGTGAGCGGCGTAGTAGCGTCCGTCCACCGTGCTGGTCGGGCGTGGAACGCAGAGCTTGTCGTCGCGGGCACTGCCGTGCTGGTCAATGCGCGTGCGGGCGCCGGCATTCCCTCGGACCGGTTGCGTCCTGGCTCGGCCGTCACGGTCGTCGGGATCGTGCGTCGGCCGTTTCCCACCGCACGTGACCGCAGGTTCGCGATCCTGCCCCGGCTGGGCGCGGACGTGGTGGCGACTGCCGCGGCCCCGGGGGCTGCCGACGCGAGTGGTGGCACTGGACGTGCCCGGGGGAAGCCCGGCCGGTCCCCGGCCAGTGGAGCGCATGCAACGTCGGCCGCCGGAGCGGGCAGCCTGGTACCCGTGGAGGCAGGGACGGCCGATCCGATCGACGTGGACCTCGTGGACCTGCCGTCGAGCGTCGGCCGGCTCGTGCGCGTGGGTGGTCTGATCGTGTCTGTGGAAGCAGCGGGCCTCGTGCTGGACGACGGCACCGCCACAGCCACCGTGGTCGTTACGGGCCCGGCGCGTTCGGAACTCCCGAACCTCGCCGTGGGGCGTGCGGTGAACCTTGTGG
>JANPDJ010000244.1:0-2999 GCA_031431395.1 Chloroflexota bacterium | reverse complement strand
CCCTGGCCGTCCGTGTCGCCCCCGATGCCCGAGTGAAGCGCATCCCCGGCCAGCCGGTTGACGTACTCCATGTGGTTGACGAGGTCGTCGAGCGTGACCGCGGAGCGCGGGAAGTACTTGCGGTTGTTCGGCCAGCTGTTCGTGCCCCAGTCCGGCGCGCCGTCTGGCCAGAGCATCCAGGTGTCCATGGACGCTCCCATCACGCCATCGCGATCGACGAGCGCCTGGATGATGTCGTCGGGCAACTGCCGCTCGCCGCGGCAGAGGGCACGGACGTTGGAGTGGGTTGCAAGGAGAGGCCCCTTGAAGATCGCGAGCGCCTCGCGCACAGACCGGTCGCTGGTGTGCGTGATGTCCAGGAGCATGCCCAGGCGGTCCATCTCACGAAGCAGGGCGGGTCCGCGCTCGAGGAGGCCGACGTCCGTCCCGGTCCCGGTGCCGCCGCCGTACGGGCTCATGCCGTAGTGGCCGATGCTGATCAGACGGATACCGTCGTTCCACCATTCGGTGAGCTGCGACGGCTCGACGACCGAGTCGGCGCCTTCCAGGCCCAGGATCGCCCCGACGGGCAGCTTCGCGCGCGCTGCTTCATCGTGCTGCGCGGCCTCCCACTGGGCCATGTGCTCGCGCAGATCCTGGCGGGTCCGGATGATCCGCAGCTCCCCCATTGCCTCCAGCGCGTGGTAGTAGCCGATCTGGCCCTTGCCGATGGCATAGACCCGATGAGGCTGGTTTTCGCCCGTGATGACCTTGCCTTCGCGCTCCATGTCCGAGACGACCTTGAGGATCGCGACCGCCATTCCCGCCTTGCGCATTTCCGGCAGCGAAGCCAGCGCGATGTTCTCGTAGTCCCGATCGCGGCGGCGCAACTCCGCCAGCGGAAGGGTCACGTCGCGGCGCAACTGCATCGCGAGGGGGGCCATCGGGAAGTCGCCGTCGAAGATCAGCACGGGTCCAGTTCCTCTCGCGGGTCACTCAAGGGTTGCATGCCCCCATGTTCTCATTGCCCGGGGCGTCGATGGCGGGTCGCCGCTCCTAGACTATCGGCCGCGAGACCGCGCGGGCCGATGCAGGAGGATGAACGTTGAGCGTCGCGACGATCGACCCCGGGCGGCCGGATCTGCTCATGGACCACTTCCAGCTGGGGCTGTCAGCCGGCAACGGGGCCGAGCCGCATTTCTATCTCAGCCTGTACGTGATCCCGTGGTCGCGCGAGATGGGCGCCGGGCACGTCGCACTCCTGCGGTATCACGGGCCGGGCGGACCCGGCACTGACGTGACGCTGACGGACAGCCCCAGCCTTGGCAGGGCGCAGCAGGCAAACCTGCGATCCGTGGGGTACTCGCGCGTGGACCTCGCGTCCGAGCCCCGCCCGGCCTCGTTCACCCGCAGCGCGCTCACGGACCAGGACCACGTCAGGTACCTGATCTCTGCGCCGGGCCTGGAGATCGAGGCTCGCTGGGACGACCTGGGCGAGGCCATCTTCGCCTACGGTCCGGCGCCGCAGCGGCCCGATAGCCAGCGGATCTGGTCGGTGCTGTTCGAAGCGGGCCACGGTTCCGCAACCGTGAATGGCGCGCCCGTCCACGGCCGGACCTATGCCATGGAGCACTGGATCCCGTGGCTGGGCCGGACGCTCAACTCCGCGCACGTCGCGCGAGGCGAGATCCTCGTGGACAACGGCCCCGGTTGAGCCTGGCCGTTCCACGCGGCACGCCGGCGCAGCAGCGAGCCGTCTCTCGAAGGCCGCTCGAGCCCGCGATGGCGGCGCGCTTCAGGCGCCGCGCTGCAGGGGCCGCAGGACGCGTCCGGGCAGCTCGCCGGTCAGTCGTCCGTGGTCCGCGACGACGCGACCATTCACTAGGACCGCATCGATGCCCACGGGCTCCAGCCGCGGTTCCGTCCACGTCGCGCGATCCGCCACCGTGTCGGCGTCGAAGATCACGACGTCCGCCCCATACCCCGTCCGCAGCAGGCCGCGATCGCGAATGCGATAGCGCTCCGCCACGAAACCGCTCATCTTGTGGATGGCGTGCTCGAGGGAAACAGCACCGATCTCGCGCACCTGGTAGCGCAGGACCCGCGCAAAGCAGCCTGCTCCGCGCGGATGCGGGAGGGCGCTGTGCGCGATGCCGTCGCTCGCCACCATCATCCGCGGATGGGAGATCGTGGCCCGGACCGTCGGCTCGAACTCCTCGGCCGTAAAGCCGCGGTGGTAGACGAGCAGCGCGTCGGGCAGCTCTTCTTCCACGAGGACGCGGACGAACTCGGGCACCGTGATGCCCAGGCTCTCCGCAGCCTCGGGGATCGTCTGGCCGATGAAGCGACCGGTCCGCGTCTCGGAGAACCAGGCCCGCGCCTTCGTGGTGGCCGGCCGGTCCGTGGCGAGCTGGAGTCCCTCGATGACCTTGTCCCGGTACGCGGGGTCGCGCAACCGCTCCTGGAGTGCATCGGGACCGCCCACCTGCTCGGACAGCGGCAGGCTCATCAGGAAGTGGGTCGAGCCCGCGGGGTACATGTACGACTCGAACGAGAAATCCGCCTCGCCGGCCGCCTCCGCCTCGTCGATCCACTCGCGCGAGCCCTGCTCGTACTGGTAGTGGGCAACGCTGACCGGGATCTTCGCCTCGGTGCTCACGCGCATCGTCTCGCGGAACGCGTCGCGGATGCCCACCCCGGAGTAGCGCATGTGCGCTGCGTAGACGCCGCCGTACTCGCCGACCACCTTGCCCAATTCGACGAGTTCGCGCGTGTCGGAGTTCGCGCCCGGCTGGTAGTCGAGGCCGCCGTTCAGGCCAACCGCCCCGGCCTCCATCCATTGCCGCGTCGCGCGGCGCATGGTCTCGAGTTCGGCGTCAGTCGCCACGCGAGGCTCCCAGCCCATCGCCGCGAACCGGATGGCGTTGTGCGGCGCCATCGGCACCACGTTCTCGGGGATCCCGTGATCGAAGATCGCGAGGTATTTCTCGGGCGTGGTCCAGTCGAAGTCGAAGTCGCCC
>JANPDJ010000243.1:0-12929 GCA_031431395.1 Chloroflexota bacterium | reverse complement strand
CCAGATGGCGCGGATTGCCGAAGCGGGCGGTGCGGACGCGATCCTTGCCCCCGGCGCCACGATCCACCAGTGGCAGCGCGGCGATGGGGCGGCCGTCTTCTCCGCGTATCTCGAGCGCCTGCGGCAATTCGATTTCCGTCCGAACCGGGGGGCCGTGTTCTCGGCACACCAGATGGGCACGGCCCGGATGGGCGAGCCGGCCGGACTGCACGTCTGCGATCCCCGGGGCCGGGTGCGGTGGGCGGTCGCCGGGATCAGCGCGAACCAGACCATTCGCGGCCTGTACGTGGCGGATTCGTCGCTGTTCCCGACCGCGATCGGGGTGAACCCCATGCTGACGGTCATGCTCCTCGCGCGCCGCGTGGCGCGCACCGTCATTGCCGAGGCGATCGCCGGCTGACCCCGCGCCGCTCTCTATTCGGCGCTCAGGCCGCAGCAGCGACGGGCCGGCAGACGTGGCACGGCCGGTAGTTGGCCCGGGCGATCTCGGCCAGCGACCCGAACGTCACCTGGTGCTTCGGCATGATCCGTCGCGCGTGCCGGCACGTCGGCATGCAGAAGATCCGTGTCGTGTCCGAGCCGACGAAGCGGACGCCGCGCCGCGCGAGACCCTCCATGCGCTCCAGGTCCAGGCCCTCCGCCGTCAGAACACGCCGTTTCACGTCGGGACCGCCCATGGAGTACTCGCCGATGTGACCGTCGCTGCGAACGACGCGATGGCAGGGGATGAGCAGGGGGATGGGGTTGCGGCCCAGCGCCGTGCCAACCGCGCGGACGGCGTTCGGGCGGCCGATTTCCGCGGCAATCCAGCCGTACGGGCGGACCTCGCCGGAGGGGATTTCCAGGGCCTTGCGCAGGACCGCCTCTTCGAATGGCGATCGTCCCCGGAGGTCCACGGCGATGAGCACGGATCGATCGCCTGCCAGACGGCGCGCGACGGCCCGACCGAGTCGGGATGGCAGCGCCTGGACCCGTTCCAGCCGACGTCCGATCTCGCGCTCGAACTGCTCCTCGAAGGCCCCTGGATTCCCGGCGCGCGCAATCATCGAGACACCCCGGGTGTTCCAGGCGACGAACACGGGACCCGCCGGGGAGTCCATGGTGGCGTACGCGTCGGCCAGGCCGGTCGCGAGGAGCGTCCGGAGCAGCAGCGTTGCGGGCGCGGTGACTCGGATGCCCGCGATGGCGGCTTCGACCTCGGCGCCGTGATGCTCGCCGGCGGCCCCGGTTGACGTGGTGTTCGTCACGACATGGCCTCCTGTGTTCGAACCGTGGGGACGGGGAAGTGGCGGCTGCCGGGGGAGTGCTCCGCTGGCCGGGCAGCATGACCGCGTTCTTCTGCCTCGAAACCTGCACGAAGAAGGGCGACGCCGCGGTGGACCTGGGCCTTGAGCGTGCCCTCGGGTCGCCCCAGGACCGCCGACATCTCCTGGTACGACATCCCGTCGAGATGCCGGAGCAGGACGGCTGCCCGGTATGCCGGCGGCAATGCGGTGACGAGGCGGGACCAGCGCTCCGCTGCCTCCAGGCGGTCAACCTGCGCCTCCGGCTCCCCGCGCCGATCGGCCACGAGCGCAACGCTGTCGTCCACCACCACGGCCGAGACCGCCGCCCGGCGAGCGGGCCGCGCGACGTGGTTCCGGCACACGTTCAGGAGGATCGTGGTCAGCCACGGCCGGAGATCGAGGTCGCGCACGCGGGCCGGTTCATAGCTCGTCAACGCCCGGTAGGCGCGCACGAATGCATCCTGGGCCATGTCTTCGGCGTCGGCCGCGCTGCCCAGGTAGCGCAATGCGAGGCCGAACAGGCGGTCCTGGTGCTCGCGCACGAGCGTTTCGAAGGACCCGTCGAGATCGGACGCCAGGCGTTCCGCCAGTGGTTCGTTCATCGTCCCCCAGAACCGGCTTCGGTCCGGATTGGTTGCAGCACGGCGCGCCGCGGTCGGCCGCGTCTCAGCCGGCGGCCTGCAGCGGCGCGTCCGGGTCCATGCGCGCTGTTTCCCCCGTGGGCTGGACGAGGAAGATCCACACGTCCCAGGCGACGTGGCTGACGATCAGGCCACCGAGTGGCATGTCGGCCGCGTAGAGCGCGCACCAGGGTGCGCCCGCGATGCCGGCCGCCCCGAACAGCGTGAGCCGGGGTTTCGCGGGCCGGCGCGGCGTTCATCGCGGGCGGTTCGGGCGCGGGCGTCGCGCTCCTGGATTAGGCCCGGAAGGCCTACGAGACCTTCACGGTTCCCGTCATGCTGGGATGAATCTTGCACTTGTACGCGTAGGTGCCGGCCTTGCTGATCGCCAGCTCGTAGTTGGAGCCGTTGTTCAGGTTGCCGCTTCCGCCCACCGAACTGTCATCGAAGGTCACGGTATGGGGGGCGTCGTCGCCGTTGGTCCAGGTGATCGACTCGCCCACCTTCGCGTCAATCGTGGCAGGGTTGAACGAGAAGTTCTTGATGGCGACCTTGGGACCCGCTGCCCCCGCCGTGGCCGGAGCAGCCGTGGCCGGAGCAGCCGTGGCCGGAGCAGCCGTGGCCGGAGCAGCCGTGGCCGGAGCAGCCGTGGCCGGAGCAGCCGTGGCCGGCGCGGTGGTCGCCGTGGTACCGCTGCATGCGGCGATCGCAAGGACTGTGGTGGCTGCAAGGGCAATCAGGGAAGGTCGCACGTGATGTCCTCCTGGGACTGGTCCGGTGATCGGCGCGTCGTTGGGTCCACGGTGACTCGATACGTCGGCTGCAATGGCACCGGTTTCCATGGCTGCCGGAGAGCGCGATCCCGCCCAGGAGCCGCGGCCGGTGGTGGGCGATCATCCCCGCCGCTACCGTAGCGCGATGACGATCGGGGAGAGCGGGCGCACTCCTGCGGACCCAACGATATCGTGGCCGCTCGGACCCGCGGGTGTCCGTGCGCTTGAGCTGCACGAGGCACGGGCTCTTGGGCGCGGCCGCCGGACAGTTCGCGACCTCGGGGATGCGATCCTCCTGCACGACCCCGGGGAGCCGGACCCGTTCCTGAACCGGGTGTCCGGATTGCGACTGCCCTCGGAGGCCGACGCGTTCGACCGGCGGCTCGCCGAGCTCGTGGCGCTGTTTGCGACGCTGGACCGGCGCCCCCACGTCCTGCTCTCGCCGCGATTCCAGGCCCCTGTGGACCTCCGGCAGCGGCTTCTGAGCGAGGGATTCGTGGATGTCGGCGGGACGTACGCGATGACGCGGTTCGCAGCCCCTACCCAGCCGGCGCCCGGGCTGCCTCGTGGCGCCCGCCTCGAATGGCTGAGCGCAGCCGGGGAGCGGCGCCAGGCGGTGGGGCGCGGCGCGGCGCTGGTGATGTCCGAGTCGTTCGAGGTGGAACCCGCGATGCAGGAGCAGATTGCCGATGACCTGGACGCCACGTCGGGTGCGTGGGATGTCTGCGTCCTCTTCGTCCACGATGAGCCCGTCGCGGCGGGCCGCCGGTTTACGGCGGACGGACTCACGTACCTGTCGTCGATCGGGACGCGCCGGCCGTGGTGGGGCCACGGCTACGGCGCTGCTGTCACCGCCGCGCTCGTGGAAAGCGGTAGGCGCTCCGGTGGCAACCTGGTCCACCTGGACGTGGAGTGGCAGAACGCGCGCGCCATGCGCACCTACTGGCGCCTGGGCTTCGAGATCATCGGCGACCGGATCGCCGATCTGCTTCTGCGATGACACGCCGGTGAGGCTCCAGTGGGCGACGCGCGCGCCCGATCAGGCCGCCGAGCGCCTCGGCGCGCTGCTGGGGGTGACGGCAGTCTCCGTCGACGGCTGTCCGACCCTGAACCTGGGTGGCGTCGTTCTCGAGGTCGTGGCGCTCCCGCTCGGGGTGCCCGGCGACGACCGCCTGCGGTTCTGCCCGCCCTTCGCCTCTGACGGCAACCAACCGTCGGAGGCGAACGTCGTGGCGGCTCTCCGGTGCGTCGGCGTTGGACTGGCGACGGTTGACACGGAACGCATCGCCTCCCAGCAGGGCCTCCACGTCGTCCCCGCCGCCCCGGATCTTGTGCTGGGTGCGCGCGCGAGTGACGCCCTCGGGCCTGGGATCGCCCGCATCCACCTGCTCATCCTCGAGCCCCGGACCGAAGGACGGGTGGCAGCCTCCCTCGCGCGCTGGGGCGAGGGACCCGTGGCGCTGTACCTCCGGCCGTCGGCCGGCCTTGCCGCTGCGCGTGACCGAGTTCTGGCGGGCGGAGGCCGGGTGACGTCGACGGCCGCCGGCCCGTTCGGCCGGTCGTTCGCGGTCGCGGAAGGCCCGGCCTGGGGACCGCATCTCGTGATCGTGGAATCGGACGTGGTCTCCCGCGCGGGAGGAGTTCCGGGGCCTGCCTGACCGATCGCTCGGGTTCGGTCCGGCGGCCCGGCCCCGTGGGTCAGTCGCCCGGCTGCGCCGGACGGAAGGCGCCGGAGAGTTCGCCGAGCGTGCGCAGATGCCCGGGTGCGTCCGTCACCGCTGAGAAGAACGGCTCGCTGTCCGGCAGCCGGCGCGCGTCGACGGCAGCGGCCAGGTCGGCGGCGTCGTCGGGCAGGAACGGGCCGACCAGCGCTTCCGCGAGGAAGCGCGCGACCGCCCGCCGGTACCGCGAGTCCTCGTAGAGCCACGAGTGGTTCCCGTTGGGGATGACCAGCACCTCAACGGGGGCATTGCCGCGCCGGCGTCGCGCGTTTCCCGCTGCGGTTGCCAGCCGCGTCAGGTGGGTGACGGGCACGACGGTGTCGGCGGACCCGTGGACCAGCAGCAGCGGCCCGTCGAACCGGGCGATGGCGATCCTCGCGCTGACATCGTCCACCCGATGGCCCCGCGGTGCCAGATACACGCGAGTCGTGAGCCATGCGAGTGGATGGGCGAGGAGATCAGGGAAAGGAAGCCCGGCCAACCTGAACGAGAGGCGCGTCAGTTGCTGCGCGTCCACCGGCGCTGCGGTAGCCACAAGGGCAGCGGTCCGGGAATCCGCCGCAGCCGCGATGATGGCCCCGACCGCGCCCATCGAGTGGCCGAAGAGGGCCGCTCGGGTCACCTCCGGCCGGCGAAGGGCCGTGTCCAGCGCGGCGCCCGCGTCCGCGCCGAATTCGCCGGCACTGATCGGCAGCGTCTCGGCCGGGTTGGCCCCGTGACCTCGGACGTCGAACACGAGGCAGTGGTAACCGGCCGCGTTGAGAAACTGCACGTTGGGCAATGCCCGGTCACGGGCTGACTCCCAGCCGTGGACCAGCACCACGCCCGGGCCGCGGGCTCCGTCGCGCGCGGGAATGAACCACGCCGGAAGTTGAGCGTCGCCGGATGGCACGACGACGTCCTCGTATCGAAGCCCGAAATCGGCGGGCGTGTAGCGCGGCACACGACGACGGGGCATGCCCGCCCTCGCACGGTAGACGAGGGCGAACCGGTAGGCGAGCGCCAGAGGCGCCAGAACGGCGGCAGCGGCGACCGCTGCCCGACGGCGGAGTGGCATCCCGACATGGGACGTGCGCAGGCCGGATCTGTCAAGCCGCCCCGGGCCGCCTGTTGACGGCCCCGTCGGCGGTATCGGGCGCTGCGGTGCCGCCCGATACAATCGGCCGGTGCCAACGCGTTCCCCGTACGAGGTGCTGGGCGTCGATCCCGACGCCGGCGCGGCGACGATCAAGGCGGCCTGGCGCCGCCTCGCACGCGAGCATCACCCGGACCTGACCGGCGGCGACGCGTCTGCCGCGCGCACGGCCACACGGCAGATGGCGCAGATCAACGCCGCCTACGAGGAACTGCGGGACCCGGCCCGCCGTCGCCTGGCAGCCGATCGCGAGCGCGCGACCCGGGCCCGAGCGGCACAGCCCCGCCGGGGACCTGGGCACGGGTTCGGCGTCGAGGCTCCGGATGCCACGGGAACGGGTGGCGCCGGTGACCCTCGGGCATCGAGAACGGGTCCACCGCGGCCCCGGCCCAATCGCCCGGTGACGGGCCGCCTCGACACGTCCGGCACCTTTACGGAGCGGAATCGGATTGTCGGCGGCATGGGCCGCCACGCATTCGCGCCGACGAACGTGCTCCCGCCCCGGTCGGAGCCCGAGCAGGCGGAGCCGCCACGGGCATCGGATCCCACGGGTCCGCTCCATCGCCGCCGAATGCGCTACTTCCGTGCGACGCCGGCTCCGGCGCTCGCGGACGCGCTGGTGCTGGAGGTGGAGTTCGGCAAGTTCCGCGGTCACACACTGGGGGAGATCGCCGCGTTCGAGCCCTCATACATCGACTGGATCGCGAGCACCATCACGCGCGACCGCGACCTGGTGGTCGCGGCCCGGGTGATCAAGGCAGACCTGGATGCCCGCGGCGTGCCACGTTTGCGGCGGCCGCCGAGGCCGGGCCCCTCGCCGTTGCCGTAGCCGGGGAGCGGGTGGCCCGGCGGGCCATCCGCCATGACCCGGTACGCTGTGACCGTGTCTTCCCGCGCTCCCCTGGATGGCCGGTGGCGGCGCCCGAACCTTGGGCGTGCGCACCTCGTTGCCCTCATCTGCCTCGCCGTCGGGGCCCTGTTGACGGCCGCCTGCGGCACTGCGGCGAGAGCGTCCTTCGACCCATCGGGTCCGTGCACCACGGACGGCCGGGTGGCCCGTGCGTACCCGGACCTGGAGGCGCTCGTTCCGGGGACACTGTCCGGTCGCCCGCCTGCCAGCCTCGACTCCGGCCGCAACTGCTCGACCGCCAACCTGGGCACGCTCGCCGGCCACGGCGTCAAGGAAGTGCGCTTCGCCGGCGCGGTCTGGACGGATGGCCCACAGAGCGGAGTGACACTCGCCGTGTTCCAGGCGCCGGGATTGGAGGCGGACTGGATGGGTGAGTGGTACGAGGCGAGTGCCGGGGCCGGGCGGGTCACGGGCCGCATCCGCGTGACGAGAATCACCGTGGGAGGCCGCCCCGCAAGCCGGATGGACCTCGTGAACGGCGACTCGACGCAGGTGGTCATCGCGTGGTCCGCCGGGCCCGGAACCCCATCGGCGGCCGGCAACGTGGTGAATGTCGTCATCGCCGCCGACGAACGTGAGGCCCGCATCCAGGAGGCCATCTCAGCCTTCCCGTAGGCGACCGGCTGGGCAGCTGGGCCGATCGTAAGTCTCATGGCCGGTACGGCGGAACCCCGCGGCGGCTCCGCGGCGGCCTGGCCCCGAGGGGCCGGATGGGTGCTCGCAGCTGCCCCGGGTCGCCGTGCTAGAGTCGGCCGATGACGCGGCGGAGCCGGCACGAGACGTGGAGTGCCGACCATGCCCGGCCTGCCGGCCAGCCTGCGGCGGAACGCCGGACGCGGTTCTCCACGATGAGCGACGTCGAGGTGGACCGCCTCTACGGCCCGTGGTCGCTGTCTCCCGAGGGGGCTGCCGGGGTTGCCGGGCGGAACCCTCCTGCGGGTGGCGGGGGACCCACGGCCGCCGATCACCTGGGGGGGCCACTGCGGCCGTCGCCGGGCCGCTGGGACACGTTCGACGCGCTCCGTGACGTGGGCTTCCCGGGCGAGCCGCCCTACACGCGGGGCGTGCACGCCGCCGGATACCGGACCCGACTCTGGACGATGCGGATGTTCGCGGGGTTCGGTGCCGCCGAGGACACCAACGCTCGCTTCAGGGAGCTCCTCGCCGCCGGCCAGACCGGTCTCTCGGTCGCGTTCGACATGCCCACGCTCTACGGCTACGACACGGATTCGGCCGAGGCGGAGGGGGAGTTCGGAACCTGCGGCGTCGCGATCTCGTCGCTGGCCGACATGGAGGTGCTGCTGGACGGCCTGCCGCTCGACCGCATCTCCACCTCGATGACCATCAATTCGCCGGCCGCGCCCATCTGGGCGATGTATATCGCGGCCGCCGAGAAGCGAGGGATTCCGCGCGCGGCGCTCGAAGGCACGTTGCAGAACGACATCCTCAAGGAGTTCGTGGCGCAGAAGGAGTTCCTCTTCCCGCCTGAACCGTCGATGCGCCTCGTGACCGACACGGTGGAGTTCGGGACGCGCGAACTCCCGCGCTGGAACACGATCTCGATCTCCGGGTACCACATCCGCGAGGCGGGCTCCACTGCCGTCCAGGAGCTTGCGTTCACGATCGCGGACGGCATGGCCTACGTGGAGGACGCCCTTCGGCGTGGCCTCCGTGTCGACGACTTCGCTCCACGTCTGTCCTTCTTCTTCAACTCCCATTCGGACTTCTTCGAGGAGATCGCGAAATTCCGGGCGGCCCGGCGCGTCTGGTACAAGGTGATGACGGAGCGCTACCGTGCGGAGAACGACCGCTCCACGTGGATGCGGTTTCACACCCAGACGGCGGGCGTTTCGCTGACTGCCCAGCAACCGCTGAACAACATCACGCGCGTGGCGATCCAGGCCCTGGCCGCGGTGCTGGGCGGGACGCAGTCGCTCCACACCGATGCGTACGACGAGGCGTGGGCCGTTCCGTCCGCGGAGGCGGCCCAGCTCGCCCTGCGACAGCAGCAGATCATCGCGGAGGAGACGGGCGTGGCCTCCACGGTGGACCCGCTGGGGGGATCCTGGTTCGTGGAGTCGCTGACCAACGAAACGGAGCGGGCCGTGTGGCGCTACCTCGACGAGATCGACGCGCGCGGCGGCATGGTGGCGGCCATCCGGGACGGCTACCCGCAGCGCGAGATCGCGGATGCCGCCTATCGCTTCCAGCGCGAGGTGGACGAGAGCGAGCGGATCATCGTCGGTGTGAACCGCTTCGTGGACCCGGCCGAGGAGCTGGCAATCCCACTGCTGCAGGTCTCGGAATCGTCGCTTCGTGCACAAATGGCGCGGCTTGAGCGCGTCCGGCGCGAGCGTGACGCGTCTGCCGTTGCGGCCGCCCTGGCCGGCCTGCGCGACAACGCCGGCCGCCCGGGAACCAGCGCGACCAACCTGATGCCGTGGTTCATCCGTGCAGCCGGCGCATCGGCCACGCTGGGCGAGATGTGCGGCGTGCTGCGCGAGGTCTTCGGGGAGTACCGCGAGCCGGTCGCGGTCTGACGAGGACAGGGAGGCGGACCACGATGGAGATCAGCGGCTGGGCAGCCGATCCAAACAGGCTGGCCGAGTTCCTTGGTGAGCCCAACCTCTGCCGCGTCGCGACGATCGACGAGGCGGGCCGGCCGCACGTGGTCCCCGCGTGGCACTGGTGGGACGGCACCAGCTTCTGGGTGGGCGCACAGGCCGGCGATCGCAAGGTGGCGCACGTGCGGCGAATGGGTTCTGCGGGGATCGAAGTGGATGCGGACGTGCGAAGCAAGCGTGGCACCTTCGCCACCGGGCCCGCGCGGATCATCGACGGCGCGGACGGCCTGCGCGAATACGTCCGCATCACGGCCGAACAGGTCCGGCGCTACCAACCCGACCGGCCTGCGCAGGAAACGGCCGAGCGGTACAGCATCTCCGGCGAACCGGTGGTCATCGTGGTCACGCCGGACCGCATGCTCAGCTGGGGTCGCTGAACCGCCGCGATCCGGCTAAGGTTCGCCGCATGTATCTCGACGCCCTGTCCTTCCTCGAAGATGAGCGCGACGGCTGGCGCGCCTACGAAGCCCTGGCCGACTTGACCGATGCCCAGCTCGACGCCGAGATCGAGGGCGTCCACGGCTGGACGGCGCGAGACCTCGCCGCTCACATGGTGGCATGGCAGGAAGTCGCGCTGGACGTGGCGCGCGACCTCGCGGTCAACGAGACGAGCCGGGTGAAAGCCCAGGCGGACGCCGACTGGGCGGCCCGCGGTGACGTGATCAACGACGAGATCAACGCTGCGTGGCGGGCCATGCCGCCGGACGAGGTGCGCCGCCGGCTGCGGACGGCGGCCGGCGAACTCCGCGGCTACCTGACTGTCGTGCCTGAAGCGCGCTGGGTGAAGAACACGGACATGCTGCGGTTCTTCCTGAACGAGACGGTGGATCACTACGAGGATCACGCCGCCGATCTTCGGGCGGTCCTGGCGGCAGCCGGACGATGACGGAGGGCCCCAACGGGCACGACCCCAACGGTAACCAAATCGATGAGGGCCCGATCGAGCCTACACTGGTCGACCTCCTGGCCGACCTTGCCGAAGAGTTCTCCGATGTCGAGGAGCGCCCCGTCCCCGGCGGCATCGAATACGTCACCCATGAACGGGCGTTCGTGCGGCTCACCGGCGCGACCGCGCACTTCCGTCTTCGGCCGGAGGTCGCGGCGGCAGCGATCCGGACGCCCGCGGCGGCCGCATCGCCCCTGGGGCCCGACTGGGTAACGTTCAGCCCAGGGCCCCTGGACCAGTACGCGCTGGATCGGGCGCAGGCCTGGTTCGAGCTGGGACACCGACTCGCGGCAGAGGTTCCGGGCAGGGCGAAGCGCCATTGAATCACGCGAGCGCCGGTCGATGACCGGCGCTCGAAGCTGGGCGGACGGACGTCAGGCGCCCGGCTGCTCGACCTTCTTGGGCGCGTACTGCGCCAGTTCGAACTGCTGCTCCAGCTGTTCGGCGGGCCGGAAACCCACCACGCCCATGGGCGCCTTGCCCGGCTGGAAGAACGCGATGGTGGGGATACTCAGGATGTTGAATGCCCGCGAAAGGCCGGGGTTGGCGTCAACGTCAACCTTGACGACTTCCACGTTGCCCGCGTATTTCGCCGCGAGCTTCTCCATCTCCGGGGCAACCATCTTGCAGGGTCCGCACCAGGCAGCCCAGAAGTCGACGAGCACCGGCTTGTCGTTCTTGATCACCATTGCCTCAAACGTGGCGTCTGTCGCTGCCTTGATGTCGGCCATTGAGAGATCCTGATTCCTTTCTCCCGTCGGGCGGGAATTCGGTCGGCCGGCGAAGGCCGGCGCCGGCCCTGCCGGCGCGAGCCGGTGCCGGCCCTAACGGGCGATCGTCTGGATGAGTCGATACGCCTCGAGGACGCGCGTGTCCGTGAGGCGGTAGTAGACGGTGCTGCCATCGCGCCGGGTCGAAACCAGCCCGGCACTCCGGAGCACCGCGAGGTGCTGGCTCATGTTGGGGACCTGGCACCTGACCCGAACCGACAGGTCGCCCACGGAGAGTTCGCCAGCGGCGAGGGACTCCAGCACGCACAGTCGTTTCGGATCGGCGAGCGCCCGGCCAACCGCGGCGAATCGTTCCCGATCCGCGTCGCTGGAAGCCGTCCCGTCCATCATGCCCGGAATCTCTCACTCCTTGCGCAAATACGCAAGTCCGGCCCGAGGGTCCAGCGACCAGCCAGCGGTGTTGTCCCTGCTGATCTTGTCGCCCTGCTGGGGGTCACTTCACTGACCCGGCCGCCCTGAATGGCGTCACCAAGTCGTGGAGCGACTTGTAGCTGCTGGTTCGCAGATCGGAAAAGCACCCCGATGCCCGGATGATGCACGTTGCCCGACCCGAACCGGCTGCCCCAGGGCACTTGGGGCGGCTACCAGTCACCGGGTGGGTAGGTGACGTCGGATCCGTCGCCTCGAGCAGATACCAGTCACTGGGTGGGTAGGTGACGAGATACCGGGCGCACCGCGACCAGGTAGAGCAACAACCGGCCGGGGCTGGATGGCAGGGTTGGGGGGGTCGAACCGACAAGCTCCTCTCGGGGGACTGGCTCCAGCAGGTCGGGGCGTGATCTGCAGCCTGCTCACTTCGGCCGCTGGAGGCGACCGATGACCGCCGGAGGAGCGATGGCCGCCCGAGGACTGACCCCGCCGGCCGAGCCTGCGGTACCCGCGAACCTCGCCGCACCGGCCACCCGGCCGACCAGGCCAGCTTCAACGCACCCCTGGCGCCGCTGAACTGACGAGCGACCAAGGTGACAGAATCGCTGGCCGCTTGACGGTCAGAGTCGTTGGCCTCCGACATCCGGACCGAGGGTCCGATGGTCGATCGACGGTCGTCCAGGCGCCCGGCCCGGTTGCGTGTTCCGTACCATCTGCGCTGATGAGCGCTGCACCCGCGTCGCCAGCACCATGAGCCGTCCCGAGGCCATCGTCCTGGACGGCCGCGGCAGGCTCCTGCCGGCGGGTTCGGACGCCATCGCCCGGATCAGCTTCGGCGCCGCTGATGTCACCCTCCAGGTTGGGGCGGACGCGCGCGTGGCGTCCTACCGAGACCTCGCGACGATCGCCGTGAGCCAGGGCACGGTTCTGCTCGTGCTGGGCGAGGGTGCAGGGGCCGAGCGATTCCTGTTGGGACAGTTCGGGCAGGCGCAGGGGCAGCTGGTCCGCGAACTTCGCGAGCGCCGCCTGCTCCAGCAGTTGGCGGACGCGCTCGTCACGGATCCGGCGGAACCGCTGGAGCTGGTGGAGTACGAGGCGGGCGAGGAGCACGGCGTGGCCCAGATCGCGTACCACCCGTGGGGAGTGGTCCTCGCTCCGCTGGAAGAGCGGTTCGACTGGATCCGGTTGCGCCGGGGCGCGATCTCTGCGGTGGACGTGGACGAGGCGAACGGCCGGGTCGTCGTGATCGCCGGCGGCACGTCCGCGAGGACCGGGCGGATCACGCTCCCGGGTTTGGGTCAGCGCGCTCGCCTCCATGGCGATCAACTGGCCGGCCTGCGTCGCGGAGCTCTCGAGGACGCGGGACGGCTCATCGCTGCGCTTGTGCCGGACGCCCAGTACGCGGCCAGGCAGGCGGCGTCGCGGGTCCTGGTCGACGGCCGGCCCGCCACCCAGGCTGACCTTCCGAGCGCGTGGCCGCAGGTGGAGGCCGGAGTCCTCGCGGAGCCCACGTTCGCCGCCTCGTACCGGGCGCTCTGCGCGAAGGCCGGCGCACTGGCGGGTTCCCGATCCGTCGCGATCGCGCCCACGGCGCCCAGTGCCAACGAGGCGAGGGTCTGGTTCTTCGTCCCCCTGCCGGGCAACCTCGTGGCACTCGAACTCGTCAGCGAGGGTGCGCATGCCACGTACTGCTTCCGCGTCCAGCCGCGGGCGGACTTCGGCACGGACCCCGCCTGGCCCGATGCCCTGGCCGG
>JANPDJ010000242.1:0-33067 GCA_031431395.1 Chloroflexota bacterium | reverse complement strand
CGCCGGCCTCGAAGACGCGCTCGCCGCGATGCTCGACAGCAAGTGCAACGTCGGCCTCGAGCACGTGTCGGTCGATGAGACCGGCGGCAATCCCATCGTGTACGGCGACTGGCTGCACGCGGGCGCGGAGGCGCCAACGGTCATCGTGTACGGCCACTACGACGTGCAGCCCGTGGATCCGCTGGATCTCTGGGAATCGCCGCCGTTCGAGCCCATCGTGAAGGGTCATCGCCTGCAGGCGCGCGGTGCCGCCGACGACAAGGGCCAGATCATGATCCACGTCGCCGCGCTGGACGCGCTGCTCGCCACGCGTGGACGCGCCCCCATCAACCTCAAGTACGTCTTCGAAGGCGAGGAGGAATCCTCGTCGCCCCACCTCGAGGGATGGCTGGAGGCGAACCGGGAGCGGCTTCGCGCCCAACTCGCGGTCATCTCGGACACCGGGTTCTTCGACGGCAACCGGCCGGCGATCACCGTGGGCCTGCGCGGCATCACGGCGTTCCAGCTGGACGTCACCGGCCCGGGCGGCGACCTCCATTCCGGATCGTTCGGCGGAACGATCGAGAACCCCATCCATGCGCTGGCGACCATCCTCGCGCAGCTCAAGGGCCCCGACGGTCGGGTTCGTGTCCCCGGCTTCTACGACGACGTGCGGCCACTGTCGGAGGCCGATCACGCGGCGTTCGCGGCCCTGCCGTTCGACGAAGCGGCGTACCTGGCCGAAACGGGCTCGCCCCAGCTCCATGGGGAGCCGGATTTCTCCACGCTGGAGCGTCGAGGCGGCCGTCCGACAGTCGAAATCAACGGGATCTGGGGTGGGTTCGAGGGCGAGGGGTCCAAGACGATCATCCCGGCCCACGCCCACGCGAAGCTCACCTGCCGGCTGGTCGCGGACCAGAAGCCGGACGACGTCTTCAGGCTGGTGCGCGACTTCATCCTGAAGATCGCGCCGCCCACCGTTCGGGTGTCGCTGCACTACTTCGGCGGGGGACTGCCCAGCCTCATGCCCATCGACCATCCCGCGACGCGGGCGGCAGCGCGGGCGATCGAAGCGACCTTCGGCGTCGAACCGCTCTACATCCGCGAGGGTGGCTCGATCCCGATCGCGGCCTCCTTCGAGGGCATCCTGGGTTTGCCCGTCGTCATGCTGGGGTTCACCCCACCCGACGACCACGCCCATGCCCCCAACGAATCGATGGACCTGCACAACTACGAGACCGGCATCCGGACCGTGGTCCGGTTCTTCGACGAGCTGCGCACCGCCCCCATTCCCGTCAGGTAGTCGCCGGGCGACTGCCGTGGCCTTCGGGTGCACGAACCGCAGTCGCTCAGTCTTGGGGCGACTGGGAGGTGGGCGCGCGACCCACCCTGCCGAGCCGGCGACCGCAATTCGTGCACGAACGAGGCCGATCGAACGGTCCGAGACTGGCGGGTTGGCGTATCCCAGTCGTGGGACGGGTAGGTGATGCGCTGGCGGTCCGGCAGGGCGCAGACCAGTCGCGCGGCGGGTACGTGGCGCTCAGCTCGCCCCGCCCCGCGCCTGGCCGGACTTCACACCGCCGGACAACGCCCTGATCGGAGCGGTGTGGTTCGGTGCGGTTCCGTGTGCAAGGGGCACGAAAGTACCGTCTCCGATCCGCCCTCGATAGCCGGATCGGCGGGTGCGATCCGGCCTCGCCCGGGTCTAGCATTCGCGGCGATCGAACCCTTGCAGGTGACCCACGCGTGACTTCCCAGGTAGCTGATGTTCTCGGCGGTCCCGCCCCCAGGAGCACATGGGGGCTCGAGACGGGCAACGGTCGCCTGTTCCCAAGGTCGGCGCTCGACGTCCTCGTCGATCTCAGCGACAAGGTGGCCTCCGGCAAGGTCGGCGAGTACGAGCCGATGCCGCTCGGCTTCACGCCGTTGGACAAGACGGTGGGCTCGGGTATCCGGCCCGGCGAACTGGTGCTCATCGGCGGCGCGCAGGGCACCGGCAAGACCACGATGGCGCTGCAAATGGCGCGCAACGTGGCGTCGGGCGGCCAGGCCAACGTCCTGTACATCTGCTTCGAGCACGAGGAGCAGTACCTCCTCAACCGGATGATCGCCATGGAATCGGCGCTTGCGCACCTTCCGCACAAGACCGGCGCCATCAAGATCCAGGATGTCCGGAAGGAGATCCTGGGCTCCTGGGTGGCGGGGAACGGCATGGGTTCGCAGCTGGCGGCCAACCCGCGTCTGCGGCCCAGCATCGACAGGATCGCCCGGTACGGCCAGAACCTGTTCCTGATGCGCGGGACGCAGACCTCCACCACCATCGAGAACATCCGCCTGCTGGTGCAGCAGCACCGCGAACTGTCCGGTGATCGGCGTCTGCTCGTCGTTGTCGACTACCTGCAGAAGGTGCCGATGCTCAGTGAGCCGGCGAACGAATCAGAGAAGGTCACCTACGTGGTGAACGGCCTGAAGGACATCGCGCTGTCCGAGGAAGTGCCGATGCTCGCCATCGTTGCTGCCGACAAGGAAGGGCTGAAGGCGACGCGCCTTCGCAACTTCCACCTGCGCGGCTCTTCGGCCATCAACTACGAGGCCGACATCATCCTCATTCTCAACGAGAAGTACAGCATCGTCGCCAAGGTCAACATCGAATTCAACCCGTACCAGGCGCAGCGCTTCCGGGACTGGGTCGTCGTGTCGGTGGAGAAGAACCGCGGCGGACTCGACAACGTGGACATGGAGTTCGAGAAGCACTTCGAGTTCTCCTGCTTCGACCCAAGTGGTCGGACGGTCCAGGAGAAGCTCATCGAGGAGCGCCTCTACAACGACTGAGGACGGCCTCACGTCGCGGGCGGTTCGCACGAGCCCGAGGCAGCACGATCGGTTGAGGAAGGCCTCACGTCGCGGCGTGCGTCCGACTCGGGGTTTCCCGTCGACTATCGCTGCAGGCGATCCACGTCATCGTTTCGCCGTCGGCCATCGCCAGTGCACACGTGATCGCGCGCACCCGCACATCACGGCCCGCGATGCGCTATACACGGTGGCCGCAGCCGTCCAGAAGCATCGAGCAGGAGGGTCGTTGAGCGCACCGATGCAGCGCGACTTCCGCTGGGTCCGGCCGCCCGCGGGGCATCGCGCGATCTTCGCCGCGCTGCCGCTGCCACCCGAGGCGCGCGCGCAGGTGGAGGCACTCATCGAGCGGGTCCGGTCTGGCCTGCCGACGCACGAGGCGGATGGCTCGGAGGTGCGGCCCGTGCGCTGGGTCCGCACGGACGGCCTG
The DNA here is from genome assembly GCA_031431395.1 of Chloroflexota bacterium. Taxonomy (GTDB): domain Bacteria; phylum Chloroflexota; class Limnocylindria; order Limnocylindrales; family CSP1-4; genus VGPE01. The sequence goes on along the minus strand of JANPDJ010000242.1, from coordinate 29,808 downwards.
CATGTCACCATCCGCTTTCTGGGGCCGACAGCACCGGACCGGCTTGCGGGTATCGAACGGGCCGTGATCGCGACGGCCGGGGACGCCGGGCCGATCAGGTTGCGGCTCCACGGCGGCGGCGGGTTCCCGCGCCCGGACCGGCCACGGACGCTGTGGCTGCGCATCGACGAGGGCGCGGCAGACCTGGCCGCGCTGGCCCAGCGCCTCGACGATCACCTGGCCGAGGAGCACTGGCCGCGGGAGGAGCGCCCGTTCCGCGCCCACCTCACGCTGGCACGCTCGGACGGGGTACGGGCGGGGCCCGAGACCCTCCGACGGTTGATCGAGGAAGCCCAGGGCCTCTCGGCGGAGTGGATCGCGGACGAGCTTGTGCTGTTCGAGAGCCTCACCGGAGGCGGTCCGGCGCGGTACGAACCGTTGCTCCGCGTGCCGCTGGCCGGCGCGGGGGAGCCAGCCGGCCGGGAACGGCCCGCCGAGCCATCCAAAGGCGCGGATGGAGTGGCGCCCCCGTCTCGTCCCGCGTAGGCTTGCGCGAGCGCACCTGGGCCGCCGTTCCGGGCGCCGGGTGCACCATCCCGCTCACCACGACCGTCTGCGCAACCACCGGCATGCTCGTTCGAGGAGGCTCACGATGGCCAGGACACCGACGCGTCCCACCAAGTTCATCCTCCAGGAAGAGCAGATGCCGCGCGCCTGGTACAACATCGCCGCGGATCTGCCCGTCCCGCCGGCCCCTGTGCTCCATCCCGGCACCGGAAATCCCATCGGCCCGGGTGATCTCGCCCCGCTCTTCCCGATGGAACTGATCAAGCAGGTGGTCAGCCAGGAGCGGTACATCGAGATCCCGGACGAGGTCCGCGAGGTCTACGCCCTCTACCGACCCAGCCCGCTCTTCCGCGCACACCGCCTGGAGAAGGCGCTGGATACCCCGGCGCACATCTACTACAAGTACGAGGGCGGCAGCCCGTCGGGCAGTCACAAGCCGAACACGGCGATCCCGCAGGCCTTCTACAACAAGCAGGAGGGTGTGACCCGCCTGGCGACCGAGACCGGCGCCGGCCAGTGGGGGAGCGCGCTGGCATTTGCGGGCGCCGCGTTCGGGCTCGACGTGAAGGTCTACATGGTCCGCGCGTCGTACGACCAGAAGCCGTACCGGCGGATCCTCATGGAAACGTACGGCGCCTCGGTGGTGGCCAGCCCGTCACTGGACACGCAGTACGGCCGCAAGGTCCTCTCCGAGAACCCCGATCACACGGGCTCCCTCGGCCTCGCGATCAGCGAGGCGATCGAGGATACGGTCACGCATCCAGGTACCAAGTACTCCCTGGGGTCGGTCTTCGACTTCGTGCTGCTTCACCAGACCGTGATCGGCCAGGAGACCATCGATCAGATGGGCCTCGCCGGCGAGGAGCCGGACGTGATCATCGGCTGCGCCGGGGGCGGCTCCAACTTCGCAGGTCTCGCGTTCCCGTGGCTCGGCCGGTCGTTCCGCGACGGCAAGAAGTACCGCGTAATCGCTGCCGAACCGGAAGCGGCGCCCAGCCTGACGCGCGGCGTCTACACCTACGACTTCGGCGACACGGCCATGATGACCCCGCTCATCAAGATGCACACGCTGGGCTCATCGTTCATCCCTGAGCCCATCCATGCCGGCGGCCTGCGCTATCACGGCATGTCGCCGCTGGTCAGCCTGCTGAAGGAGCACGGCTACATCGACGCGGTTGCCGTCCACCAGCGCGCCAGCTTCGCCGCGGGCGTCCAGTTCGCCCGAACAGAAGGAATCCTGCCGGCGCCGGAGCCCACGCATGCACTCAAGGTTGCGATCGACGAGGCATTGGCGGCAAAGGAAGCCGGCGAGGCACGCGTGATCCTGTTCAATCTCTGCGGCCATGGCAACTTCGACCTGACGGCCTACCAGAAGTACCTGGACGGATCGCTCGAGGATTACGAGTACCCGGCCGAGAAGATCAGGGAAGCCCTGGCGTCGCTACCGCGTCGCTAGCCACGCGCATCCGGGTCCCGGGCCCCCGCTGCGTGGCCCGGGACGCCTGACCCGTTGGAGCCTGGCACGCGTATCGTGCGGCCGCGGAATGGGGAGCCCGACATCTCGCCTGGGGAGCCCGACATCTCGCCTGGGGAGCCCGACATCTCGCCTGGGGAGCCCGACATCTCGCCTGGGGAGCCCGACATCTCGCCTGGGGAGCCCGACATCTCGCCCAGCCCTTTACAGGACGTGGTTGCCTGCCCAAGGTGCCGCCGCCCGGACCCGCCCGGGGCCCCGCCCACGCTCTCGGGCGCCGAGGGGCGATGCCCTCGCTGCGGTCTGCGGCTGCGGCCGCCGCCGCTGCGCGGGTCGGCCGCGGAGGCCAGTGGCCCAGGCTCGCGCGCGTTCCAGGGCCACCGGGCGATGTTTTCGTCACGTAGTCGTGACATGAATGCAAGACGCCAGACCGTCATGCGCCGGCAGGTCCGCAGGCTGATTTCACGTTCGCCTGGTGCCTCGGGGATGGCCGCGGGAGCCGATCGTGACGCGTACCAGTCGTCCCGCGACTGAGTGACGGGGAATCGGGCGCCGACACGGAATTGCAGCCATGGGGTGACTAGTAGAGCGTTCCGTCCGACCGGGGCGGTTCCACGAGACGGTTCCGGAGGCCGAACGCCACGGCTTCGAGCTTCGAGTGGACGTGCAGCTTCCCCATGAGGTTCTGCACGTGCGTTCGCAGCGTGTTCGGCGCGATGCCCAGCCGTTCGCAGATCTCCGGCGTGGCGAGCCCCTCGGTCAGGGCGGTCAGGATCTCCAATTCGCGCGGCGTCAGTGGCTCGATGTGGCGCCGCTCCGCGTCGCGATCGCGAGCACCGGAGATGCGCTGGGCGATGCCGAGGAGCACGGCCCTGGGCAGAAGCGTCTCGCCGGCGTACGCGGCCCGCACCGCGCTGACGATCTCCCCGACCGCCCGATCCTTCGTGAGGTACCCGTCCGCTCCGGCCTGGATCGACTCGAGAAGCGTCTCGTCGTCGCTCACCGCCGTCAGCATCACGACCCGCGCGGCCGGCCAGCGTGCCTTGATCGCCCGCGTGGCCTCCGCGCCGGTGCCGTCGGGCAGGCGGTAGTCCATCAGCACGACGTCGAGCCGCGCTTTGGCCAACGCCCTGGCCTCGGCAACCGTCCCGGCGATTCCCACGACCTCGATATCCGCTTCGCGGGCAAGGAGCGCGGACAGCGAACCGGTCAGCAATTGGTGATCGTCCACCAGCAGGACCCGGATTCGTCTGGCGGCGGGGGACATGGGGCTCCGGCTCGCTCGGGTGGGTACCGCCGAATGGCTTTCTCGGCGCTGACAAGATAGTACGACTCGACACCGCGCCGCGTTTCGTCAACTGCGAGTGAACAGCCTGGGCTCGGAACCGCCATCGGCGATCACGGATTCGCGCCGGGGCCGATACTTGCGTCCATGCGAATCGCATTCGTGGGGTTCGGGCTCATCGGAGGTTCGGTAGCGCGCGCCCTGCGCGAACGCGCCCCCGGGCAGGAACTGGCTGCCTGGAGCCCAACGCAACGAGGCCCCAAGCAAGCGCTGGCGGACGGCTTCCTCGACGCCGCCCCAGCCACCGTGGAGGCGACGGTTCGCGGCGCCGATCTCGTGGTGCTTGCTGCTCCGCCTCTGGCATCCCTCGAGTTGCTCCAGCGGCTCGCCGGCCCACTCCGGGCGGCGGTTGGCCCTGACGCAACCATCAGCGACGTCGTCAGCACGAAGGCACGACTCGTGGCGATCGCGGACGAAGCCCGTCTCCCGTTCGTTGGGGGTCACCCGATGGCGGGACGCGAGACCACGGGCTATGCGTCGGCTGTGGCCGACCTGTTCGTGGGGCGGCCCTGGGTCGTGGTCCCAGGGCGCTCGGCACGGCCCGCGGACGTCGAGCGCGTCGAGTGGCTGGCCGGAACGGTGGGCGCACACGCGGTACGGATGGACGCCGAGGTCCACGACTCGGCCGTGGCCGCAATCAGCCACCTGCCGCTGGTTCTTGCGGCGGCGCTCGTCGAAAGCGTCGTTGGGGCGGGCGGTGGCCCCGCGCGACCCGATTGGGCAGCCGCGAAGGCGTTGACTGCCGGCGGCTGGCGCGATATGACGCGCCTTGCCCGCGGTGACGTGGAGATGGGCGCCGGGATCGCGGCGACGAATGCAGCCCCGCTCGCGGCGCGGCTGCGTGATGTGCGTGCTGTGCTGGACGGCTGGATCGCAGAGCTGGACGGCGTGGGCCCGGACGGTGCCCCAGATTCGGCGGGGATCGCGTCCCGGCTGCGGGACGCACGGAACCGCCTGGACGGCGCATGAGCGATGCGGAGCTGGTCCTCGTGGTACGGCGCGACCTGGCGCTGCCGGATGGGCCGTTCCGCGGGCTCCGTGGGTGCGATCCACTGTGGCTGGACGCGCTCGTCAGGGACGCCGGAGAGTTCCGGCCGCGATCGGCCGTGGAGTCGGATCCCTCGTCCAAACAGATGATCCCGTACCTCGTCCTGCGCGACGGCGAACGGTGGTTCCTCATGAAGCGAACGCGGGCAGGGGCGGACCAGCGCCTGCACGATCGCTACTCCGTGGGAGTGGGCGGGCACCTGAACCCGGGCGATGTGGACCTCCAGGGCGGTCTGCGGCGCGAGTGGCGCGAGGAGATCGATGCTGCGTTCGTGCCGGAGTTTCACTTCGTGGGACTGCTCAACGACGACGAGACCGAGGTCGGCGCCGTGCACCTGGGCGCCGTGTTCGTGGCCGATGCCGGGGGCCGCCCGGTGGCCGTTCGGGAAACCGAGAAGCTCAGCGGCACGTTCGCAGAGGCCGGCGACGTGCACGCCGTCCGCGACCGGCTCGAAACGTGGAGCGTGCTCGCGTTCGACGCGCTGCTCCTCCAGGGCGGGTTCCCCGCCGCGGGCGCATCATCTTCCTGACACGATCGCGTTCGAGGGATGAGCGCACGCAGATGATCAACGATCGTCCCATGCCTGACGACACCGACCAGGCCGCCGCGCCGGGCCGCGGTCGACACCGGCCGCGCCGGGCACCGGCGAACCATCTCGGTCGCCTCCGGCGCACGGCCGCCTCCGCGGCCATGATGCTCGGCGTGCTGGGGGCGATCCTCGGAGTGACCGGCGGGACGATGGCAGCGGCACCCGCCCACGTGGACCTCCTCCCGGTCACGGGCACCGTGGACAACGTGATGGCGAGCTACATCGCGGACGGGATCGCCAGGGCGGCCAGCGACGGCGCCGGCGCCGTCATCCTCGAACTCAACACGCCCGGCGGCAGCCTGGAGGCGACGTCCAAGATCGTGTCGTCACTGCTGGAGGCACCGCTTCCGATCATTGTCTGGGTCGCCCCGCAAGGCAGCCGCGCGGCCAGCGCGGGAACGTTCATCACGCTCGCCGCCAACCTGGCCGTCATGGCTCCCGGCACGAACATCGGGGCCGCGTCGCCGGTGGACAGCAGCGGCCAGGACATCAGCGGGACGCTCGGCGAGAAGGTCCGCAACGATGCGATCGCCAGCATCCGGGCCATCGCTGAGGCGCGCGGCCGCAACGTGGAATGGGCGGTGGCCACGGTCGCGGACGCGAAGTCCTCGCCGGCCAGCGAAGCCGTTGCCGCAGGCGCCGTGGACGGCATCGCAGCGTCCATCGCGGATGTCCTGGCCTTTGCCTCCGGTCGAGAAGTCACGGTCCGCGGTCAGAAGATCACGCTTCAACTCGCCGGCGCGTCCGTCGACGAACTGGGCATGAACCCAGGACAGGCGTTCCTGCACCTGCTGTCGGACCCCAACATCGCGTTCATTCTCTTTGCCCTGGGGTTCTACGGCCTGCTGTTCGAGCTGATCCACCCGAACTTTGTCACCGGGATCATCGGTGGGCTGGCGTTGATCCTCGCGTTCATCGGGTCCGGATCGCTGCCCCTCAACGTGGCGGGCGTCCTCCTGCTGGGCCTGGCGGTGATCCTCCTGTTCCTCGAGGGCAGCGTGCCAAGCCACGGTCTGCTCGCGATCGGCGGCCTCATCTGCTTCATGCTGGGCGCGGCGACCTTCTACACCGCCCCCGGCCCGGGCATGGCGGATGCCCGCGTCGCCTGGCCCGTCGTCGGTGGCACCGCGGGCCTGGGCCTGCTCTTTGCGCTCGTCGTGGTGCGGGCAGCCCTCTCGAGTCGCCGTCTTCGGCTGGCGATGGTGTCGCCTGGCCTCGGTTTTGGCGGCATCGGAACGGTTGGGGCGATCGGCGACGTGCGACGGACGCTCAGCCCGGACGGCTCCGTCTTCGTCGCAGGCGAGGAATGGAGCGCCAGGACTGCCGGCGGGGCGCCCATTCCGCGGGACAGCCGCGTCCGGGTGATTGCGCAGGACGGCCTGGTGCTGGTCGTCGAACCAGCCGGCGCGGACGTGGTGGGCACGACGCCGGTGAAGTCATGACCGTACGCGCGGCCCGCCGGGCCGTCATGCTGGTGGGACACGTTCCGGCCGGGGCCGGCTGAAGGAGGGGACTCGTGGACTGGACGCTTCCTGCCGCCGTCGGCATCGTCGTCATCATCCTGCTGATGATCCTGTACCTGACCGTGCGGGTGGTCAACGAGTACGCGCGGCTCGTCGTCTTCCGCTTCGGCCGCACGAACGACCGCCTCGTCAAGGGGCCGGGCCTCGTGTTCCTCTATCCCCTCGTGGATCGGCCGGTGGCCGTGGACCTGCGCGAGCAGTTCATCGAGGTGCCGTCCCAGACGACGATCACGAAGGACAACGCGCCCATCAACATCGACTTCCTCATCTACTGGCGGATCGTGGATCCCCTCAGCAGCGTCGTGAAGATCAGCAACTTCGCGGGGGCATTGCAGGGCGTCGCGACCACCACGCTCCGCGCGGTCATCGGCGACATCCTCCTCGACGAGGTGCTCTCGCGACGCGACCAGATCAACGAGGTCCTGCGCGTCAAGCTGGACGAGGTCACGGAACGCTGGGGCGGCAAGGTCACCACCGTCGAGATCCGCGAGATCACGCCGCCGCGCGACGTACAGGAGGCGATGAACCGGCAGCTCTCCGCCGAACGGACACGGCGGGCCGTGATCACCGAATCCGAGGGCACCCGCCAGGCCACGATCAACGTGGCGGAGGGCGACAAGCAGTCGAACATCCTCCGGGCCGAAGGTGAGCGCCAGGCCGCCATCCTCCGTGCAGAGGGCTTCTCGCAGGCACTCGAGCGGATCTACGGCGCGGCATCCGGCGTGGACCAGAAGACGATGGCGCTCCAGTATCTCGAAGCGCTGAAGTCGCTCGGGGCGTCGCCGTCCACGAAGTTCGTGATCCCGCTCGAATTCACGAAGCTCATTGAACCGTTCAGCTCGTACGTGGGACGCCTTGGGGAGCCCTCCGATAGCGCCGGCCCCGGCGCGGGGTCAGCGCGACCACGGCCGGCAGTGGATCCCACCCCTGGCCCTGCGTCGAACACGTCGCGCGGCAGCACGGCCGGGTCCGTCGCGGACGGCTCCGGGCGGGCGTCACCGTCGAGCGCCGACAGCTCACCTTCGGCCTCCTGAAGGCAGGCCGCGCGCGCGGCGGTCAACCCCATCGCACCCGTCCAGACCGCTCCGCGGGGTACCTGAAGGGCCAGTCGGCCGGTACTGATGGGTCCGTTCCGGCGCGGAGCTCTCGGCCAATACTCCGCGTGGCTGGACGGCGTGGGTCAGGGGATCCACCCCGGGGCCGGCAGGTTCGGCACGAGAAGGAAGCGCATGCCCGGCAAGATTCTCATCGTCGATGACGATCCGAACATCCAGCGCCTCCTGACCTACGCCCTGAAGCAGGAAGGCTATTCGGTCATCGCGGCGGGAGACGGCGCTGAGGCCTTCCGGCTGTGGTCACTTGAACGGCCCGATCTTGTCCTCCTCGACGTCATGCTGCCCAAGATGGACGGATACGAGGTCGCCGCGAAGATCCGCGCCGGAGAGGGCGCCGGGCACGTGCCCATCGTCATGCTCACGGCCGAGAAGGACGTTGAGCAGAAGGTGCGCGGCCTGCGCGCGGGCGCCGACGACTATCTCATCAAACCGTTCCATCCGGCCGAGCTGATCACGCGGATCAAGGGACTCCTCCTGCGTTTCGCCAGCACGCATGTCCAGACCGAGGTGTTGGCACCGCCTGCCGGCCGGATCCTTGCGTTCTACGGCGCCAAGGGCGGGGTGGGGACGACCACGATCGCCATCAACGTGGCGATCGCCCTGCATCGCGAGCTGGGTCGCCGCGTGGCCCTCGTGGACGGCAACCTTCAATTCGGCGACCACCGCGTGTTCCTCGACCTGGGCCTCGACCGCAAGTCCATCGTTGATGTCGTGACGGCTTCCGCGATCGAAGTTGACCTGATCAGGAACGCGCTGGTCGAGCACGACTCGGGCGTGGACCTCCTCCTCGCGCCGCCATCGCCCGAAACGGCGGAGCTGGTCGGCCAGGACGATCTGCCGCAGATCCTCGAACAGCTGCGGACGGTCTATGACTACGTCCTGATCGACATCGACAAGCGCCTGGACGAGGTGAACCTCCGCGTCCTGGACGCCGCCGACATGGTCTTCGTGGTCATGACCGCCGACCTGTCCTGCCTGAAGAACGTGCGATTGGTGCTCGAGACGATCGGGCACCTGGGCTACGAGCAGGAGAAGGTCCAGCTTGTGCTCAACCGCTCGAATGCCTTCACCGGGATCAACGTCAAGAATGCCGAGGGTGCGTTGAAGCGGACCATCGATCACCAGGTGGTGAACGAATACCGGGGTGCCATCAGCGCCCTCAACAGCGGCGCACCGTTCATGTACACCAAGGCAGATTCGCTGCTGGGCCGATCTCTACTCGAGTTCGCGCGCGCCGTCGACAAGCAGCGGCCGTCCGGTATTGCCGCCGGCGCCAGGCCCGTCCTCGCAGCTCGCTGATCGCCGGCGCTGCGCGTGCGGGACATGGTGGCGGTGGTCGCGATCCTCGGCGGGATCCTGGTGTGGATCACGGCCATCGGCGGACCGCAGCTCGCCGGGGTCGGCATCCGGTCGGACGTGCCACCGCCGCCGATGGAGACCGGTCCACTCATCGTCGGGATGGCGATCGGGTTCCTCTCGATCGCGGGCGGTGCGTTCGTGAGCGCCGGTCGCAACGGCCAGCGCTGGGGCGTTCTGATGGTGGCCGTTTCGATCATCGGGGTCGTGGTCGTGGGGCCGTCCACCGGCTGGTTCACCATCGCCGCCGCGCTCACGTTCGCGGCGGGCGTCATGGCGCTGTTCACGCGTCGCAACCGCCGTGCAGGGTCACGCGGGCCGTAGCGACCGGTTGAGGCCCGCGGTCAGTCCCGCCTCAGGCCTGCCGCTTCGGCCATCAGGCCTGCGGTTCCACGAACGTGAGGACCCGTGCCGGGTTGGCGATCATCATCGTGTCGACCTGGGCCTGGCTGACTCCCAGCTGCAGCAGGCGCGGCAGGAAGTACTCCTGGATGAACGTGTAGCCGAAGCCCCCGTACGCCTTCAGCGAGGTCTTCCAGCAGACGTCGTGCGACAGCAGAATGCGGTGCGCATATCCCGCATTGAGATACGCAGGAATGGAGGAGGCCGCGATCGCCGTCAGGCTTGGTTCTGCGACGGCCGGCTCCCGGCTCAGGTTGTCGAATGCCACGTAGACGCCGCGAGCCAGCAACTCCAGCGTGAACGCCGTGTCCGCCGCGATGTCGTCGCAGTGGCCGAGGACGACGCGGTTCAGGTCCACGCCCTCGTCTTCGACGATATCGAGGATCTCGTGCTTCTCCGCGCCCACGCCTCCAAGATGGATGAGGATGGGAGCGCCGGTGAGGCGACTGGCCCGCGCCGCGGCCCGCATGCTCTTGCGTTCGTTGGTGATCAGCGGGGCGCCGTTGATGCCGATTTCGCCGATGATGCCGGCGCGGATCTCCGTCTGCCTTCGGCCGTCGTGGATGCCCACCGTGACGTCCCGGACGATCGTGTCCGTCAGGGTATCCACGGAGCGCGCGTCCATGTCGTCGGGGAGGTAGACGCGCTGGTAATAGCCGGTGCCCATCACGATGTGGAGCCCGGTCCGAACCGAGGTCCGGCGGATGGCCAGCGGGTCTCGCTTGAGTCCGATGCTCGTGACGTCCATCACGGCCCCGCCGCCGAGGTCCTTGTAGGCCGCCAGCTCACGCACGGCCAACTCCTCGTCCTCGAGGATGTAGTTGTCGGCAATCGGCGCGACGGACTTCACCAGGTGCAGGTTGGAGAGGTCGAGCTTGGCTTCCCATCGGGCCATCTCCGTGGCGGGGAAATCCTCGCCCGGCGGGTCCGCGACGATGTGATCGTCCCGGACGACCCATCTCCGGTACGGGAGGTGGGTCCGCCGCAGGTCGATGAAGATGTGCTCGTGGCTGAGGGTGAACCCCAGTTGCGCCGGATCGATGGGACCCTGCACGGTGACGATGCGGCCCGCCATCGATGGTTTCGCCGCCCCGCTGCCCGCCCCCGCCACGGCCGGCTGGTTCGTCATGCGTCCGCGAGGGGTTCGCGCGACGCCGCGCCGGCGGCGGGGACCCCGGCAGACTGGAAGAGCACACGGAGCTCGTCGAGCATCGCGGCACTCACGCGTCCAGATGGCGGCCGTGGTGGTCCGGCGTGCAGCCCCACCACCTCAAGTCCGGCCTTGATGAATGGGCCCTCACCACCGGAAATGGCCCCGACCCGCCCGGCGTACTCACTCCAGGCACGCTTGAAGGACATCAGACGCCGTGTCGCAGCCGGGTAGTCCCCCCGCTCCAGCTCGTGCCACAGCTCAACTGTGTACTCTGGCCAGAAGTTGCCGACGTGCGTAACGAAGCCCCGTGCGCCCAGGAGGTGGCCCCACACGAGGAGGCCCTGGTTGTCGATGAAGACGAGACGATCGGCGATGGCGTCCAGGCCGGCCGTGAAGGCGTTGATGTCCGGTGCGGACCACTTCACGGCCTCGACGTGGTCGAACTCCGCGAGGCGTTCGAGGATGGGCGCGGTCATCGTCACGCCGCCCTCCCACCAGGTGCTGTAGAGCATGAGGGGGATGGTCGCGACCCGGCTGACCTGCTCGACGAGGCGGAAGAGATCGTCCTGCGTGGAAGGGTAGTAGTACGTCGTTCCCAGCTGGACGCCTGCCACCCCGGCGTCTGCGGCGAACTTCACGAGGTCGAGAATCTCCCGGATGTCCGTGTCCTGGATGCTGGTCATGACGGGAACGCGGCCGGCGGCTGCGCGGACAGACGCCCGGACCACGGCCTTGCGCTCACCGGTGGACATCGTGGGGAACTCGCCGGCGGCGCCCGCGACGAGGAGGACGCCGTCGCCGGTCCGGATACCGCGCTCGACCATGGCCTCGATGTTCGCAGTGAGGCCCGGCAGATCAAGCGTGAGGTCATCGCGGAACGGCGTGGCAACGGCGACGACCGGGCCGCACAACCAGCGGCGAGTGTCCTCGAGGGTCATGGCTGGCTCCAGGTGCGGGCGCTGCGGGTGCCTTCGTGGAGCCGGCGCCGCGAGCACGGGCGGACGGGGCTCAGGTCGACGACGGCGTCGTGGCAGGTCAATCGCATCGTAGCCGAAGGTCGCGAAGCGGATCGGTCCGTCGAGCGACGACCGCGCGTGCCTTGCGTTGGGGCACCATGGACGGGTGAACCTGCGTCTCGACATCGCGCCGTTGCGATCGGCCGCGTACCGCCGTTACATCCTGGGCTGGTCCGTCATGCTGACCAGCGGCTGGATCTTCTACACGGCCCAGACGTGGACGTTCCTCCAATCGAGCGGGACTGCCGCCGCGGTCGCGTTCCTCCCGATTGCGCTTGTGCTGCCGGTGCCCGTGGCGCTGGTGATCGGCGGCCTCCTGACCGACCGGCGGGGGCCACGGTCCGTGCTCGTCGTTGCCCAGGTGTCCACCGGCCTGACGGTTGCGGCGATCGGCGCACTTGCGGCCACGGGCAACCTCACGTTCTGGCCGACGCTCATCGCCGGCGCGGTCCTGGGTACGTGCGGCGGCCTGGGGTCCGTTCCGGGCCAGGCGATCCTGGTGCGCCTGGTGGACCGAAGCCAGCTTGCCAGCGCGTACGGGTTGAGCCTGATGACCTTCGGGATCGGCCGGCTGATCGGCGGGCCGATCGGGGGAGCGATCGTCCAGTCGTTCGGGCCAGCCCCGGCGTTCGTCGTGTCCGCGGCCGGATTCCTGCTGGCGGCGGGCCTCTTCAGGACGCTGCCGCAGCTCGAGGGCCTGCAGGCCGCCACCGCCGGCCTGTCGCGACGTGACCTCGTCGATGTCCTGGGCTGGGCGCGCCACGCCCCTGCGATCCTGGCGCTCCTCGCGATGGAAGCGATTGCGGCCGGTCTCATCTCGCCGTACACCGCCGTGATGCCCGTCATCGCCCGCGACATCCTCGGTGGACGCTCGGGCGAACTCGGGATTCTCGTCGCGGCCGGCGGTGCGGGGATCGTGACCGGCGGGCTCCTGATGGCCCCGCTGAGCCGCCGGATCGGCCAGGGGCGGTTCCTCGTGGGTTCCGTGGCGTTGTCGATCGTGGGTGTCGCGGGGCTGTCGGTCTCTACATCGCTCGCACTCTCGTGCCTTCTCGCCGCGCTGGCCGGCGGCGCCGACAATGCGTCAGCCCTCACGCGCGGACTGCTGCTGCAGACCTACTCTCCGGCACGGCTCCGCGGTCGCGTCCTCGCGCTCGACGGCGTGGTCTCGGCCTTGGCCAACCCCGCGTCGCTGCTCGCCGTGGGTCTTCTCGTGGCGACGTACGGGGCATCGCCCATCCTGCTGGGCCTGGCCATGCTCGCAGGTCTGACCCTGTTCCTGCTGACGTTCGCGCACCGGCCGGTCCTGCGGCTGCACGCCGAGGGGTCGGACGACCTCTTGCGGGCCGACGCGGCAACCTGACTCCCCGGCCCGGGAGCGCTTCAGCCGATGAGCGGCGACCCCGTGCGAGCCGCAACCCCGCCGCGGGGAAATCCCCGGGCGGGGTGTTCCGGCCGTCCGCCGGCGTCGAGGGCCGACGACTGCGACCAGTTCAGTCGTTCACCTCCACCGCGGCCTTCACCCACAAGTACCGCCCGGCGACCCGAAGGTCACGTCGCGACGCAGAACCGGCGCGGTGACGGGCCGCGGCGACGGGTCGCGAGCCCCCATACTCGGCAGGCGAGACCGGACGCCGATGGGCCCACCACGGTCGGCCGCTCGGGAATCGATCGCGCATGAGGCAGCCATGGTGAAGCGCCGGATCGTCGCGCTGGGCGGCGGCGGGTTCTCGAATGATCCATACGACCCAGCGGGGCGGCGGCTGGACCAGGTGATCCTGGACGCGACCGCCAAGCGCCGTCCAAAGGTGTGTTTCATCGGGACCGCGAGCGGCGACGCCGACAGCCTTGTCGTGAAGTTCTACCAGGCCTTTTCCGATCGGGCCGAGCCGTACGATCTCAACCTCTTCTACCGGCCCCGCCACCCGGGCCTGCGCGAGTTCATCCTGGGAATGGATGCAGTCTATGTCGGTGGTGGCAGCACCCTCAACATGCTGTCCGTGTGGCGGGCCCACGGGCTGGACGCCATCCTGGCCGACGCGTGGGAGGCGGGCGTGGTCCTGTCGGGCATGAGCGCCGGGATGATCTGCTGGTTCGAATGGCCGGTGACCGACTCATTCCAGGACGGAAGCCTGCGGGCCGTGCCCGGGTTGGGGCTGCTTCCGGGAAGCGCCTGCGCGCACTACGGCACGCCCATGCGCCGCCGGGCCTACCCGGACCTGGTTCGGGCAGGCCTCGCTGCCGGGTACGCCGCAGAGGACGACGTTGCGCTCATCTTCGACGGCACGGAGCTCGTGGAGACGGTGTCATCGTCTGCCGCGGCACGGGCGTTCCACGTGCAGCCGGACGGCAGCGTGGAGCTGCCCGTCCGCCGCGCCTGAGGGCTCGGCCGCGCTTCGGCTGTTGCCGGTCAGCCGGCCTGGATCAGGCCGGCCCGCTCCAGGAGGCTGAGCGCCTGGGCGGCGGCTTCGGCATGGATCTCGGTGTCGCCCTCGACGGAGGCCGAGGCGACATGCTGGGTGATCAGCACGTTGGGCAGACCCGTGAGAAGGTCGTTGTCGGGATCCGGGGGTTCCGGTGAACGCACATCAAGCGCGGCGAAGCCGATGCGTCCTTCGTCCAGCGCCTTTCGGAGCGCGGATTCCACGACGATTGCGCCCCGCGAGACGTTGACGAGACCGTACAACCCGTGCACCTTCCCCAGCGCCTCCCCGTTCAGGAGTCCGCGAGAGGTTTCCGTGGACGAGGCGGCCACGATGATGAAGTTGGACTTCGTGAGGACGTCGTCCAGGGAGACGAGCTCGATCCAGGGGTCCGGCGTGTAGTTGATGTAGGGGTCGTAGGCGATCGCCCGCATCCCGAAACCGTGGATCTTGCGCGCGATCTTGTGGCCGATCCGGCCCATCCCCACGAAGCCGGCGGTGGTGCCGCGCATCCGGTGGATCTTCGCGAACTGGGGCCAGAGGTAGATGTCCCAGTCGCCCCTGGCGGCCGCATTCGCGAAGTCGAGCAGGCGCTTGTTGCCGGCGAGGAGCATCAAGAGGGCGTGGTCCGACACCTCCTCCGAGTTGTGCGTCGGGCAGTTGAGGATGGGGATCCCACGGGCGGCGGCGGCATCCTGGTCGATGGCGTCCATGCCCACGCCGTACGAAACGATGCCGGCCGGGCGGCGAATGGCGTTGATGTCCTCGCCGGTCATCGCGCCGATCGCGATGACGACATCCGCATCGCGGAGGCTTGCCTCGCTCTCGGCGTCGTCGGCCGGCACGACCAGGTCCACGCCTCGCTCGGCAAAGATCGCGCGCTCGATGTCGTAGCTCCAGGGCATGTGCCGGGTGGGGCGGTGGACGAGCACGACCGGGCGCTTCGTCTGGCTGGCGTCGCTCACTGTGGTGTCTCCTTGGGCTGCTGATTCCGGGCCCCCGAGTGTGATGCACCGGCGCACGGAGCGGAAGGCGAAGGCGCGGCATGGGACCTTTGCTACAGGCACACCCGCACTATGGTCGCGTTGCCGTCGAGCAGCGGGATTCGCAGGCTGTGGTCCACCGTGCGCCGGCGCGCCCGGCCTCGCCCCGAAGAGAGCGTCCTCACAGCATGAACAGAATTGCCGTCCCCCGGTTCCAGCGACCCGGCCTTCGAGCCGGCGTGCTCGGGCTGTCCGGCGGACTCGTCATCGCCGCCGCGTTCCTGATCGCAGCGAACGTTTCTGACCACCTCGCAACGACCGCCACGAACGAGGCCGTGCGCACGACGGCGGCAGTCGTACATGGTTACGTTGATCCCATGGTCATGGCGGGGAGCCTTGAGACACCGGACGCGGCCCATGCAGCGCTCATCAATGGCGAACTGGCCCAACTGGTGTCCTCACATCAGATCCTCCGGATCAAGATCTGGTC
Organism: Chloroflexota bacterium; assembly: GCA_031431395.1. Taxonomy (GTDB): domain Bacteria; phylum Chloroflexota; class Limnocylindria; order Limnocylindrales; family CSP1-4; genus VGPE01. The sequence continues at coordinate 14,345 of JANPDJ010000242.1, read as the reverse complement.
GCCGAACGGGACCATCCTGTACTCGGATCTGCCGGCGCTGGTTGGGCAGACATTCCCCGTCGACGACGAGCTCGCCGAAGCCCTCGATGGGGAGGTGGCCACCGAATACTCCAGCGGCGACCAGCCCGAGAACGTCTACGAGCGCGGCCTGGCAACGCACTTCCTTTCCATCTACCTGCCCATCGAAGTGGGCGGCCATGTCGCCGGCGCGTACGAGATCTACGAGGACGCCGCGCCCATCGAGGCGCAGATTGCCGCGACACGGCAGGACGTCCTGCTGATCGTCGGCGCCATGGCCATGGGATTGCTGGCGCTGCTGTTCGGGGCCTTCTCTGGCGCGTCTCATCTCCTGGCACGACAGACGCGTCGCCTTCGCCGCAATGCGGAGCGGTTCCGTTCCCTCGTCCAGAACTCCGCCGATGTGAACATGGTGGTACGCCCGGACTGGACCATCGCGTACGAAAGCCCGGCCGTGGAACGTGTCCTTGGATATCCGGCTGCTGGGCACGTCCGCCGATCAGCGCTCGAGATGCTGCACCCCGACGATCGCCCATGGGCGGAGCAGCTCCTGGCCGAGATCGTGCGCATCCCCGGCGCCCAGATCACGGGCGAACTCCGCGCCCGGCACGCCGACGGCTCCTGGCGTTTGATTGAGCTTGTCCTGAAGAACCTGCTCAACGATCCGGCTGTTGCCGGCGTCGTCGTCAACTACCGCGACATCACCGTGCGCCGGGAACTCGAGGACGAGTTGAAGCGCCAGGCGTTCCACGACTCGCTGACGGGTCTCGCAAACCGGGCCCTCTTCGCCGACCGCCTGGAGCACGCGATCGCTCGCAGCCGGAGGCTCCGGGGTCCGCTGGCGGTCCTGTTCGTCGATCTTGACGATTTCAAGACGGTCAACGACAGCCTGGGGCACACGGAAGGGGACCAGCTCCTGGTGGGTGTGGCGCATCGCCTGCAGTCCGTTCTGCGCGCCGGCGACACGATTGCCCGCATGGGCGGGGACGAGTTCGCGGTGCTGGTTGAGGATCCCTCAGATGCGGAAGCGCCGAACGAGGTTGCCGGTCGACTTCTCGGGTCGCTGGAGGCACCCTTCATGTTGGGATCGAAGGAGGTGTTCGTCCACGCCAGCGTGGGAATCGCCGCCTCGGGCCCGTCCATCCTGAGCGGCGAGGAACTTCTCCGCAACGCCGATGTCGCCATGTACACGGCCAAGAACAACGGCAAGAATCGCGTCGAGGACTTCCGGCCCAGCATGCACGAGGCTGCCCTCGCACGCCTCGCGCTGAAGGGCGACCTGGAGCGGGCCATGGAACGCGGAGAGTTCCGGCTGCTCTACCAGCCCATCATCCACCTCGAAAGCAGTCGCCTGATCGGCGTGGAGGCCCTGATCCGGTGGGATCGCGGCGACCGCCTCGTCGGACCGGACGAGTTCATCCCGGTGGCCGAGGAAACAGGGCTCATCCTGCCTCTGGGCAAGTGGGTGCTTGAGGAAGCCTGCCGGCAGCTCCACGCGTGGGATACCACGAGCACGCGCCGGCTCAAGATGAGTGTCAACGTCTCGGGTCGCCAGCTCCAGCAGGCGGGCTTCGTGGCCGAGGTGGCCGGGGCGCTCGCATCGACGGGCGTGCGCCCGGACCGCCTGACGCTCGAACTGACCGAGACTGTGCTCATGCAGGATGCGGAAGCCGCCACAGCCACCCTCGCGGACCTCAAATGGCTCGGCGTACGCCTGGCCATCGACGACTTCGGCACCGGCTACTCCTCGCTCAGCTACCTGCGGCGGTTCCCCATCGATGAGTTGAAGATCGACCGGTCCTTCATCGCGAGCATGGCGGATGGACCGGAGCAGGCCGCCGTCGTGCTCTCGATCCTCAGGTTGGGCGAGACGCTGCATCTCGAGACTGTCGCCGAGGGGATCGAACTGGAAGGCCAGATGACGGCGCTCGTGGGCCTCGGAGCCGACCTAGGCCAGGGGTTCTTCTTCTCTGCGGCACTCACACCGACGGCCATCACGGGCATTCTGGACGAGGTCACGTGGCAAGCCGGGGAGTTGGCCCGGGAACCGGCCGACGCGCAATCGGAGGCCGTCCGGGTCGCCTGATCCCGTCGTGTCCCGCGCGCGTTCCTGGGATGACAATCCGCGCTCGGCGCGGTACCGTCGAGGCAGGCTCCAGGATCCGGGCACGTGGTCGATCCCCCAGCACAAGGAGATGTCGTGCCACGCTCGGCGACGACGATCGACAGGGACTGGGTGCGCCATTCGTTGAGCGGGCCGATCACCGGCGTCCATCCTCCGTTCCACCGCGATGGGTCGCTGGACTACGACGGCCTCCGCACCGAGATCGAGCACAACATCTCAGCCGGAACGGGCGTCCTGCTGCTGACCTATGGCGACAGCCTTCACTCCCTGATCGCGGACGCGGAAGTTGCGGACCTCCTGGTCGCCGTCGTGGAGCAGGCCCGGCGCCGGGTCATGGTGGTCGCGGCGGACCGCCAATGGTGGACGGGCACGGAGATCGCGTTCGCGGATTTCGCCCTGGAAGTCGGTGCGGACATGCTGATGGTGCTGCCGCCGTCGTGGGGCGGCTCCGTGACGCATGACACCCTGGTGGAGCACTACCGCCGCGTTGCAGAGCACATTCCCGTGATGCCGGTGACGAACATCTTCGCCGCGAACCATGCCCTGGGCCTGCAGGTGCTGCGCACGCTGGTGGACGATGTGCCGAATATCGTCGCGGTCAAGGAGGACGTCGGCGGGGCGTTTGGGCGGGCGATCGCGTCCATCGTCCACGAGCGGTGGGCCGTCCTCTCCGGCGGCCTCAAGCAGGACCACCTCAACCTGCATCCGTACGGCTGCGACGGCTACATGTCGATCTACCAGCACTTCATGCCCGGTGTCGCGCACGCGTACTGGCGGGCCGTGCAGGCAGGCGACCTGTCGGCCGCGGTCGCGATCATCGAGACGTACGACCAGCCGTGGATCCAGCTGGCCGGCGAACTGGACGGCGATTTCGACGCACTGTTCCACGGCACCCAGGAGGTGTTCGGCATCGCCGGCCGCTGGCGAAGGCCGCCCTATCACAGCCTGACGGACCCTGAGATGGATCGGGTTCGGGCGTTCTACGCCGGGCTGCCGGATATCGCCGCCGTCGTGCGCGGGTCCGCTTCGTCGTAGGCGCGCATCGCCTCTGACTCACGCCCGACCAAGGTGTCGGACAATCGCCGGCATGGATCTTCCGCGAAGGGGCATCACCGGCCCGGCACTGGCAGTCGTGGCGTTCGCCGTTGCGATGGGGTACGTGGAAGCGGCGGTCGTCGTCGACCTCGGGGCGGCCCTGGGCCTCCCGGACGCCCCGACGTTTCCGCTCGACCAGGCGGGTCCATTTGAGCGTCTCGTCCTGATCGAGTTCGGCCGCGAGATCGCAACCTTCGTGATGCTGGCGGGCGTGGGTTGGGCCGTAGGCCGCCGGGGTTGGGAGTGGCTTGCGTGGACGGCCGTGGCCTTCGGCGCCTGGGACATCGCCTACTACGGCTGGCTCGCCGTGTTCATCGGCTGGCCAGCTTCCGTGTTCGACGTGGACCTGCTGTTCCTCGTCCCGATCCCGTGGGTCGGCCCGGTCTGGGCGCCGATTGTCGTCAGCATGGCGCTCATCGCATTCGGTCTGCTCGCCGCGCGAGGGTACGCATCGGGGCCGGGGCCGGTCGTGCGCGGGCGGGACGTCGCGGCGGGGCTGCTCGGCGGTGCCCTGGTTCTGGCGAGTTTCATGGCCGACGGCCCCCGAATCCTCGATGGGGGACTGCCGGGCTGGTTCCCCTGGCCTGTGTTCGCGGCGGGCGTGCTGGTCGCTGCGGCCGGCGCACTGGACGCGCTTCGGCATCGACCCGGCGACCGCAGGCAGGCGAGCCAAACGGCGATCCCGTAGCGGCCCGGTGCAGGCGCAGGTGAGTCAGCGGTGAGCGCCGCCGCGTAGCGTGGCGCCGTGCTTGCGACAGTGCTCTCTGCCACGGTCCACGGCCTCGAGGGGCGGGTCATCCGCGTGGAGGTGGACGTCGCGCCCGGCCTGCCCGGCTTCTCGATCGTCGGCCTCGCGGATGCGGCCCTCATGGAGGCGCGTGAGCGGGTGCGTGGGGCGATCCGCAACAGCGGGTTCGTCTTTCCGCCGCGCCGGATCACCGTGAACCTGGCGCCCGCGGAGTTGCGCAAGGCGGGCGCGTCCCTGGACCTCGGCATCGCCCTCGGGATCCTCCTGGGTTCGGAGCAGGTGCATGCCGCCCGGGGCAGGTGGGCGCTGGTGGGGGAGCTGTCGCTGGGCGGAGAGGTCCGCCACGTGCCGGGGCTCCTGCCCATGGTCGCCGCCCTTGCGCGGCGGGGCGTGGGGCGCGTGATCGTGCCCGCGGAGGGACTGGCGGAGGCGCAGCTCGTGCACGGCGTGCAGTCATCACCGGCGGCAACCCTGGCAGCGGCCGTGGAATTGCTCCGCGCGCCACGCACGCGTCCGGCATCGCGCGGCCAGCGGCCCGCTCGCGTGGAGCTGATGGCAGAGGAGGGCATCGGCCCTGACCGGTCACCCGCAGCGCCCGCCACGGAGGCGACGCTGCCTGAGCGGACGTGGCCGGACCTCGAGGAAGTCCGCGGCCAGGCGGAGGCGAAGCGGGCGCTGGAGATCGCGTTGGCCGGCGGTCACGGCCTGCTGATGATCGGGCCGCCGGGATCCGGCAAGACGTTGCTCGCACGGACCATTCCGGGGCTCCTCCCACCCCTCGACGACGAGGAGGCTCTTCGCGCCACCACCGTCGAGTCAATCACCGCCCGCGCGCCCATCCGGGCGCTGGTCCGGCAGCGTCCGTTTCGAGCGCCGCATCACACCATTTCGTACGCGGGCCTGGTCGGCGGAGGCCCACGTCTGTCGCCGGGCGAGGTGACGTTTGCCCACGATGGCGTGCTGTTCCTGGACGAACTCCCGGAATTCGATCGGGACGTGCTGGAGGCGCTCCGCGAGCCGCTTGAAGACGGATGCGTGGCGATCACGCGGGTCGGTCGCGCGACGGTGTTCCCGGCCAGGTTCCAGCTGGTTGCCGCGATGAACCCTTGCCCGTGCGGGTTGACGGGCAGCGAGACGGAGGCCTGTCGATGCGGCACGGGTGTGGCTGCCCGGTATGCACGGCGGATCTCGGGTCCACTCCGCGACCGCATCGATCTCTGGGTGGAGATGTCCCGGGTGCCGCCGGCAGAGCTCGTGTCGGCACGAGCGCCGGAGCACTCTGCGGCCGTAGCGGCGCGGATCGCCGACGCGCGAGCGCGGCAGGCAGCCCGCCAGGTCTCGAACGCCCGGCTCGCCGGCCGGCGCCTGTTGACCGCGGCCGCATTGACGCAGGAGGCGCAACAACGCCTCGTCGAACTGTCGAACCTCGAAGGACTCTCCGCCCGTGGCACGGAGCGACTCCTCCGCGTCGGACGGACGATCGCGGACCTGGCCGGTGCCGGCGCCGTACTTTCGGGGCATCTCGAGGAGGCGGCACGGTACCGCTCGCCCGCCCGGCGGATGGCGGATCGGCTGGTGTCGGCTTGATCGCCCGGGATGCGCTATCCGGTGACGGCGACATGCCCGCGCCGACGAGCGTGGACCGGGCGGAACGCGAGGCCTGGGCGGTCCTCGCGACCGCGACCGGGGTGGGTCCCATCGGAATGGGCCGGCTGCTCCGGCGGCACGGCTCCGCGCAGGCCGTGCTCGCCCTGGCTGGCGGCCCCAACGGCGCACGGTCCCTGGTCTCCGCGGGCCTGCCGGCCGACGAGGCCGCCGCCGCCGAGCCGGGCGGTCGATTCCAGAGGGCAGGCCTGGACCCGGAGGTGGCAGCCGGAATCGTCGCGGCCGCACTGGACCGCCAGCGCCTGCTGGATCAGATCGCCGAACTCCAGCTCGACGTGATGACGCTCGATGACGCCGACTACCCGCCCCTTCTGCTCGGGCTCGAGATGCCCCCGCCGGTCCTGTTCGTGCGTGGCAACCGGGCAGCCCTCTCGGCGCCGCGATCAACCGCAGTGGTGGGTACGCGCCGGCCGACGGATGCCGGCCGACGACTCGCCGCTGAGATCGGTTCCGCCATCTCGAATGCGGGTGGGGTCGTCGTGTCGGGCCTCGCCCTGGGCATTGACGGCGCCGCTCACGCCGGCGCGGTGCGCTCCGGGGCGTCCACGGTCGCCGTTCTCGGGACCGGTCACGGGGTGCTGTACCCGCGAGCCCACGTGCCGCTGGCGGACTCGATCCTGGGAACCGGGGGGTGCGTGATCTCGGAGCTTGCACCGGGCACTCCGGGCAACCGCGGCACGTTTCCTCGCCGGAACCGGATCATCAGCGGCCTCGCGGAGGCAACGGTCGTGGTGGAGGCACCGCGCGGCAGCGGTGCGCTGATCACGGCAGGGTGGGCCCTCGAGCAGGGTCGCGAGTGCTTCCTCGTCCCGGGACCCATCGGGTCCCACGAGAGCGCGGGCTGTCTCGACTTTCTCCGGGCGTACCACGGCCAGGCCCAAATCGTCGCCTCCGTGGGCGGTCTGCTCGAGGACCTGGGGTTCCTGGTGGCGATTCGCCCTCCGGCCCGCCCATCGTCACTCCATCTCGGCGCAACCGAGGAGCGCCTTGCGTCCCTCGTGATGGACGGGCACACCACCGTGGACAGCCTTGTCGCGGCAACCGGCCTGCCCGTTTCCTCTGTCCTGAGCGGCCTGACGCTGCTCGAAATGCGGGGGCTCGTCGCGGCCGCCTATGGACGCTATCGTGCACACGGCATCCTCCTGCCGGCGGTTGAGCCGGCCCCGCCACCGCGCCCTCATGACGCGGCGATCACCCGGTCCCGCGCCGCTCCCGGCCCCTGAACCGGCCCGCCACGGGACCGCATCGTGCAGCCGCACCGCATCGATCCGCGGCCGCCGGACCCATTGGTTGCCGTGATCCGGCGGGCGGTGCTACGCTTGGCGGCAGCCGCGGAGGGGCTCAGGCCGTTCCCGGCGGACCGTTCGCACAACACCACCACCCACCCGCGACGGGGGAGTGCCATTGCGAAGGCTCGCCGCCGCGATTCTGGCCGCACCGGTCGTCGCGTCGATCTACATCGCCACGCTGCTGGCCGTCCCCGGCGCCAGGCGCAACCTGGCTGCGGTTGCGGCTGTCCTGTTCGTTGGCGTCATCGGCGTCACCCTCGTGATGCCGCCATCCGCGTCGTCCAGGCCGCCCTCCACGCCGCGCCTCGTGTCGAGTGAGCAACTCCAGCCGGTCAGGGAGGGCGGGGGTAGTGCCGCCACTTCGGACGGCAGCGCCGGCTCGGAAGGGCCGGGTACCACGGCCGCAACAGATGGCAGCGCCGGTGGGTCTGCGACAGGGATCGGCCGCGAGGGCGACCCACCCGTTCCAGGCGGCGTCGACTCGACGACCGCCGCGATCCGGAATCCCACCACGGCGAAACTGGCGGGGTCGCTGATCAGCGGCAACAGGCTCCGGATCACTGCCTCGATCGTCCTGCGGTTCGACCGTCCGGTGACCGTGCAGGATGTTCGAGCGGCGTTCGCGATCAAGCCGGCCGTCAGAGGCACGATTCGCGCCGTATCGGCCAAGGTCTACACGTTCACGCCGACGAAGCCGCTTGCGCCCAACGCCGCCTACACGGTGACGTTCACGAAACCCATCAAGGACACGGCCGGCATTGCCATCCGGGCCCCAAAGCCGCTCCGCTTCCTGACGACTCCGGCGCCCGGACTGGTGCGCTTCCGGCCGTTCAAGGACACGGCGGAGGTGGATCCCGCCTCGGCCATCTCGGTCCGGTTCACGAAACCCATGAACCACGTGACTACGGCCAAGGCCTTCTCGGTAGTGGTCCGTGGCAAGAAGATCGCCGGAACCATCTCCTGGCACGAGGACAACACGGTCCTCGTGTTCATCCCGGCCAAGGCGCTCGCCATGGGCAGCGCTGTCGGGGTGCGCGTCCTCGGGACTGCGACGTCGGCAGACGGTGTCCCGCTGAAGCAGGGCGGATCCTCGACGTTCAAGGTGGCTGCGCCCCCCGCGCCGACCGCAGCCCGGCCCACGGCGAAGCCCGTGACGCGCGGCGGCCACAGTGGCGGTGGCTCCCTCGGCGGGGGCTCGTGGGCGGCAGCGGAGCAGTACTACCTGGAATTGATGAACTGCACCCGGACCGGCGGCTGGGTGACGGCATCCGGCCACTGCGACAGCCCGGGCGGCCGCAACGTCGCACCTCTCCGGCTTGATGCGGGGATCTCGGCCAAGGTGAGCCGTCCGTACGCGAAATACCTGGCTGGGACCGGGATCTGCAGCCACTTCGCGGACGGCAATCCCGGCTCGCGATTGCGGCGAGCGGGCTACGACAGCTACGTCTGGGCAGAGAACATCAGCTGTCCCAAGGACATGTCTCCCATGGCGTTGATGGTCTACACGCAGCACTATTTCCAGGCCGAGAAGTCCTACAACGGCGGCCATTACGTGAACCTCATGAACCCCGACTACGATCGCGTGGGGATCGGGGTGTGGGTGGCCAATGGCCGCGCGGAAGTCGTGATCGACTTCTACCGCCCGTAATCGCCTCGATGAAAGGTGGCTCCCATCACTGACGAACTGCGCGACTCCGGTTCGGCCCGTGTGCAGAAGCGCGGGCTGGTTCGCGGCGCCGTGATCCACCTGGCCAACGAGCAACCCCTCGTGGTGGACCTCTTCGGGTATCCCGGACCGGGCGACGTGACCGTCATCTGCACGAATGCGCGCAGCACCACGGGCAAGCGGCCCATCTGGGCGGATCACTCGGATTCGATCTTCTACTTCCCGTGGACGCAGATCCGGTTCCTCGAGGTGCCGCCGGACCGGAACGCGCCGCTGGCCCAGCCTCCTGCCGCGGATTCGGGGGTCGCCGTCCGTGACGCTGCCGAGGAATCGGAAGAGATCGACGAGGAGTTCCTGCGCCGCGTCCGGGACGCCTGAGCCGGCGTCGCGGGTTCTCCACGGGAGATTCCCACGGGTCCTTCGTGCCGCCGCCGCGGTGGAGTCGCGGGTATGTCCGTGTTGACTGGCCGCCAAGAGGCCGGTGCTAGACTCCCCGGCGATGACTGACAACCTCGTGATCGTGGAGTCGCCGGCCAAGGCGAAGACGATCGAGCGATACCTTGGCCCCGGCTACCGCGTGCTCGCCTCGTACGGTCACGTGCGCGATCTCCCCGAGAAGCTGGGCAAGGACCAGCTGGGCGTTGACGTCGAGCACGACTTCGAGCCGCAGTACGAGATCGTTGCGGACCGCAAGAGGCAGGTCAGCGAGATCGTGAAGGCCGCGCGTACGGCGGACCTGATCTACCTCGCCACTGACCTTGATCGGGAGGGCGAGGCCATCGCCTGGCACGTGGCAGAGGCCGCCCACCTGCCCCCGGAGAGGACGCGTCGGGTCACGTTCAGCGAGATCACGGAAGGCGCCATCCGCGAGGCGTTCGCCAACCCGCGCGGGATCGACCTGCATCTCGTGGATGCCCAGCAGGCGCGGCGTGTCGTGGACCGGCTGGTCGGGTACACGCTCAGTCCGCTGCTCTGGCGGAAGGTCCGGACGGGCCTGTCCGCCGGGCGCGTGCAGTCCGTGGCCGTCCGTCTCGTGGTGGACCGTGAGCGCGAAATCCGCGCGTTCGCCGCCCGGGAGTACTGGACGCTCGAGGCCGTGTTGCTGACGCGGGCCGGCGAGGCATTCGGCGCGGACCTCGTCCGCGTGGACGGGCAGAAGCCGGAAATCGGTGACGAGGCCACGGCCCAGGGCCATGCGGACGCCATCCGGGCCGCGACCCCCGTGGTCCGCTCGGTCGGGGTCAAGCGCTCAAAGCGCAGTCCATCGCCACCGTTCACCACGTCCACGCTTCAGCAGGAAGCCAGCCGCAAGCTGGGCTTCTCTCCGAAACGGACGATGGCGGTCGCGCAGCGCCTCTATGAAGGCCTGGAGACCGCAGATGGCCAGGTCGGGCTCATCACCTACATGCGCACGGATTCCGTGGCCCTGTCGGGACAGGCCATGGGCGAGGCACGGGATGTGATCCGGCAGCGCTACGGCGATCCGTACACGATGCCCAAGGGCCGCCCGTTCAAGACGAAGTCACGCAACGCCCAGGAGGCGCACGAGGCCATCCGGCCAACCTCGTTCGCCCGGGACCCGGAGTCGCTGACGCGATCCCTGAAGTCGGATGAGGCGCGGCTCTACCGTCTCATCTGGCAGCGCGCCCTGGCCAGCCAGATGAAGGAGAAGGAGCTCGAGACCACCACGGCGGAACTCGCGGCGGGGATCTATGACCTCCGCGCCTCCGCGACCCGGACGGTGTTCGACGGCTTCGCCGCGGTCTACACGGAGGGCATGGACGACTCGCAGGAGGAGCAGGAGCGCACCCTGCCCAGGCTGGCCGAGGGCGACTCCACGAGCGTCGAATCGATTGACGCGAAGCAGCACTTCACGGAGCCGCCTCCCCGCTACACGGAGGCCAGCCTGATCAAGGCCCTGGAGGAGCACGGCATCGGCCGGCCCTCCACCTACGCCGCGACGATCTCGACGATCGTGGACCGTGGGTACGTGGTGGTGACGGAGCGCCGGCTGCACCCGGAGCACGTGGGCGAGATCGTCAACGACCTGCTGGTCGAGAACTTCGGCAGCCTTGTCGATTTCGCGTTCACCGCGCGAATGGAGGATGACCTCGACGACGTCGCCAGCGGCAAACGCGCATGGGTGCCGCTCGTCCGGGCGTTCTACACCCCGTTTGCGGCGACCGTTGCCCTCAAGCAGAAGGAACTCCGGCCGGCCGATATCGGCCTCGCGACGACAGAGGTCTGCTCCCTGGGCCATGCCATGGTGATCCGGGCCGGCCGGTACGGCGCGTACCTCGCATGCTCGGAGTTCCCGGAGCACAAGGAGACCCGGCCGCTGGCGCCCGCCGCCGGGACGGACGGCGCGACTGCCGACGGCGCCGCGGCGCTGCCCGGAACCGGAGAACCCTGTCCGAAGTGCGGGGAGGCAGACGGCGGCGTCCTCGTGGCACGGAGGGGCCGGTTCGGCCCGTTCGTCGGCTGCGGACGATACCCGGACTGCGACTACATCAAGAAGGATGGGCCGCCCCCACCGGATCCGCTCGGCTTCGAGGTCGCGTGCACGCGCTGCAAGGATGGTCAGCTCGTGACGCGGCGTGCGCGACGGACCGGCTCGCTGTTCTGGGGCTGCTCGCGCTATCCCAAGTGCGATAACACCACGTCTCACGAGCCCCTCGGTGCGCTGCACGATGCGGACGCGGGCCCGGTCGTCAGAACTGGCGAAGGCGCCATGTGCCTGCTCTGTGGCGCGGCGATCGACCTGCCCGCGGACCTGCCGGCCGCGGTGGGCGTGCGTCTCGCGGGCGGTCCCCCCAACCCTGAAGCGCTGGTGCGTCCTGCGCGTGGCGGTGCGCGTCGGGGCGGCGCTCGGAGCAGCGGCACCCGCCCGCCGGCAGCGCGGGCAACTCGCACCACGACAAGGACGGCGGGCCCGCGCCGCACTGCCGCCACGCGTGGCCGCAACGACGCGGCGGACCCTTCGGCGTCGCGGTGACCGCGGAGTCGCCACTCGACGCGTTCCTGCGCACCCTTGCCGCGCGCGATGCCTCCCCCCACACCCAGCGCGCGTACGCGACGGCCGTGGGGGCCTACCTCGACTGGATTGAGTCGCAGGGCGCCGACTGGCGGACGCCTCCTCGAACGGTGCTGCGCGCGTACCTCGCGCACCTGGGTGAGGGGCACGCGCGCACGTCCGTCGCGCAGCGGCTCGCCGCCATTCGTGCGATGTACCGCTTCACGACGCGTGCCGGCCTGACGGTGGGCAATCCCTGGGGCGCCATCGCAACGCCGCGACAGCCTCGGCGCCTTCCCCGCGTCCTCGAACTGGACCAGGTGGAGGCCATGCTCGCCATCGTGGACGCGGAACTCGAGGAGCCGCAGCTGAGCGAGCGCTCGCTCGCCCTTGCCCTGCGTGACCGCGCACTGGTGGAAACGGCGTACGCGGCCGGGCTGCGGATCAGCGAGCTTGCCGCCGCCACGGTGGGCGCGGTGGACCTGCGTCGCGGCGAGGTGCGCGTGCTCGGCAAGGGACGCAAGGAGCGCATCGGTCTCCTGGGGCGGCCCGCTCGCCGGGCCATCGCGGCATACCTCGATGGTGGTCGCCCGGCCCTGCTCGAGATCCGGCGGCGCGGACTTCGCGGGGGCCTGGAGCCTGCCGAGCTCTTCCTGAACCACCTGGGCGGCCCGCTGGGCGTGCGCGGGCTGAGGTTCCGGCTGGATCGCCTGCGGCGGGCCGCCGGGCTGCCGGAGGGCGTCTCCCCGCACACGCTTCGCCACAGCTTCGCCACGCATCTCCTCGAGGGAGGCGCGGACCTGCGCGTGGTCCAGGAGTTGCTGGGCCACGAGAGCCTTGCGACCACGCAGATCTACACGCATGTCTCGCCGGCCCGCCTGCGCGCCGCATACCTCGAGGCGCACCCGCGCGCACGCCGGACCGGAGCACTCGACCAGCCCACGCCGGCGTGACCCAGCGCCGCTCCCTCGTCACGGCGGGCCTCGTTGTCACCGCCGCGTTCCTGCTTTCGCGGATCCTCGGCTGGGTCCGGGTCGTCGTCATCGGGACGACGTTCGGTGCCTCCCGCGACCTCGACGCCTTCTTCGCGGCCTTCCGCATCCCGGACCTGATGTTCCAGCTGGTTGCTGCCGGGGCGCTCGCGTCCGCGCTCATCCCGGTCCTGGCCGGTATGCTTGCCACCGCCCCCCCATCGCAGGCGTGGCGCGTGGCATCCACCGTCACGAACCTGATGCTCCTGGCGCTCGTCGTCCTGTCCGTCGTCCTGTTCGTGGCGGCCCCGGCCCTCGTGCCCCTGATCACCCCCGGGTTCGAGCAGCCTGCGCTGGACCGGACCGTCGGCCTCACGCGGATGATGCTGCTCAGCCCCATCCTCCTCGCGCTCGGGTCGGTGGCGACCAGCATTCTCAACGCGCAGGATCGCTTCGCGGCGGCGGCGATGGCCCCGGTGGCGTACAACGTCGCGATCATTGGAGCCGCGGCGTTCCTTGCGCCGACGATGGGCGTGGATGCGCTGGCACTGGGCGTTGTCGCGGGCTCGCTGCTCCACGTCCTCGTCCAGCTGCGGTCGCTCCGGGCAGGCGGCTATCGCTACGCCCCGGTGATCGACCTGGACGATCCGCACGCCCGCGAGGCGCTCAAGCTGATGGCACCGCGGGCGGTGGGCCTTGGCGTCAGCCAGCTGACGTTCCTCGTCTCCACCAGCCTGGCATCGGGCCTTGCGGCTGGCTCCATCACGGCCTTCAACGTGGCGTTCACGATCCTCCAGATCCCCATCGGCGTCATCGGCGTGCCCCTGGGTGTCGTCGTGTTTCCCTCGCTCTCACGCGACCTCGCCCGGGGGGCCACGGACGAGTTCCTGCGCCTGCTCACGCAGTCGCTTCGCCTGCTCCTGTTCGTCATGCTGCCCCTCACGGCGCTTGCGATCGTGATCCGGACGCCGCTCGTCACGGTCCTGTTCGGCTACGGCCTGTTCGGTGGGTCCGCGATCGAACTGACGGCCGACACGCTGCTCTTCTTCCTCGCGGGGCTTGCGGCGCACTCGTTGATCGCCGTGCTGGCGCGGGCGTTCTATGCGGGTCGGGACACGCGAACGCCTGTGCTGGCGGCCGTCCTCGCGGTGGCCGTGAACGTCTCGCTGGGCGTCGCGCTCGTGGGTCCCATGGGCCTGCGCGGTCTTGCTCTCGCGATCGCGGCCGGCGCGTGGGCGGAGGCAGTGGTCCTCCTCGAGATCCTGCGACGGCGGTACCCGCTGCTGGACATGCGCGGGATCATGCGGGTCTTCGTGGAGGCGTCGGGAGGATCGGTCGTGGCCGGCCTGGCCGGATTCGCGGCACTCCAGGTCGTGGCCGGGGCGGTTGGCAGCCAGCCCGGCAAGATCGGCCTCGTGATGGAACTCGTGGCTGGCACGGCCGTGGGCGGGCTGGTCTACGTCGGGGCTGCCCTCGCGTTGCGGATCCCTGAACTGCCCACTATCGTCGGGGTCGTGTCCAACCTGCTCCGCCGTTCGTCGCGACCCCGCCCGTCGTGACGGAACCCGTCGGGGCCGAGGCCTGGGATGCGTTCGTTGCCCGGTCGGACCTTGGGTCCCATCTCCAGCAGACCCCCTGGGCCCGCGTCAAAGCCGTCAACGGCTGGGTGGCCCGGCGCATCGTGACGGCTTCCGCGGCCGGCCCGATCGGCGCGCAGATCCTGGTCCGCCGGCCGCGCCCGCTGCCGTGGGGATT
>JANPDJ010000241.1:0-1917 GCA_031431395.1 Chloroflexota bacterium | reverse complement strand
TCGGCTCGTCGCCTGCGCCGGAGCCGTAGACCTCGATCTCGTTCGTGCTGGACCAGGTCCGGCCGAAGTCCGGACTGAGCGCCAGCCGGATCCCCGGCGGATTGCGCCGATGGGAGTAGGCCGCCGCAATCACGTCCCCGCCCAGGGCAACCGGCTGGCAGTGCTGGCCGTCGAGCGTCGTCGGCTGCGGCTGGGTCCACGATCGGCCGTCCGGCGAGCCCCACGCGATGTGGATCGGGACGTCGTGGTTCGCCTCCCGGTCGAACGTCCAGAACATCGCGACGAGCCGGCCCGTGTCCGGGTGCACAGCGAGTCGCTGGTCCCAGTAATACAGGCGGTTCGCCGGATCCGTGGCCACCACGGCTTCCTCCGGCCACGTCGCTCCCCGGTCGTGCGAGAAGCGGAGCAGCGCGCGGGGGTGACCCACGGTTGGATCGTCGTAGGCCTTCCAGTGCTCAAACGGCTGCGCGACGACGTCCCCGGGCAGAGGGATGAGCGGGCCGGTCGTGGAGGCCGACGGGTGCGGCAGGTCGATGGCGCGTGGCGCATCCCACGTGATCCCGCCGTCCGCGGACGTCGTGTGGTAGTTGCGCATCGGCAGCAGGCCCTGCGTGACCTGGTTGACCCAGGGTTTCGTGGGGTCGGAGCGGTCCGTCCAGAGCACGGAGGCAGTGAGATGGCCCGGCTCGAGTTCGGCCAGCTGGAAGCCGCGCGTCTCGCCGGGCACGCCGTCCAGCCACCGCTCGCGCAGGCCCAGGTACCGGATCTCCCACGATTCGCCGAGGTCACGCGAGGCCATCACGGCCGTGTGGCCATCGCCGGATTCGCGCTCCGTGCCCAGCCGGAAGGTCACGTACAGCGTCCCATCGGATGCGAGCAGCGCGGAGAGCGAGGACGCGGACCGCTCGTTCGCGGGGGCGTGGCGCGTGTCGAAAACGGTGCCGGACGCGACGAGGCGCATGGACGGGCAGGCTCCCGGGGGGACGTGGATCGGACAAGGCGAGTGTAGACGGCGGCGGGGCCTGGGCGGGCACGGCTCGACCAACTGGGTCCACGCGGGAGAGTTGGCTCCGGCGCGGGGTCCGCGGTTGGCCCCGGCGCGGGGCCGGGCTGCGGTTGGTCCTGGCGCGGGGTCGCAGTCGGCCACCTCCGGCATCGGGCCGATGTCGGCCACCTCCGGCATCAGATGCACGCTCCGTGTGCGCGCGCCCGGGCGCCGCAGTCGAATGCACATGTCACGCACGAGCGGCAACAGGTATGAGGATGGGCGTCGCCACGCGCACACACCGTGAGCAGGCGGGGATTCCTGATCAGGCCCTGGGTCTGCGGGAGGGACAACAGGCGTTATCGCGCACACAAGGTGTGAATCCGGCTGCCGGTTCGCGTCCGAAATCCGATTCCAGCGCCATGCGCTCACCCGGTGAACAACCGCGCAGCGCGGCCGGGCGGGATGGGCGCGCGGCCGGGCGGGAGGCCCCGCATCCGGCGCGCGGCACGCGTCCGGCCGAGCGATGGCCTACCTATACTCGCGGGCGCCGGTCAGCACAGCACGAGGAGGTTCGGGTGGCAGATCCCGCGCACGCGGGCACCAGCACAGACTCCCCCGCCCGATCGTGGTCAGGCGTGCCCTACCTGACGTCTGACGAACTGCTCCTCGTGCACAGCGTGGACGAGTTCGAGCCGCTGGCCGCGCAACGCATGGATCCGACCTGCCACAGCTACGTGGCCGGCTGGGCCGGTACGGGCGCCACGGCAGCCGCAAACCGCCAGGCGTTCTCGCGCTACGTGCTGGTTCCGCGGACGTTCGTGGACGTGCACGAGTTGGACCTCGGGACCACCGTGCTCGGGCAGAGCATCGACCTGCCGGTGCTCTTCGGGCCGTCGGGCTACCAGGCGCTATCGCACCCCGAAGGGGAG
>JANPDJ010000240.1:0-14733 GCA_031431395.1 Chloroflexota bacterium | reverse complement strand
GGCCGCGCTTAGTTGCGCGCCTGGGTGCGCGCTCAGGCCTGCGCGGCGCCGCGACTCTTGAAGCCGGGCACGATCTCGCGCCCGTAGATCTCGAGCATCTCCTCTTCCTCGCCGTTCATCAGGTAGATGTTGAACTGGTCCACCCCGGCATCCGCGAGCTCCCGGAGCTTGCGGACGTGATCCTCCGGTTGTCCCAGGACGCAGAAGCGGTCCGTGACCTCGTCGCCGACGAAGGCCGCGTTGGCCGACCCGACTTCCGCGTGGTGGAGGTAGTCGTAGCCCGTCCTGTCACGTACGTAACCCGTGAGGGTCGGGGGCAGGTCGGCGGGCGAATACCGGTTGACGAGGTCCACGACGTGGTTGCTGACGAGGGCCGGGAACCAGCGAGTGCGATCGCGGCACAGCGCGAGGTCGCCGACGTGGGCCGGTGCGGCCGCCATGACCCTGATGGCCGCGGGATCACGGCCGGCCTTGCGCGCGGCGGCCCGAACCTGGCCCACGAACCAGCGGATCAGGTCCGGGTCCGCCAGCTGGATCATGATCCCGTCGGCGATCCGGCCGGCCAGTTCCATGGCTCTCGGGCCATAGCCCGCGATCCACAGCGGCACGTCGTACTTCGGCGCCCACTCGAGCTCCAGCCACGTGCCCTCGTATTCGACGCGCTTCCCCTCGGCGAGGTCGCGGATCAGCTGGGCTGTCTCCTCCAGCATCGCCATGGAGGTGGGGCCCTTCCCCAGGACGCGACGGGCCGAGTCGCCCCGCCCGATGCCCAGGTCCATCCGCCCGCCGGAGATGTCGTTCAGCGTCGCAATCGCGGACGCCGTGACCGTCGGCTCGCGCGTCGCTGGGTTCGTGACGCAGGTGCCCAGGCGCAGGCGGTTCGTGGCGCCGGCCATGAGTGTCAGGAGCGGGTACGGCTCGCGCCAGAGGACGTGGGAGTCGAACAGCCAGCCGTAGTCGAAGCCGGCGGCCTCAGCCCGGCGGGTCAGGGCGAGATGCCGCTCGATCGTGTGTTCCGGTTTGAGCGTGAACCCGAACTGCATCTTCGCGGCACCCTCCGGGCCGAGGATCAGGGCTTGACGAGGTCGCCGTACTGGTCCGGCCGGCGGTCGCGGTAGAACTGCCACGTCTGGCGGACCTCGGAAATCCGGTCGAGATCGAGATCGCGAATGATCAGCTCCTCCTCCGTCGGCGAGCCGATCTCCCCGACGAACTGGCCGCGCGGGTCCACGAAATAGCTCTGCCCGTAGAAATCGTCGTCGCCCAGCGGCTCTTTGCCGACGCGATTGATGGTTCCCACGTAGTACCCGTTGGCAAGGGCATGGCTCACCTGCTCGACGCGCCAGAGGTACTCGCTGAGGCCGCGTGACGTGGCAGATGGGATGAGGACGATCTCCGCGCCATTCAGGCCGAGGGCGCGGGCGCCTTCGGGGAAGTGGCGGTCGTAGCAGATGTAGACGCCGATCTTGCCGACGGCCGTCTGGAAGACCGGGTAGCCCATGTTGCCGGGACGGAAGTAGAACTTCTCCCAGAAGCCCTTCACGTGCGGGATGTGCGTCTTGCGGTACTTGCCCAGGTAGCTTCCGTCGGCATCGATCACTGCCGCCGTGTTGTAGTAGATCCCGGACGCGCGGTCGTCCTCCTCGTACATCGGGACCACGAGGACAAGGCCCGTCTGCTTCGCGAGATCCTGCATGCGCCGGGTCGTGGGCCCGTCGGGGATCAGTTCGGTGTAGGAGTAGTACTGCGCGTCCTGGACCTGGCAGAAATACGGGCCGTAGAACAGCTCCTGGAAGAGCATGAACTGGGCGCCCTGGGCCGCCGCCTCGTGGGCGTAGCGCTCGTGCTTCTGGATCATCGATTCCTTGTCGCCGGTCCAGGTCGCCTGCAGCAGCGCGCCTCGCACGTCTCGCGGCATCTGTTTCACCTCCGAGTGGATCGGCGGCATCGGGCCGGAGCGCGCGGGCTGCCGGCGGCGGTCTGGTCACCAGAGTACACCGGTGTGCCGGGCGCTCCGCGGCCGCTGTCAACCCGGCGATCCGCGAGCCTACCTCGCGAGTTGGGTTGCCGCGTCGCCCCGGGTCCGGGGCACCTTACCGCTACCGCCCCACGCCGCCCATTCGCCCTCGGAGACTGGATCATCCGGGTGGAAGCGAAGCGTACGGCCGTCCCGCTCGAACCGGTCGGCCATGAACAGCCGCTGGGCTGCCGCGAACGCGGGGTGATCGACGCCGGCATCAACCAGCCACGCCAGGGGCACGCCCTCTGCAAGGAGGCTCTGCTGGAACCCCGTGCGGAGCGCCGCATCGTCATGGATCCCGCGGGGCAGGCGGCCGGCGGACAGCGCGTACGCGGCCAGTGACCCCGCCGCTTCACCGATGTTCCATTCGACCGGGTGGAGCCGGTAGCAGCCATTCGTGATGTGCGTCGTCCCGATGTTCTTTGCCCCCGCGATCAGGTTCTCGATCCGCACCGGCACCAGTGCACCCAGCGGGACCTGGAAGGGACGGGTCCGCGTGCTTAGCCCCACGTCCTCCGGGCCTGCCCGGTGGATGTCGATGGGGTACCAGCCCACGCCGACCGAGTCTTCGAAGTGGGCGGCCCGTGCGCCCCGCTGGTGGGCTGCCGATACGTCCTGCTCGACCACCGTACGGAGCGCGTCGATCCGGCGTGCCTCCCGCACGTACGGGTACTTCGAAAGGCCGTCCGTCGTGCCCATGACGGTGGGATCGAGTCGCAGTTCGGGGCAACCCAGGCGCTCGCCCTCCGCGGGAGCTGCCGTCTGCAGCCAGTGCAGGAAGCCCAGGCTCGCCCGCTTGGCGTCCTGGAGCGCGGCGGCGATCTCGACAGCAGAACCTTCGGTGATCCGCGCCTCGCGGTAGTCATTGCCGGGCCAGTTGATCAGCGCGAGGTCGGCCGGCCACCGGCCTCCAAACTGGCTGCTGTCCACGAGGCGCCGGTACGTCCACAGTGACCCCTTGGTCCCGGGCATCGTCTCGAGGACCCGGTACGCCAGCCGCCCGCTCTCTTCGCCGTAGATCTCGCCGCCGTGCACGTCGATGGTGAGGCTGTAGGGCTGCGACGCCCGGAAGTGCTCGTAGCGGTCAGGAACGGGGATGACGTGGCCCTCACCGCGCGGCCGCCGCTCGAGGCCGAAGGTGTAGGTGAAACTCTGGACGCAGTGTGGTTTGGCCTCGTGCGGCTGGGCGTGCGGTTCGCCGGTTTCGGCGATCGTCTCGGCCCCCACGCGGTGCTCGGCACCGGCGAGCGGCAGGAGATCACCGAGTTCCGTGGCGTCGATGACGATGGACGGCCGGAACCGAAGGGTCCCCGGCAGGTCCAGGCCCATGGCGAGGACCGTCGTGATGCGGTCCTGCTCAACCGTCGCAGCGAAGGCCTTCGTCCGTCGATGAATGGTGAGCCGGCCAGCGTCAACGTGTGGCTGGAGCATCGCGGAGATGACCGAGTCGGCGACCCGCGGCTCGAACGCGACGCGGGACACCCAGCAGTTCCCGGGGTTGAACTCCGGCGCACGGCCGGCCTCGCCGGCGTAGGGCCGGTAGTGGGAACGGAGGGCGCGCCGCAGTGCGTAGTAGCTGGCGGTCCCCCCGAACGCCTCGATGTGCTCGTGCTCGTCCAGTGCGGACACGCCCTGCGAGGTGAGCTGGCCCCCGATCCAGTCGGTCTCCTCGATGAGGTGGACGCGTCGGCCTCTGCGTGCCGCTGCGAGCGCAGCCGCCACTCCGCCCGTTCCGCCTCCCGCCACCAGGACGTCGCATTCGATGTCGCGTGGCTCGCCGTTGTGGGGCGGACGGACGACGGCCACCGATGAATCGCCGTTTGCCGGCACGCGCATCACGTCGACGAGGGCCTCGAGCTGGCGCCTCACGGCCTCATCCGCAGGTGCCTGAGCCGCTGTCGGTGAACGTCTTGCCTGCGATGGGCAGGAATTGCCATGAGTACCCGGTGTCGGTCAGCGTGAACTTCATCACTCCCAGCGTGCCCGTGTTGCGGACCTCGCTGGACGGCTGGACGACCCCGAACGCCCGCAGCGAGGCGCCGCCGGTGCCGACGACGAACTCCCGCGTTCCGTTGACGGGCGACGTGGCGCCGGTGGCGGTCATCGGGGCGAACCGCTCGTAATTGTGGTCGTGGCCGTTGATCACGAACTCGGCGCCGGCGGCGACAAGGTCGCGCCAGATCGTGTCCATGGCCGGGTTGTTGCCGTGATACCCGGAGCTGAACCTCGGGTGGTGCCAGATGGCCGCGACGCATTGACGCGGGTTGGCCGCGAGGTCGGCCCGCAGCCACGCCTCCTGCGCCGAGCCGGCACCGCATCCGCCGATTGCAGCGCAGTTGCTGTTGAGCGCGTAGATCCGCCACGTCCCAAGGTTGTAGGCGTACCAGCCCTTGCCCGCCGCTCCGGCCGCCGCGCCGAAGTACGTGTAGTAGCCGGCGCCACCCGCGGTCTCGTAGTCGTGATTGCCCGGCACCGGCCGAGTCCTCGCTTTGAAGGCGCCCCACGTGGGCTGGTAGCAGTTCGTGAATTCGGCGGTCGAGCCGCTCTCGTAGGCGTTGTCGCCGGCTGTGAAGACCGTGCCGTCGATCGCCGCAACCAGCTTTGCGGTGGCTGTATCGCCCGTGAGGTCACAGGATGCGATGTCGCCCGCGCCAACGAGCACCTGGGCCGGACCGCCCGGGGAGGGCGTGGGTGTCGGCGTCGGTGTCGGCGTGGGTGTGGGAGTCGGTGTGGGTGTGGGCGTGGGCGTCGGTGGTGGGGTCACGCTCGGGCCGGGCGCTTTGATCGTGACGGTGGGCTTGGCCAGGACGACGAAGGCGTCCACGTCCACCCGTGGGTGGCCGGGCGTGCCCGACACGATCAGCTTGAAGGTGTGACGCCCGATGGTGGGCCACGACCGGGTGAATACGAGCTGCCGCGCGAGGCTGGTCTTCGAGTACGTGCTCACGGATCCCACGTGCACGCCGTCCAGGTAGACCTGGGCCGTGCCGCGGACCGGGCTCATCGCCGAGACCCAGGCGAAACCGTTCCCGACGAAGGAATACTCGGCCGTCGCGCCGGCCTTCCGCGACGACCTCGCCGCGTCGCCGTCATAGGACGGCGACCGGGTCCGTGTCCACGAGCCGCGGAACGAGATGGCCGAGGACGCCTCGGACAGCACCACGGTCCGGAACCCGGGGCCGGTGGCCCACGACCCCACGTTGCCCGCGGCGTCCGTTGCCCGAACGGCATAGCGGTAGGTGCTGTTGCGGACGAGCTCCGGCTGGGCGTTGCGGTTGAGGGCGCTACCGGACGGAAACGCCTTCCACGTCTTCGCGTTGACGTTCTGGTCCAGCTCGTAGGAGGCCACGCCCGTACCGGCGTCCTTGGCCGCAGACCAGCTCACGTTCGCGGGCACCGTGCGGCCAAGCTCTGACCCGGCCAGGAGCCGCACGACGGGCTGGCTTGCGACGGGCGGCGTGGTGTCCGCCAGGACGGTCAGGACGGCGACCCCGCTGATGCCCGCGGCGGTAGCCGTGATGGTGGCCGTTCCGGGCGCGGTCGCCGTGAAGCGGCCGTCCGCATCGAACGTGCCGGCGGCGCCGCTCACGGACCAAGTGACTGTGCCCGGGTCCAGCGTGACCGGGTTGTACGCGACGTCCTGGCCGAAGACGTCGAAGTCCACGGTCTGCTTCGTGTAGATGGACTGGCCGCCGGGGGTGACCGTGAGCGACGCGAGCGGGCCGGTGGGCGCTGAGCTGAACACGATGATGCTGTTCGGCACGCTGCGCTCCGTGCCATCGGACGGGCGATTCGTGACGTGGACGAACGTATTCCCGGGCTGACGGACGGACATCGCCGTGGAGCCGCCCCCGTCCAGGTTGATCGCTTCGCTGACGCCCTGGTCGGCGAGCAGCGCGGCCAGTTCTGCGTCGGTCACGCCGGTGCTGTACCCCGCGTCGCGCCCGTCCACCGTCGCCATCACCACGCCGCCGTCCGCACGAATGCCGATTGCCGTGCGCGGGTGATGCTGGTCCGCGATGGCCGGATGGGGCGAGATGTAGGTGGCGCCGCCCCGGAGCAGGAACTCGCGACCGCCGATGGCCTGCGTCACGGTCTGCCATTCGGCCGTGATGGAGATGGTGAGCTGGACGGACTGGCCCACCACGAGCGACGCCAGCCAGGACGTGCTGGGACCGGTGACGACGACCGTGCCCGGCTCGAATGGATCAGCCCCGCTGGCGGGACGGACGGCCATGACGGTGGCCGCCGCGTTCACGGACGTCGACAGCGGCAACGGGACGCCGGACAGGACCACCTCCGTGCCCGAGGCGTCCGCGTCCGTGGCGGACCCGAAGCGCGGCGTGTACAGGACGAATTCGGCGGCCTGCCGGCGCTGGTTGACGCGGTTGATCTCGTGAAATGCCCCGTCGGGCGTGATGAGGTTCACGCTGACCACGGGCGCTCCGATCATGGCTACCCCGGAGGCATCCACCCCGAACGTGGGCCGCGACGTGGAACCCGCGATCATCAGTTCGCCGCCCTGGATGTGGAGCCCGAACGGGGCGGCGAGCGCGCCGCTGCTGCTCGCGGACCACACGTCCCCGTTGATCGTGGCGATCGCCCGGTGGCCTTCGTAGCTCTTCCGGTTCGCGAGGCTCGAGGAACGCTCGAGCCCCAGTGCCGTGTCGTTGCTGAGGCCGGCCTCGATGGTGATTCCCGGGGCGCCGGGTGCGACAGTGACGATGTTGACCACCTGCTGACCGCTCCCGGTCACGATCTTGCCCCACGAATGGTCGACGCCCGGACCGATGGGCCCCCGGCCGTCCGTCGAGAGTTGCTGGAGGATGGCGCCTCGGACCGGGCCGAGGGCTGCCCCGACGGCCGCGCTGATCGACCTGGCCGACGTGGCGGCGGGTCCCAGGGGACCGGCGGCGGCCACCGGGACTGCCGGCATGACCAGCGAGATTGCGATGATCAGCGCGAGGATCGCCCTCGGCGGTGTATGCATGAGACACGTACCGTGTGCGGAGCGGTGGGATCTGGGGTGGTCCGATGGTACCCCGGGTGGCCGATCCCGACCGTCGGAGGCTTCGGACAGGCCTACGGGCGCGGATCCGGCTTCGTCCCCCTGATCTCATGCAGGACGTGGTTCGGCCGCGACGCCCACGCGACGGCGGACCCGACGATCGCGTCCAGAGCCGGGTATTGCGGCTGCCAACCGACGCTGGCGTGCGCCGCTGAAGCATCAGCCACGAGGACCGGCGGGTCGCCGAGACGACGATCGGCAAGGTCGTGTGGCACCGGCCGGCCAGTCGCCCGCTCCACCGCAGCCATGACCTCGCGTACCGAGTGCCCGTGGCCCGTCCCAAGGTTGAGGCAGCCGTCCGGGGCACCGCCGGAAAGCGCGTCGAGCGCCGCAACGTGCCCGTTGGCGAGATCGGACACGTGGACGTAGTCGCGGACGGCTGTTCCGTCGGGCGTCTCGTAGTCCGTCCCGAAGACCAGCAGCCGCGGCCCCCCCAGGGCCGCCCGGATCGCCAGTGGGACCAGGTGCGTCTCGGGGTCGTGCGCCTCCCCCAGCTCGCCGTCCGGGTCGGCGCCGGCGGCGTTGAAGTAGCGAAGGGCCATCCAGCGCATGCCGTGAGCCTGGCCGATCCAGTGCAGCATCCGCTCGACCATGACCTTCGTGTCGCCGTACGGGTTCACCGGCCGCAGCGGCGTAGCCTCCGTGATGGGCGTGACGTCCGGGACGCCGTACGTCGCGCAGCTGGAACTGAACACGATCGTCCCGACGCCGGCCGCCAGCATCGCTTCGAGCAGGCTGAGCGTGTTCGCGACGTTGTTCCGGAAATACGCCTCCGGCTCGCGCATGGAATCGCCCACGTACGCGCTGGCCGCGAAGTGGATCACCGCCTCGATCGCGTGACCGGACAGCGTATTCAGGATCGCGGCCGGGTCGTCGAGGGGAGCGCGCACCAGTGGCCCCCAGCGGACGTTGTCGGCGAACCCGGTACGCAGGTCGTCGAAGACCACCGGTTCGTGGCCGGCACGCGCAAGGGCCTTCGCCGTGTGGCTGCCGATGTAGCCCGCTCCGCCGGTGACGAGGACCTTCACCAACCGGTCTCGCGCATCGCCTTGATCGTGCGCTGCACGCCGTCGCGAACGTGGACCCGCGGCTCCCAGTCCAGCAGTCGCCTGGCGAGCGAGATGTCGGGGCAGCGCTGCCTCGGGTCGTCCACCGGCAGCGGCTCGAAGACGACCTGGGACGCGCCTCCCGTCAACTCGAGGATCAGGCTCGCGAATTCGAGGATGGTGTATTCATCCGGGTTGCCCAGGTTGACCGGTGCCTGGTAGTCGACCTGCAGGAGGCGCACGATGCCCTCAACCAGGTCATCGACGTACTGGAAGCTGCGCGTCTGCTCGCCGTGGCCGTAGGCCGTGAGATCCTCGCCGGAAAGCGCCTGGCGGATGAAGTTCGTGACGACGCGTCCGTCGTACGGGTCCATCCGCAGGCCGTAGGTGTTGAAGATGCGGATGATGCGGATCGGCGTGCCGTGCCGGACGTGGTGGGCCAGCGTCATTGCCTCGGCGAACCGTTTGCCCTCGTCGTAGACGCTGCGCGGCCCGACCGGGTTGACGTTGCCCCAGTAACTCTCCGGCTGCGGGTGCACCAGGGGGTCGCCGTAGACCTCGCTCGTGCTGGCCAGGAAGAATGAGGCGCCCTTGCGGCGCGCGAGCTCCAGCAGCTGGTGGGTGCCCTCGGCATTCGTCCGGAGGGTCTCGATGCCGGCCGCGAGGTACTTCGGGGGCGACGCGGGGCTGGCGAAGTGCATGACCCAGTCGATGGGTCCGGCGACGTCGAGCGGCTCGACGACGTCCTGCTCGAGCAGTTCGAAGCGCGAGTCCCCGGCGAGGTGGGCCAGGTTCTGGCGGCGCCCGGTGACGAAGTTGTCGACGCCGACGACGGTGTGGCCGTCGGCCAGCAGCCGGTCGGTGAGGTTGCTGCCGATGAACCCGGCGGCGCCCGCGAGGAGGATGCGCATCACTGCCCGGGACCGGAACCTTGGCACAGCCGTGTGTCTGGATCCATGGTCCCCCGTATCCGCAGCGTCCCCTGGACAATTCGATTGCGACAGGCCTGGGGTTCGAGTCGACAGCCGCCGATCGACATGACAACCCTTCTTCCCGTACCTTGCCAGACAGGACGGAATTCCGCTCCGCGTCGAGGTTCCACCGGCATCCTCGTACGATTGGCCCCGCAGGCGACGCGGTTGTGGTCAGCCAGGTAGCGCCGTTGCCAAAGGGAGGTGTGTCGCCATTCTGTCGAGATCACTCTTGGACCGCTTGCCGCCATCACTGCGGCTGGCCATCCAGACGAGATACCTCCCGTACCTGTTGCCGACCACCACCTGGGGCGACTTCCTGTTCGCCCTGATCTACTTCCGCCAGTACAACGGGCGACTGCCGAGGTGGTCGGGCGGGAGCCTGGGCGATGCCCTGTTCCACATCAAGACCTCCAGAGCGATCGTCGATCCACTTCGAGTGTTTGTCACCGACAAGGAGTTCGTCAAGCGATACATCGCGTCGACGGTCGGTGACGAGTTCAATATCCCGACGATTGCCATCTTGCGGAGTCCCGAGGAGGCGTGCAGTTTTGACTATCCCGAGACCTGCTTCATCAAGCCCACGCACATGTCCGGCGAGGTCATCTACCAGCGCAACGGGCTGAGCGTCGCGGTGGGAGCCAAAGTGGGTGCAAGTGGCAGGACGACCGATCTCGATCGTATCCGTGGGTGGTTCGCCAGCAACTACTACCACACCGGGCGAGAACGGAATTACCGGACGCTGACGCCGAAGGTGATCGTGGAGCCCGTGGTATTCGACGATCCGTCACCACTCGACTACGCGATCTTCTGCGTGGACGGCCGGCCGGTCATGGGCCGCGTGGTCAGCCTGCACGAGGACGATGCCGTGCGGCGATCCACGTTCTACACCTCGGACTGGCAGCTGCTGCCGTATGGCCTGGGGAATCCGGCGGGCCAGGCGAGCGCGCGGCCCGCGAACTGGGCCGAGATGCTGCGCGTGGCGTCGGCGTTGAGCCGCGGGTTCACTCTGCTCCGCGTCGACCTCTACTCGAACGGCACGGACGTGCGCGTCGGGGAGCTGACCAACTGCCCGAACAACGCGGCCATAACGTTCGATCCACCCACTGGCGAGGCGGAGTTCGCCCGGATGGCGTTCGGGCCGGCAGGAGCGTCGAGACGCCGGTTCTCGTCGTAGGCTGCGGCTCCGCCCGGGCCAGGCATACCGGGCCGGCGGTCCTCAGGTGGAAGGCTGATGACCGAAGGCCTTCAGCCGCGCCAGATCGTGGAACGAGACAAGTTCGATCCCGGCTCGATCGATGATGTCGCGGGCAGGCTGCGAACACAACGTCTCCAACTCGCTGACGCGCTCCTGTGCATAGGACGACTCGATGTCGGCAACAAGTGCCGGATGGCAGCCGAGCTCCGTAAGGCCGGGTCCAATGCCCGCCAGGAGTCCCGTGAGTGCGTCCACCGTCAGCAACTCCGGAAGCGACTCTCCGAATTCGCCCTGTCCGTGGAAGTTGCCGCGGTATGTGATGCCGCCGGACAACTCCCGAACGGGGACCCCGAGCCTGTCTCCCGCTTCCAGGAGCTGCCTCCGCGCGGGTTCCCGCCGATGGACGTGCTGGTGCGAGTCGAGATGCGTCGGGTCGAGGCCCATTAACCGGCGGAACCCGGCGATCTGCCGTTCGAGTTCCGCGGCTACCGCGCCCTCATCTGTGGGGTCCGTGACGCGGTAGCGAGGGAGCCAGTCTCCGTCGTGGTACCACCACTCCCCGAGATCGAAATGCAGGCCGACGCTGAGCCGCGGCCGCATGGCGGCTTCTCGCGCCGCATCTTCGGCCGCCGACCAGCGGACCATCAGGCTCGTGCTCGTGACGACGCCCGCGTCATGCGCTCGTGTGACACCTGCAACGATGCCCGGACTCTGGCCGTAGTCGTCTGCGTTGACGATCAGGTAGCGGCCCGGGGCGTTCGCCCCGGGCTCAGCAGGCATGGCGGGCAGCGCAGGAGGCTCGTCTGGGGCCTGGCTCACGAAGTCGCCTGATCGAGCAACCGGGGAAGCACGACGTCGGTGGAGAAGACGGTCTCCGCGAGGTGGCGCGCTGCCCGCCGGTGCATCCGGTAGGCACGATTGACCGTCTCGATCGCTGCAACAGCCTCCTCGATCGTGGAGTAGACGAGGAGACCTTCCCCGACCGGAAGCCAATCGAGTCTGGTGTCCTCCACCACGACGGGCCGGCCCGAGGCGAGATAGCAGACGCTCCGGTCGCTGAACCAGCCCGTCCGCCCCACGACGTAGCCGTGCTTGGCGACGGCGAACTCTGCCCGCGAAGCGCTGATGAACGCGCGGTACGCCGACGGGGTTGGCACGGTTCGCTCACCGGGACGGTATTCCCACCCGTGCCGCGCGAGCAGGTCGGGATCGACCCCCATTGCGGCCACCAAGAGTCGTTGTGCTGCGTGGAGCGGCAGATCGATGAACTTCTGAAACTCACGATCGCGCTGTCCAAGCGTGAGATCGCCAAAGGTGAGGCCTTCAAACCGCCCGCCCCACCGCATCACGGTCGTAAAGACTTCGGCGCGCCCATGCGCGATCGGCCACTGGGCGAGTACCACCGGCGGGCGCGTCGGTATCCACGGGCCAGGTACGGCCGGGATCGGGCAATCCGCCTGGCCGATGTACTGCCCGAATGAAAACAGCCGCTCGCATCGCGCCAGAGCTGCCGCAAATCCAACGTCTCCATTGGCAATTGCCACCTGCGTAAACCCAGGGTCAACGTCGATGAACGCACGTCTTCGGGGCAGTTCGTACTCTGGGCGCCAGGTCCAAAGCGGAAGAGCCCGCATCAGGAGAAGATCGGCCGACCTGCACTCGGCTCGGATTTCGTCAGGGGCAAGGCCAAGGGTGCCACCGCCCGCCCGCACCGCCCATGCGCCACCGAAGCTAATGAGGTCCAGTGACCGCTCGATCCACATCGCCGGGTAGCCCGGATCGTCCGTCCACTCCTCTGATGTCCAGTTCCACACCTGGACATCGTCGCCAAAGTCCTCGAGATACGTGACGTGGTGTCCCAGGGACTCGAGTCCGGCGAGATACTGGAGGTCTACCCAGGACTGCCCTCCCGTGTTCGAGTGCCCCATCGAGCCGGCGTAGACGATGCGCACCCTACAGCCCCGCCCGCTGCATGAGGCTTGACAGGACCTTCTCGGCTCCGAAGTACTCTGCCGCGATTTCTCGCGCCGCCGCGCTGTTCTGCGCGTAGTCGGATTCGATCTGGTCGACGGCATCGAGGATGTCCGCCATCGTTGAGAACGCGAAGAGGCCAAGGCCGGTAGGAAGATGGGCGCCGAATCCGGTGTCGTGTGTTACGACCGGCCGGCCGGCAGCCAGGTAGGACGCGCTGCGGTCGCTGAACCAGCCAGTGCGCGGCTTGACAACCTGCTCCTTGGAAACGGTGAACTCGGCGCGCGAACCCTGGATGTACTTTCGGTAATCGTCGAGGCGGGTTGAGACCCGGGCCGGATCTGCCAGGTGCCAGCCGTGGCTCTGGAGTGCCAGACGATCGTCCGGCGGCGGATCCGATGCCAGCTCGAAGGCTGCGGGACGTAACTCCGGCAGCTCAAGGAACCGCCGGAACTCGGTGTCCTTGGTCCACTGATACCGGACGCCATTCCAGATGACGTCCTTGCCCGTGTTCTGCCAGGTCGCGATCGTCGTGTATCTCCCCGGATCGGGCTGCCGGTCATTCGCCCAGAGTTCAATGGCAACCGGCTGCCGCGTGGGTAGCCACGTGTACCTGATGGCGGGGAGGTCGCACAGCGGCGTGCCGATGCTCTCGCCGAAGGTGAAATGTGTGTCGTGGGCGTCGAGGGTCTCGATGGTGCCGGCGTCGCCGATCGCGACCTTGACCTGGTCCGCGAAGGGATCGGATTGGACGTAGATGCGTCGCGGGATGCGCAAGTGGTCGTCACGCAGCTCCTGAGCCCCGGTCACGTTGAGGAACGCGTCCGCGGTCCGGTAGAGGTCGCTGAGCTGCGCCTCGTCGAGGCCGTAGCAGCGGCCGCCTTCGTAGGCTCCTCGAAAGACCCAGCGGTCGCCGAATCCGAACCTGTCGAGTACGGGTGCGACGGTTCGCACGTTCGATGAGGCATCGGGCGTCAGATCGTTCAGGTCCGGGTCGTAGACCCAGCGGGCGGAATCCTCGACGTACCAGACGTCGTAGCCGAGCGCGCGCAACCCGAGCAGGTAATGCAGGAACTGGTAGGTCACACCGGCCAGCGGGTACCAGAACATGATCCCGAAGACAATGATCCGGCCGCGGCTGGACGAGCGGACATCACCCATCGGCGACATCAGAGTTCTCCAAGTGTCGGACGAGGCGAGCAGGATTCCCCGCAACGACGGTGAAGGGCTCCACGTCGCCGTATACGACGGACTTCGCCCCCACGATCGAGCCGTCGCCGATCGTGACGCCCGGCATCACGACGACATCAAAGCCGACCCAGACATTGGCACCGATCGTGATCGCCCGATCCGTCGGCGGATCGTGCCGAAGCCGGCGATCGTCCGAAGCTGGGACTCGCTCAAGTTCGCGCCGTCGCTCTACCGGGTCCCGGGATGCCCTGTATGTGTCCATGAGCACGACGTTCCACGAAAGCATGGAATGGTCGCCGATGTGAATCGACGAATCGCTGATGAACCAGACGCCATGGACGAACGCGAAATCGCCGATGCGGACGCGGGCGCGCGGACCGAGATCGAACATCGTGCCAAGGTATGTCGCCGCGCCGCGACCGATGTGAACGGCATCCGGGTCCTGGCTCCGGAGCAGGTGGAAGCTGAATGTCGTTTCAATGTACGCCGTCTCGTCGATCCAGGCGTTGGCTGGAATCGTGCCCGGATACCAGTCCCAATCGAGGGTCGTGCCGGGCAGGAGACGGCTCATCGGGCGACCTCGCGGGCCGGGTTGCCCAGGACATGGGCGCCTGGCTCCACGTCCCGGGTCACGACCGAGCCGGGCTCGATGAAGGCGCCTCGGCCGATCCGCACGCCCTTGAGGATCGTGCAACTCGGACCGATCCAGACGTCGTCCTCGATTACGACGGGCGCCCGGGCGATGGTCGGTCGCGCCATCCCGCGCCCGAGCGGACTCAGCGCCCGAGCGTCCTGAATGCGGAGAGCCGGCGCAAGCGGATGGAAATCCGTGTCGGCGATGGTCGTATTCCAGCCGATGATGACGTACCTGCCAATCGAGATCTCAAGCTCGGCAAGAAGCACCGCATTCGTCAGGTAGCAGAAATCCCCGATCGAGACGGTGGCCTCTGCGCCGATCGCGAATTGCACGCCGTCCATCGTCGAATTCGCCCCGATCGTGAGGCCCGGGTCGCGGCGACTGTGGAAGCGTTTGAAGGCCGTGGCCCCGGTGACCACGGTCCGCTCACCAAGGCGGCAGTTCGGGGGCAGCTCGCCGTCCATCCACAGCCCGGGATGATGGTCGTTCCTCATCGCCTGCCCGCCTGAACGGTGGCCGGCGCGCCCGGCGCGATCGCATCGGCCGCGGATGCCGACGTGTCGTCGACCACGGTGCCGCCGAACTGGATCCGGTGCAGGTGGGCGTAGAAGCCGTCGGCCGCCAGGAGTTC
>JANPDJ010000239.1:0-15786 GCA_031431395.1 Chloroflexota bacterium | reverse complement strand
GGTGAGCGCCCGGTAGTACTTGCCGGATGCGCTGTCGGGATCCATCTGGACGGTGGCACCCGGTGTCCGCACGCTCGGGAACGCGAACGTGTTGCCCTGGTGGCTGAACGAGTTCGCCCAGATGTTGCCGATCGTGTCGTGCGCGGTGAACAGGGCGGTCACGTAGAACGCCGCCGCGCCCCCATACGCCTCCGCGATCACGGCCCCGGCACCTGCCGCGAGGTAGCCCGCCGCGAAGTTGTCCACGCGCTGCTGGGCGACGGCCTGGCTGGGGTCGGCGTAGCCGGGTTCGGACGAACCAGACGCGTAGCAGAGGTGACCCAGGATGACCACGGCGCCAGCGGCAAGCGTGACTTCGGCGGCCAGGTATTGCTCGCCCCAGTACCTCGTGGTGCTGTCGTCCGCGCCGGCCACGGGGTTCAACCCAAGGCCGTCCTGCCGATCTGGTTGGAATGTGGAGGAGTGAGGTGTCGGGAACCCGTTGCCGTGACCCATGTTGATCACGATGGACGCGCCTTGCAGAGCGGGCTTCACCACGTCCCACGTCGCGTTGGGGCTGTAGATCGTGACGACGTTGGGGGTGTACTTGCGTGCCTCGGTGGCCGCCGCCTCCGCTTCGGTCCGGTAGGACGTGGTGGACCCGCCCACGGGGCCCACGATGATGACGACCTTGGGAGCACTCGCGGCCACGGCCGCCGGGACGGATCCGGCCAGAGGGATGCCCGAGACGAAGCCGACCAGCGCAAGCGCCGCCGCCACGCAGGTTCGCAGGGCCTGAGTTCGAATCATCCGCGCGCCCGCTTGACCAGCCGGTCCGCCGCCCAGGCAGGGCGGAACCCCGGCGCAGGCAGGATTCCACGCGTCGTCTGCCGGCGCAATCCAGAGAGAGACGTACTCCGCGTGGTCACTGCCGGCGCTTATCGACCACGCGATCCCGGCTGTCGTGCATGGCGGCAGGGTACGCCATTGGCCCGAACCGCCCTTCCTTTGGCGTTGGATGGACGCCCTGGACCTTCAGGAACGCGGCATCCCGGCCGGGTACCGGTACGAATGGGGGATGGGGTGGAGGGCGACCATCGGCTGATACTGCCGACGGCGGGGGTTCTCGAGGACCCCGCTTGCCGGTGCACGATCCCGCGAGAACCGAGATACCGAGGTAGCAATGGCCTGGACACGATTCGCTCCGCGGACGCGGGATCGCGGCTCCGCGCGCCCGGCCGAACGCGGTCAGTCCCTCGTGGAGTTCGCCCTCGTCGTGCCCGTCTTCCTGCTCCTGCTGTCCGGCATGATCGACTTCGGTTCCGGGCTCTACGCAAACCAGACGATCATCAATGCCGCGCGGGAAGGTGCCCGCCTGGGTGTCACGACCCTGACGTCCGCCAACGACAACCCGGCGCCGGTCACCGCACGCGTGAAAGCCCTGGCAACCAGCCTGGACCTCACGAAGCTCACGGTGACGGTCACCTGCCTCCTGCCGGCCGGCACCGCATGCCCGAACAACGTCTCCGGGTTTCCCGCCTGGGCCTCCGCTGACTCCGTGGTGGTCAAGGTGGATTACAGCTACAAGATGATCTGGCCCATCGCGCTCGGCTCTACGTTCCCGCTGTCCACCGCCGTCCAGATGAGGATCGAGTAGTGGCCCGCACGCCCGCAGCAGCCACAACTGGCAGCCCGACGGAAGGCCCAGTGGGAGCGTCGGGGCGCCGCGCGGAGCGCGAGCGAGGCCAGGCGCTCGTCATGTTCGCGCTTGTCCTTGTGGTGATCATGGGGGCGGCATCCCTGGTTCTGGACGTCGGCGTTCTCCGGAACGCGAACCAGACCCTCTGGAACGCCCTCGACGCCGGCGTCCTGGCCGGCGCCACGCAGCTTCCGGCCGACGCAGCCGCGGCGGAGACGCTTGCGCTCAAGTACGCGAACACCAACTACAAGGGCCTGAACGCGACTGCGGGCAACGTGAGCTTCCGCTGCGTCATCGGCATCGTGGGCGGCGTCCCGGCAACCACTCGAGACGTCCCGCTGGTCTGTAATCCGGGCATCATTCCGGCCCCGGTCTGGAAATGCAACACCGCGGTGTGCGCCACCGCCTGCCAGCCCAGCATCGGCAACACCTGCAACACCATCGTGCTCTCCGGCGCCACCACCATCGGCTACGGCTTTGGCCGCGTGGTGGGGGTCGCGACCGGGACCACCCAGACCGTCACGACATCCGCATGCAAAGGACCCTGCGGGGAGCCCCCCAACAACCCGGTTGACGTGGTGCTGATCGTGGACAGGACAGGGAGTATGAGCGGCGTGGACACGGTCAACGCGCGGACGGCCGCCGATTCCATTCGCCTGTTGTACAACCCTGCCTACCAGTGGCTCGGGCTGGGATTCCTCGGCCCCAGTTCGAGCACGGTTGCCTGCAGCGCCACCCCGGCCGGCAGCATCGGCACCGCGATCGCCCCCGGCGACGTCGTCCGATGGAATCCCGTTGGCCTGAGCGGCACCGGGGCTCCCGTGAACGAGAACTTCACGCTGAGTACCAGCAAGGCCGCCAAGGCCATCGCCTGCTTCACCAACTCCAGCACCGGAACGGACCTGGCCGACCCCATCACGATGGCCGCCTACCTGCTCCAGACCACCGGCCGCTCGGGCGTCCGGAAGGGCATCATCCTGGAAACGGACGGTCAGCCCAATGCGTCCACGAGCACGCCCGTGAACGCGAACTACTGCAACCAGGCGAACCAGGCCGCAACGGCCGCGAAGAACTCAGGGATCGAGATCTACACGATCGGCTTTGGCCTGGACGGCGCCAACAATGTCGCGTGCCCGGACCTCTCGGGATCGTTCAAGTCGAAGAAGGCCACGGACCTCCTGGCAAGCATGGCGACAGGGCCATCGAGTGACAACGGCTGCCCCGGCAGCTCCAACAAGGACGGCGACCACTACTACTGCCTGCCCAAGACGGCCGGTGCCTCGACGAATCTCTCGGATGTCTTCAAGGCCGTGGCAAGCCAGCTGCAGGGTGCGACGCGCCTCATCCAGCTTCCGTAGCCCCGGCCGGGGTGCGGCCGGAGGCTAGCCGGACATTGCCGGAGCAGGAGCCGTCTCGCGCTCAGGCCTCCCGAGCCCGGCGATCCTCGATCAGCGCCGCCAGCCCGGTCAGCTCCGGGCGATAGCCGACGTCGCGAATCGTTGCCTTCATCGGCAACGCGGCTGCCTCGTCCAGCCATGTGATCGTCACGCGGTCGCGAACGAACCCCCGATGGACCGCAAACCCGCTCACCGCCAGGAACGGGATCCTACGCACGGTGAACGTCTCCGGCTGGAACGGCTGGTCCCGCGCGACCCCGGTGGTCAGCATCAGGATCAACTCGTGCCCGGTTGCCACCACATAGGCCGGGACGGTCCGGCCGCGCGTGCCGGGCAGATTCGCCCGGCCGTAGAACGCCAACCGGATCCCCGTGGGCGCATCATGCGCGGATTCCAGGGTGCGGGCGACGGCCAGCCAGGGCCCGCCCAGGGCAACGCTGGGCGGGCCCGGGTACGTGCGGTTGACCGCGTCCAATAGGCCGGCCTCCACGTCGGCCGGCGGCGTGATCCCTGGGGTCAGCGTGGAGCCCTCGTTCGCGGCGGACTGCCCGGCGTCCGGAGGTGGACGCGATGCGGGTCGCAGGCGCTGAGTATCGTGCCCGCCGTCAACGGGTTGGCGCGGAGACCTCCGCCGCCGTCCGGGCCGGCGAAACGGCGCTCGGGCGCGGGCGCTTGGTGCCCGCGCCGATCAGATCCGGCGCAGGACGTCGGAGCGCTTCTCGCGATACTCCTCGTCGGTCACAAAGCCTGATTTCCAGAGGCGCTCGAGGGTCGCAAGGGCATCGTCCACGTTTGTGGCCACGGCGGTGACAGCCGGGCGCTCCACGGGTCCCGCCTCGAATGACCCTACCTGCTCGAAGGCCGCGCGCACACGGCGCCGGTCTTCGTGGACCCGTTCGGCGGCGCGACGCAGGGTGGTCTCGACGCCGCCTCCGGGTTCGGTTCCGGCCCAGCCCACGAGCAGTCCGGGCGGGTTGGGGCGCCGTCGAACGAACTGGCCTCGGATCCGGTCCGCGACCCAGAGCGCCGCGCGCTCCTCGGTTTCGGTCAGCAGCAGCCAGTACCGCCCGGAGGACGGATGCGCGACATAGTCACTCACGCGAACGTGCGCTGCGATCAGGCCGGCGAGGAGCGCATCGGCCTCCGCGAGCTGTCCGGCCGCGGCCGGGTCATCGGCGGGCTGGTCGATCTCGAACTGCATCAGGGTCATGCTGCGGCCGTATCGCGCGGCACGAGCAGATTCCCGTCGGAGGGCCAGCTGCCAGTCGCCCTCGTCCTCGGCTGCCGCCATCATCCGGTCGGGGGCACTGGTGCCGTGGTCCGCCCGCTCGGGGGCTGCGGCCGTGCCGGTCCTCGCCGGTGCGGGCGTCGCGGGGGTCGCGGGATTCGTGAACGCAGACGGCCGGACCACGCGACGACCCGGTTCCTCGGCACGCACGTCCGTGACCTGGTCCTCGGGGGTGATGGCGACCTGGGACGATGCAGCCCGCCCACCGCGGAGCCCCATGACGCGCACGACCACCAGGGCGCCGACGATCACGATGTCGATTGCGACGATCAGGACGAGCGCCAATTCGCTCGGGGAGATGTTCACGCTTCCTCCGGATGGGGAGCCCGGCCGCGTCAGTCGCCGGCGGGAGACTGGCGGATGGCGACGGTGGCGCCCTGGGTCGGCTGCGCCTGGTACACCACCGGCGACGGGCGTCGCGACGGTCGCAGCTCCGGCTGTGCCGATGTGGGCGGCATCGCGCGGTTGGCGAGCATCGTGCGGAGGATGCGGATGCCGTCGCGAATCGGGTGGAGATTTGACGCGCCGTTGCGTCGCGGCGCTTCCATGCTGGGGACCTCCGTGACCCGGAGGCCCAGGAGGTGTGAGCGGACCGCCATTTGCGCCTCGATCTCGAAGCCGGTGGCCGTGAGGCCCAGCTGCGGGAGGACGGAGCGCTGGAACGCCATGTAGCCGTAGCAGAAGTCCGTCTGGCGGAACCCGAACAGGACCTCGGCGATCTTGAGCAACCCCAAGTTGCCGATCTGCCGGTAGCGGGAGATGTCCGTGCTGCCGCCGCTCGGGAGGAACCGGGAGCCCTTGACGACGTGCCAGCCCGTTGCCAGCGGCGCGACGAACCGCGGGATCTCCAGCGGATCCATGCTGCCGTCAGCGTCCAGCATCACCACGTAATCGCCCGTCGCGGCCGCGAACCCTGTGCGAAGCGCGGTGCCCTTGCCCCGAGCCGGCTCGACGATGACCCGGATGTCCAGGCCGCATTCGCGGGCCACATCCACGGTCCCGTCGGTGGACTGCCCATCAACGAGGATGATCTCGGATACACATTCGGGCATGCGGCTCAGAACCCAGCCGAGATTGAGGGCCTCATTCCGGGCCGGGATGACCACGGATACGGTCGCTGCTTCAGTTGCGGTCCGCCATGTGTCCGGCAATGGAGGGTCTCCGAAATTGTTCGTCATTAGTACTGGTACGAAAGGCCTATCTGCCGAGCATCCTAGGCATCGCCAATCGTGGTGGCAATGGTCCGGGGTGAGTTGGGGCCTCTTTCTGGTGCATGCCGTCAACAACAGCAGATGGCGGGCAATGTCATCGACGGACGGGTAATTCACCCAGGGCCACGGTGAATTCAAACGTTGTCGCCGGTCAACACGCCGGTGCCGGGAGGAACCAGCCAGTCGGACTGCCAGAAGTACTTCCGGACCTGTACCACTGGATGGCTGTCGCGTACGCCCGCTCGGGGCATACCTTGACCTCAATCAGCGAGCGGTCCGCCGAGGCACCGCCGCACCACGACTGCGCCATGAACGAGGGTTCCCAGCGATGACAGCTCCCGAAAGTGCCCCGACCCCACGCCGGTGGCCAAGTCGCCTGCTTTCCCTGTCATGGCCGAGCGCGCCTGAGCACGCCGAAGCGCCGGAGGACCATGGTGCTGGCGCGGATCACGGTCAGGCCGGACTCGAAGCACCTGGCATGGCGCATGAAACCACTGGGACGGGCATGATTGACACCAATGCGGAGCCGGAACTGACGGCCAGGGAGATCCCGATGGACGACGATGCCTGGCGGCGCGAGACCTCGACCTCGGAACACGCTGCCACCGCTTCATCGCCGTTCTCCCGGATGTCGCACTCGGCCACGCGGGATCCCCAGCCCCTCTCCCAGGTCCCAGGGCCGGCGAACACCGGAACCTTCACCCGCGAATCGGTCGAACAGGCCTACCAGACGGTGTTCGGTGCACTGCGCTCCTACCCGGACCGCTATCTCGACGGACTCCGGGCTGCGGCGCAGGTCAGCCTGGGGCCCATCCGGCAGGCCGCCGACGACGACGTCACCGCGATCGAGGCGCTGCGCACCAGGCGGCACGCTGAGGTGGACGCTGAGGCTTCTTCGGCCATTGCCGCCCGCCAAGCGACGCTCCAACTGGAACTTGCCGATGCAACCGGCCGCCTCGAAGGCGAGATCAGCCGGGCCAGGACGGAGATCGCAGAGTACGAGGCGCAACTCGCCGGCTTCCAGGCCAAGACAGCCGCGTTCCTCCAGCGCACGGCGTCACCGGCCGGATGGTCCGCCCCGGCGCCACTGGCGCCCATCGCCGTGGCCCCGGTGGAAGCAGCCGAGGCTGCCCCGGCGGGTTCGCACGCTGAAACAGCGGCGGAACCCCCACCCGCGCTGGAGTTCACGCCTGAGCCAGAGCCCGAGGTCGCCGCCCACTTCGCGCCGGAGCCCGAGGCCGAACCGGTCGCCGATGCCACAGTCGCCGAGATCGAGCCCGTCCAGGCGGAGGCGGCTGAGCCGGTCAAGGCTCTGGTCTCGACCGAATCGCCCGAGGCCCCAAACGCGGCCGCCGAGTCCATCGCCACGGTCGAGACGCAGGTTGAAGCTGTTGAAGCTGATGTCGCGGCAGCCGTGATCGAACCCGAGATGGACGCGGACGAGCCGATTGCATCGCTTGAGCCCCAGGTCCTGAAGACGACCATCGCCGTCCGCGGCCTGGCCGACGTCGCTTCGATCGCCGCCTTCATGCGGCTCCTGACCCGGGCGTCCGGGATCGGCAGCGTCCAGGTCCGCACCGAGGGCCCGGGCGAGGTGTTCTTCGCGGTCTCCCACGATCCGGACGCTGATCTGACCCGGCTGGTCAGGTCGCTGTGGCCCTTCGAAGTTCGCGTCCTCGAGGCGCAGCCGGGCTCCATGACGGTGGCCACGCGCGATCCCTACGCGGCCTGAGCTCAGGCCGACCGCCTTCCCGACGGTCCCCGGCGCCCGCGAAGCCGGGCTCTCCCGACGAACGGTGCAATGACGCTGCGGCCCGGCCTTGGGCCGCAGCGTCGTCGTTTCCCCTACGGCCCGCCGAACAGCTCGCCCAGGGCCGGTGCGGCGCACGAGTTCGCGAGGCAGCCCAGCCGCCACGAATCCTCGATCGTGCGCAGCAGCGAGTAGTGGTTCCGGTCCTCGTGGGAAACGAAGGCAGGCCGGGCCAGACCGGAAAGCGCCAACAGCCCGGGCCGGCGGCTCGGTGGCTGAGGCCCCTCGCCCGCCTCGTCGAACGTGATGACGATCAGATCGTCCGTGGACCAGGACTTCGAGCTCCTGATCTTCGTGACGAGCTTCTTGAGCAGCGCGTCACCAACTGACACGGGGCAGTCGTGCATGTCCGCGCACATGTTCGGGATGATGAGCGTGAAGTCGGTGCGTCCCGGCGCGAAGGATGAAAGGTCCCCGATTCGGGCGCAGCGCACCGGATCGGCGACGATGTTCGTGAAGCTGACTGCGGGCTCATGCCGCCGAACGTAGGTGCCCGGTCCGTCCGGGCCTCCTTCGGCGCTCAGGCCGAGGAAGCAGGATCCAGGCACGTTCTGCGAATGGACGGCCCACGTCTTTCCGTGGCTGTCGAGCTGGTCGAACAGCGATGGGGAATCGAGGTAGTGGACGCCGTCATCCGCGATGTCCTGGGTAGAACCGCTGAAGAGCCCGATGTAGTTGGGCAACGATCCTTCGGCCAGCGCGTCGTAGTCCGCGGCAACCGCACCCTGCTTGACGAGCGACGCCAGGAATGGCGCCTTGCCTCCATTGGCGACGTCCAGGAGGCTGTGTTCCTCAAGGATGATCCAGTACACGTGTCCGAACCGGGGGACCTCGGCGATCCGTGCGGACGGGGTCGCGCGGGCCCCAGGACTTGCGGCGGCCGATGACGACGTTGCCGATCCGCCCGCGGTCACCTCCGTCGCGTGCGCCGACGCCGTCGGCCCGGACGCCGCGGGAGCACCGCCGGCGGGCAGTCGAGCGGCCGCGCCGAAGAGGAGGATGGCGCCCACCGTCAGGATGGCCGACTTGCCGGTGGTCGTCCTCGTAGCGCGACCGATGCGGGCCGCCGGTCCCGCCGTGTACGGCTTCAGCCGGACGGCCATGGTCCCGGCCGCTCGGCGGATCGGGCGGGCTGCTCCCGCTGCGATCAGTGCCCCCCTGGGCGCGACCGGGCCCGCGGCCTCCCGGATGCCCGATGCGAGTGGCGAGATGTGCCGTTTCGCCCCCGCCGCAGCGCGTCCGGTCGTCACGGCAAGCCCCGAACGCAGCCGGGCCAGCGTCCGGGTGGCGGGCTCGACGGCGCGCTGGATCCACTCGATGGGCATCATCGCTGTGCCCTCCGGCGCGTCTTCTCTGCGTACATGCGGGCATCGGCCTGAGCCACGAGGTCCGCAGCGGTGGAACCGTCCTCCGGGAAGCTGGCGACACCCACGGAGGCCGAACCTGCGGCCTCCCGGCCGCCGCTGTGGATGCGGACGTCGGCCACCTTTCGTCGCACAACGTTGGCGATCACCTCGGCGCCGGCCGGCCCCGTCTCGGGCAGGATCACGACGAACTCGTCCCCTCCGAAGCGGGCCGCGAAGTCGCTCGCGCGAATGCTGCCCTGGATGGCCCGCCCGACCCCCTGGAGGAGGCGATCGCCAAGCTGGTGGCCCAGGGTGTCATTGACCACCTTCAGCCCGTCCAGGTCGATCATCAGGATGGAAAGGGCACTTCCGAATCGCAGGGACCGCGTGAGCTCCCGCCAGAACACCAGTTCCAGCTGAAGACGCGTGTGGAGGTTGGTCAGCGGGTCCACGGCAAGGCGATTGAGGAGGTTGCGCTGCCGGCGGCGCATCAACTCCAGGCTGGCCGCGATCGAAGCGGCGAGACCTCCGCCCACGACAGCGAAATACGGGCCATCGGAGGGCCCCGGCGGCGCCAGGGAGACCGCGCCGTTGGTCACGGCAGCCAGCCCTGCAACCAGGGCGAGGCCGGCCAGGAGTGCCCCGATCCGCCAGTCGAAGGTGAACAGCGTTGACACCCAGATGACCGCGAGCAGGGCGGACAGGATCACGAGCGATGACGACTCCCAGGCCACCAGCCCGAAGGCGACGATATTCGCCGAGAAGATGGCGACGTGGAGCGAGTCCCTGGACCCGACCGGGCCGATGGACACCATCGACGAGATGAATGCGCCGGCCACGATCAGCGCCGCGAGGGCGTCGCGTGAAGGCGATGGCGCGCCGAGGCCGGCCACCAGGACGCCGGCGGTCGCCAGGCTCAGCGCGGTGGGGATGGCGGTTCCTGCCCCATCGACCAGGCGGCCGATGATCCGGCGGCTGGGGCGAGGATAGAAGTCCGGTTCGTCCGCACCGTTCTGGGCCCGGATGCGCGGCAGTGCCAGCACCAGCGAAAGGACCAGCCCCACGCTACCAATGGCGGCGTTCAGGGCGACGAACGTAATGCGGTCCGGCATGTAACTTCGTAAGACCATCCCACTGAACTGCCACTTGCCCCGCAGCAGTGTACCGATCGACGACCCGATAACGCCGCGCCGCACGATCCAATGGTGACGCCTGGCAACGCATCGTTGGATGATCAACGGCTCGGAATTGCATCTCAGCTAGGATCTTGGAAGATGCCGCGCCTCTTGAATGACCCCACCCTCGATGGAAGCGCGTCCACGGTGAATATGATGTCCGCCGACATCGTGGCATCCAGGACGCTCGCATCGCGTGGCGGACGGGGCGCATACAACCAGTTCGTGCGGCGATATCGTGCCGCGGCGAACGAATTTGCGAGGGCGCACGGCGGCGCCCTCCTGGGATCGGACGGGGACGCGGTGTATTGCGCATTCCCGACGCCCGCCGGAGCGAGGCAGGCCGCCAC
This sequence comes from Chloroflexota bacterium, assembly GCA_031431395.1. Lineage (GTDB taxonomy): Bacteria > Chloroflexota > Limnocylindria > Limnocylindrales > CSP1-4 > VGPE01. Next base: position 5,531 of record JANPDJ010000239.1, on the reverse strand, counting down.
CCAGCTGCTGGGGTGGGCTGCCGCCCCGGAGCAGGCCGTCCAGCTCAGGATCGGCATCGTGTCCGCGCCGGGCTCCTTCCAGGATCTCGCGCATTCCGCGCGCAACCTGGTGGAAATGGGCGTTCGCCTTCTGGCTGGTCGCTTCATCCCGGTGCAGACCTGGTCTGACGATCGGATCGCGCGCCTCCATTCAACGCTGGGGCCGCTCGCGGCGGCCGTCCAACTCAGCCGGCTCGCGTCGCCGGGCGAGATCCGGCTCTCGCCCGAGGCGGGTCTTGTTCTGGGCAACCCGGGGGGCAGTCCTCCGCCAATGGCAGTTCGGCCGGAGGATGCGGAGCGATGACGGCCGTCGAGGCTGGGAATCTCCGGCGGGACGACCGGCCCAACCGGGCCGCGGCGTTCCTCGCACGGGCTCGCGCCACCGGGAGGATTCGCCTTCGGTCCGCCCAGCTCGCGCTGGTGGTGGCCGCGCTCGCGGCCTGGGCCCTCAGCCTCCGGCAGGTGGACCTGACCCGGATCGGCGACATGGGCCTGATCACGGTCCTTCCCCTGGCGACGCTGCTCGCGCTCGCCCTCCTTGCCGCCGGAGTGGTCTGGGGGGCGTTCACCGGCGCACCCGACTGGCTCATGGCCCTGAACCTCGCGGCGTTCGTGATCGGTTCGCACGCCCTCGGCAGCATCCTCGAGAGCCAGCCGGCACTGGCGGTCACGTGGCTCCACATGGGGTTCGCGGAGTACGTTGCCACCACGGGCCAGGTGGACCCGGGCCTCGATGCGCGGTTCAGCTGGCCCGGCTTCTTCGAGTTCCTGGCGTTCCTGAAGCAGGTCGCCGGCGTGGACCTGCGCCGGCTGGCGATCTCCTCCCATGGGTTCTTCGCACTGATCGATCTGCTTCCGCTGGCCGCCATCGTGAGATCGCTGACCCGCGACCGGACCGTGCTGTGGCTCAGTCTGCTGATCTTCTCGCTGGCGAACTGGATCGGGCAGGAGTACCTGTCACCGCAGGCGCTGGCGTACTTCTTCTATCTCTCGATCCTGGCGGTGGCCCTCACCTGGTTCCGGCGGCCGGCGGGCCGACCGGGGTCGGCCGGCTCGGGGCCCATCGCCCGGAGCACGCCCGTTCAGCGTGGAGCCCTGCTCGGGCTGGGATGCCTGCTGATCGTCGCGACGGTGGTGAGCCACCAGCTCACGCCCTTCATGCTCATCGCGAGCCTTGGGGCTCTGTGGGTCGTCCGGCGCCTCACCTCCACGACGTGGATCCTGGTCATCGGTGCGATGAGCGCGGGCTGGCTGAGCTACGCGGCCTGGCCGTTCGTCTCCGGCCACCTGTCGGAGCTCCTTGCGACGCTGGGCGGGCTCGGAACGAACCTGACGTCCACGGTGGCGAACCGGGTGAGCGGCAGCCCCGATCACCAGCTGGTCGTCGCCCTCCGGCTTGCCTACACGGGCGTCCTGGTTGCGTTCGCCGGCGGCTGGTTCCTCTGGCGCTGGCGCATGGGCTACCGGGAACTCCTGCTGGCTGCGGTGGGCGCGGCTCCGTGGCCGCTCATCGCCCTCAACCCGTACGGGGGCGAGATGGCCCTGCGCGCCTTCATGTTCGCGCTCCCGGCGGTCTCGTTCATGTGCGCGGCAGCGGCTGTGGCGCTGCTGCGCACCTTCCCGAACTGGGCTCGCGTGGCAGCCGTCCTCGCTGCGTCCTTCGCGCTGACCGCCGCGTTCATCCTGAGCAGGTACGGCAACGAACGGCTGGACATCATGCGGCCCGACGAAGTCCGCGCCGTCCAGGTGATGTACGACGCGGCGCCGCGCGGGTCCGTCCTGTTCGCGCCATCCGGCAATCTGCCGTGGCGGTACCGGGACGTGACCGCCTATGACTACCAGTCCGAGCTGGTGATCACCGGCACCAGGGCGGACCTGGGCGCGGTGCTCACCATCCTCACGCGGGGAAGCCACCCCGCGGCATTCGTAGTACTGACGCGCAGCGAGGCCGCGTTCGAGGAGTTGCTGCGCGGGGTCACGGCTCGCACATGGGCGGCTTTCGAGTCAACCATCGCCGGCTCCGGGCTGTTCGATGTCGTCTACTCGGGGCCCGATGCAACCGTCTACCGGCTTCGGAGCAGGACCAGTTGATGCCCGAACTCGATGGCGTGATCCTCATGCTCGCGATCATCGTGCTCCTGATCGAGCGGACGCTCGCGAACGGCATCGGCGGCAGGTTCCGGACGCCGCGGCTGGCCATGCTGGACGCGGCCCTCGCCCCGTTGTCATTCCTGGCGTTCATGACGCTCGCAACGCGGTTCATCCAGACCGCGTTCGCGGACCTGTGATGACCAGCCTTCCGGGCGACGCCACGGTGAAGCGCGGGAATACCGGTCCGGCCGCAGGCCCTCCGGCCACAACCGTCCCCGCCGACGATTCCCCGCGGCCCCGGCAGGCACTCACGCTCTTGCTGGCGCTCGCCGCGGCGCATCTGCTCGTGCGGTCACTGCCCGCGCCCGCCACGCTCCTGGTCTCGAGCGTGGAACTCGTCGCACTCGCAACGTTCGCGGTCCTGCGTCCGTCCTCGTCATACCGGCCGCTGCTGTCTGCCTGGATGGTTGCCCTGATCATCCCCATCGCGAACGCCATGGGCCACGATGGCTACGAGGGCCTCCTTGCCCGCCTCGTGTCGGCCGTCGCGATCACCACGGCCGCGGTCTTCGCCCTGCGGGGCCCCTGGGGGCTGGGCCGGGCGACGTTCGCGCTGCACCCGGATCGCACCCTGGCCCTCCATCTCGGCGCAATGGCGGCCGCCCTCGTCCTCGCGTTCGCGGGCATCGCGCTGGGCATGCGGCCAACCGGCGCCGCGGTCGTGGGGACCGGCGGAATCCCGCCGCTCGTGTGGCTGGCGGCCGCGGTTGGCGGCGGCGCGCAGGAGATCCTCGTCCGGGGCGCCGTCCTCTTTGCCGCGCTGGGGCTGGCCAGGAGTGCGCCGATCGCGATCGCTGGTACGGCCCTCCTCGCGGGCGTCGCGGCTGCCGCGCCGGGGGCCCCGCTGGGCGCGATCGTGTTCGCGGTCATCCTGGGGCTGGTCACTGGTGCCGTGGCCGTCCGGACGTCATCTGTGACCGGTGCCGTGGCGGCCCAGGCGCTGTCCGCGGGCACCCTCGCGATCTTCTGACGGATCGTGTCAACGGCCCATCAGAGGCTCGATCGGAAGACGTCCATGCCCCATTCGACCTATATCGCCGCGGTTCCATGCGTGGTGCACTTGGCGCCGGTGGTCGTGACCTGGTGCGGGACCGCCCGCAGGTGTGTCCCGACGGATCCCGCCGGGACCAGCAACGTTGGAAGGCAGGTACGCGAGATTGGTTACTGAACCCGTCCGCCGACCGGACGATGGCGCAGGTGACCTTGGCCATCGGATCGGCAATGCGGAGACCTGGGCCACCTGGCTGGCCGTGGAGCGCGATCGCTTCGAACGGTACGGTCGTGCGTGCACGGTGGTCGCGATCGAGGTGCTCGGTATCGATGTGCTCCAGCGCTGGTTCGGCGACGAAATCGCGCGCGAAGCGGTGGATGCCCTGCTTTCGTCCGCGGTGCGGCGCACGCGCGACAGCGATCTGGTTGCGTTGACAGGATGGGGCAACATCGGGGTCATCCTCCCCGAGACCGACGAGGTCTCCGCGATCCACGTGATCAACCGGATCGAGTCGACCTACGACGACTGGAATGAACGCTGGCTCGTCTCCCAGTCCACGCGACTCGGAACGGCTGCCGCAAGGCTTGCGATGGGCTGGGCGAGCGCCGGGCCGGACCGAAGCTTCGACGAGGCGGTCGTGGCTGCGTCCGATCGCAAGGACGAGGCGAAGCGCCGCGCAGAACCCGTCGCCGCGGGCGCCGGCGGCCCCGCCGGCATGGAACCCGTCCTCCGCAGTTGAGCTCGCCTGCCCGCGCGTGCGAGCGGTAGCGAGAGCGATCGCCGGCCGGGAATAACGCCACCGGCCGGGAACGGCGCGCTCATCCTGGTTTGCCGGGTCCTTCCCTGCGGAGCACCCATGCGGAGAAGATCACAGTGACGACCACCAGGACCGTCAGTTCGAGCAGGGGCAGCCATGTCCCCACGAGGACCATCACTGTCGCGAGGGACACGGCCAGCGCGAGGCTGATGCCGATCGAGAGCACGACGGCGAGGATTCGATCGGACAGATTCAAGGTGAGCACGATTGCCATGCCGGGACAGGTGAACAGGAACCACATGACCGCGCCGGTTCGCAAGTCGCCCTGCATATCGGTGAACGCCAGCACCTGCGCAGTGGCGGCACTTGCAATTGCAACGAGCGCAAGCCCTTTGCGCATTGTCATATGCGGCCTGCGGAATTGGTGTCGGCAAGCACCGGAGATGTGGAACGTGCGCCGGTATGCACTTCCTATCCCCCACATTCAGGACTATCGTCCTGCCCCGAACGTCTGAGCGGCGCCCCGCCGTCCCCAGCCCGACACAGGACCTGACTGCCACCTTGGACCATCTCCACCCGCCGGACCCAGCCTCGGCTTCCGTCGTGGTCTGCTCGTACAGCCTTGAACGGTACGACCAACTGCTCGCGTGCGTTGCGTCGGTCCGGGCGCAGCTGCGCCGCCACGATGAGCTGATCGTGGTGGTGGACCACAATCCCGCCCTGTTCGGCACGGCCTCCGCCGACCTGCCCGACGTCCGCGTGGTGGCGAGCCGCTTCGAGCGCGGTCTGTCCGGTGCGCGGAACACCGGCGTCCTGGCCGCGACTGGCGCGGTGGTCCTGTTCCTCGACGACGATGCAGTCGCGGAGCCCGACTGGCTGGACGGCCTGATGGCGCCGTTCGCCGATCCCTTCGTCCTGGGGACGGCCGGCGGAGTCGAAGCGGCCTGGCAGACCGGCCGCCCGGCGTGGTTCCCCCGCGAGTTCGACTGGGTCGTTGGCTGCAGCTATCGCGGTCTCCCCGAATCGGTGGCGCAGGTACGCAACCCCATCGGTGCCAGCATGTCGTTCCGGCGGCACGTTCTCGTGGAAACCGGGCTGTTCCGCACCGGCGTGGGTCGCGTCGGCGCCAATCTTGCCGGGTGCGAAGAGACCGAGCTGAGCATCCGGGCCGCGCAGCTGTGGCCCGACCACCGGATCATGTACGTCCCGGACGCCCGTGTCCGGCATTTCGTCCCCGCGAAGCGCGCGACAATCGCGTACTTCATCCGTCGCTGCTTCGGTGAAGGCCGGTCCAAGGCCCTGCTGGCGCGGATCGTCGGCCCTCGTCGGTCGTCCGCCAGTGAACGCCGCTACATGCTGACGACGCTCCCTTCCGGGGTGGTCCGAGGCGCCGTGGATTCCGTGCGGACGGGGCGGCTCCACGGTATCCAGCGGTCCGTCGCGATCGTCCTGGGCTTCACTGCGACCATGGCGGGCTACGGGCGCGGCGTCCTCGCCGCCCGGCTGCCCAAGCCGGCCCTCGCCACCGACGCCGAGGGGTGAACGAGGTGCCAGGCTCGGTCGCGGCCAGGGAGCAGGCTGCGCGCCCGCTGC
>JANPDJ010000238.1:0-2261 GCA_031431395.1 Chloroflexota bacterium | reverse complement strand
GTCGCCGCAGAGGCGCCCCCCGGCGCGGCGGTGCCGGCGCGGCGGCGCCGTCAGCTGATGGAGAGCACCGGCTGCTGGTTCGTGGCGGCGCGGACGCTCATTCGGGCGGCGACGATCTGCGCGAGATGCGTCAGAGCAAGTGCGGCAGGACCGGGTTCGCGCTGCGCGACGACGGGGATGCCAACATCACCACCCTGTCGGACGGTGATGTCCAGGGGGATGCCGCCCAGGAACTCGATCCCGTTCTCCTTCGCGAACCGCTCGCCGCCTCCGCGGCCGAAGATCTCCGTGGCCTCGCCGCAGTGCGGGCATACGAACGCGCTCATGTTCTCGACGATGCCGATCACCGGCACGCTCATCCGCTTGAGCATGGCGAGGGCCTTCTGCACGTCGAGGAGCGAGACCTCCTGCGGCGTGGTCACGAGGACGGTGCCGCTGATGGGGATCGCCTGTGCGAGCGTGAGTTGCGCATCGGAGGTGCCGGGCGGCTGGTCGATGATCAGGTAGTCGAGGTCGCCCCAGTCCACGTCCCGCAGGAACTGCTGGATGGCGCCACCGACAAGTGGGCCGCGCCACACGATGGGCTGGCCCTCCGGGACGAAGAACTGGATGGAGATGATCTTCACGCCGTACCGCTCCAGCGGCGTGATCTTGTTGCTGGCGCTGGCCTTCGGCTGACCCTGCACGCCCATCATGAGCGGGATGTTGGGGCCGGTAATGTCGGCGTCGAGCAGGCCCACCTTGGCGCCCAGCTGCGCAAGGGCGACCGCGAGGTTGACGCTGACCGTGCTCTTTCCAACGCCCCCCTTGCCCGACGCGACGGCGATCGTGTTCTTCACGCCCGGGAGCAGTTGCTGGGCCTGGGCGGGGCTCGCCCGACGCACCATGGATCCCCAGGTGATGTCGATCGTCGAGGCGCCCAGCGGCCTGAGCGCGCCGTGGACGTTGCGCTCGATCTCGTCCTTGAGCGGACACGCAGGCGTGGTCAGCTCGATCGTGAACGCTACGCGATCGCCGTCGATGGAGATGCCCTTGACCATGTTGAGGGTCACGATGTCGCGCCCGAGCTCGGGTTCCTGGACCGTCCGCAACGCATCGAAGACAGCGCTTTCGGTGAGCTGGATCATCGGGGCAGGTTCCTCGGGTTACGGGCCCTGTGCGACCGCAGGCAGCCGGCGGGCATTCTGTCACGAACTGCGTCGCAATCCTACCGCGGGTGGACGTCCCGAGCGTTCGGCGCCCATTCCTCCGGCTCGCGCGCCCGCGCGACGACCTCGAACATGTTGTCCACGTAGCGATTGCGCCCGGCGACCAGGGCGATGAACGACGCCGCGCCGTACAACGGCAGGAACAGCGGACCCAGGCGAGACCACTGGCCGACGTGCTCGAGCTCGTGGCGGAGGATTGTGTCGGGCAGCGTCTCGCGGGCCAGGATGTACCGCCCCAGGGTCTGCGCATACGGCTTCAACGGGACGTGGTCCAGGTACAGGGCGGTTCGGGGATCCTCCACGAGGAGCGCCGGCGGGCCGTTCGGGCGTGGGATCTCGCGCGTGGGCGTCAGCCCACCGCACAGTCGCATGATCGCGAGCGCGACGAGGTCGCCCGGCATCGCACGCCAGGCGTTCCGAGCGGGCGGCCCCAGGGGCGCGAGTCGGAGTGCAAGTCGGGGCCTGAGTCGGCCCCAGGCGCGCTGGATCGCCAGCCAGAGATCGATTGCGTCGGCCCAGATGCGGGTGATCATCAGCGAACGGAGAGTGCCAGATCTCGGGGACGCGTGGATCTTGTCGCATGATCATGTGGCCGACCGCGGTCGCCTCGGCGACCTCACCGTTGAGGCAGAACGCTTGGTTGAATCGACCTCCGGGACCTGTCTGGCGACACAACTCGCAGACGAAACGTACCATTCCCCGAATGCGGGCCCACCTCCCGTTACCGAGGAAGGGCACTTCCCTCGCCGGACGCGGCCACGTCTGCCCGATTCGTGGCGATCTCTCTGCTCGTTGGTGCTCACACAAACTCTGAGGCTTGATCCCAGATGCAAGTCGGGAAGCGGTTCGCAAGCTGGGGAGTCGTAGTCGGGCTTGGCGTGGCGATCTCTTCAGCCGGGCTTGTCATGCTCATCCTGAGCAGCGCGCCTCCGCTGTCCGAAAGCGCGGCTCTGCCATCTGGAGACGCGGCTCGGCCATCTGGAAACGCGGCTCGGCCATCTGGAAACGTTGCGGCGCCGTCGTCTGGGAGCACGGCTCCGCCGTCTGGAAACG
>JANPDJ010000237.1:0-2070 GCA_031431395.1 Chloroflexota bacterium | reverse complement strand
CCAGCTTGTCCTCGACCCCGCCAATGGCAGCGTGGGCAGACTCCGTTTCACCGCTCTCGTCGGTCGCCACCCGGTCGAGGCGGGCAAGTGGTGCCCCCACGGCCATGGCCAGCTCGGGATCCATGGAGAGCGGCAGGACCTCGTAGCTGACCTCGACGGCGTCGATGCCGTCCTCGGCCGCGGTTTCTGATTCGGCCACCACCATGGCCACGGGCTGGCCTGCGAACACCGCCTCAGTTAGCGCCAACGGGCCGAACATGCGCGGCTCGCCGGTGCCCCTGATGGGTAGATCATCGGCCGTGAGCACAGCCACGACGCCCGGGACCCGGAGCGCAGCAGAGCCGTCGATCGCGGTGATGCGTGCATGCGCATACGGACTCAGGACGAGCCGGGCATGCAGGAGTTCGCGGGTCGGCGTGACGACGTCGGCAGCGTACTGCGTGTGCCCCAGGACCTTCTCGCGGGAATCAATCCGCGGCCGGGAAACGCCGATCACGGAGTGATTCGCGGCCCGACCCGCGTCGCTGATCGCCATGCCTCACCCCGTCTCGGTAGCGCCGAACAACCGACGGAAGTCTACGGCGCAGGGCGCGCGTCAGCGGTTCCCTCGACCGTCCGCCGCTTGACCAGCATCTTGCGTCCAATCCGCCGGGTCGCGAGGCCCGGCGGACCCGCATCGCCGGACCGCGGATTCGTTTTCGGCCAGGCTGGGACACTTGTGGCTTCCGCGGCATCTACCTAGCGTGACGGACCTCGCCATCCACGAAACGACCGCCTTCGATCCGACCGTTCGCCTGGCGGCGGCAGGCGATCAGGCCGCGTTCGCGCGCCTCGTGGCCGCCCACCATCCGTCGATGGCCCGGGTCGCCTTTGCGATCACCGGCGACGCCGATCTGGCCGCCGACGCCGTCCAGATCGCGTGGTCCACCGCCTGGCGGCGCCTCGCATCGCTCCGGGATCACGGCGCCGTCCGGGCCTGGCTCGTTGCGATCGCCGCGAACGAGGCCCGCGTGGCACTCCGCCGGCAGCGGCGGCGGCCCGTGCTGGACATCTCCGCCGAGTTCGAGGTCAGCGCCGGTGGCGACCCGGCCGACCAGATCGCCACGGTGGACCTGGCCCGTGCCCTCCGATCGCTCAAGCCGGACGACCGGGCGCTGCTCGCGCTCAGGTTCGTCGCGGGCCTCGATTCCACGCAGATCGCGACCCAGCTCGGGATCTCCGCGTCAGGCGTGCGCAGCCGCCTGGCCCGTCTGATCGAGCGTCTTCGCACGGAGCTCGACCATGCCTGACCAGACCGCCTTCAAAGTCCGCCTCACCGACGCCTACGCCCGCTATACCGCCGCGGCTCCCACGGCGGTGGATTCACGGGCAGTCGCGGCCACGGTCGCAGCCGGACACGTCCGACACCCGAGTGGCTGGCGCGCGGTCTTCGGTCCGGGGCGCCGCATCGCCGCGCTGGTTGCGCTCGGCCTCGTCCTCCTGTCCCTCGTCGTCGGGGCGGCGTTCGTCGGGTCCCAGGTGACGCCGCATCCACCCGTCCTCCCAACCGCGGCGCCGGCGGTCGTACCCACCGCTGTCGCCCCGACCGCGCTCCGCAGCGACCTTCCCGGATACCGCGGCATCTTCGGCGCCGCCCCGGACCTGAAGATCGGCCGCATGGATGCGACCGTCGTTGCGCTGAATGACGGCCGCATCCTGATCCTGGCCGGAGAGGGCGGCAGCCCCGCCGAAGTACTCAACCCAGCGACCGGCAAGTCCACGACGATCGACCTCGATGCGCCGACCGGAGGCAGCGGATCCGGCGTGCTGCTGCCGGACGGACGCGTCTTCCTGATCATCTACGACGACAACCAGACGGCAGCACACGCCTATCTGTTCGATCCCGCGGCGATGTCGTTCCATGTCGTCGCCCAGCAAGGCCTTGCCAACGCGCCGGTCTTCGGCGTCAGCCCGACGATCGCGCTCCTGCATGACGGCCGGGTGCTGGTCTCCGGCGGCAAGGCGGACGTCTACAGGACCGACCTTCTCGCGACGGCCCAGCTGTTCGACCCGGCGACCGGGACGTTCACG
>JANPDJ010000236.1:0-2231 GCA_031431395.1 Chloroflexota bacterium | reverse complement strand
CGCCCACCACGTCGCGCCTGAGCCGGGATGGGACGGTGGCCGCCCCCACGTACACCCTCGGCGGCGGACAGAACGACATCCGGAACCAGGACATCGTCAACCATGTCCGCCATGACGTGGTCCCGGCGACGTTCGGGGCTCTACGGGGCGCTGGAGTGGAAGCGCTCGTCAGCGGCGACGCGGCGTACACGCTCGACGTCGCGGGCTTCTACACCAATGGCATGCCTGCCGTGTTCCTGTTCGTGCTGGGCCTGTCGTTTCTCCTGCTGCTCGTCGCATTCCGGTCCGTGGTGATCCCAATCAAGGCGATCCTGCTGAACCTGCTCTCCACGGCCGCCGCCTACGGCGTGATGGTCCTCGTGTTCCAGGAGGGCTGGTTCGCCGAGGCGCTGGCGGTCAAGCCCGGGGTCATCGAGGCATTCGTTCCGGTGATTATCTTCACGATCCTCTTCGGCCTCTCCATGGACTACCACGTGTTCATCCTCACCCGCGTCAAGGAGGCGCGCGACCGCGGTCTCCCGTCCGACGCGGCCGTTGCGCGCGGCATCTCCATCACTTCGGGCACGGTGAGCAGCGCAGCGGCGATCATGATCGCAGTCTTTGCCGTGTTCGTGACCCTTCAGCTGTACGTGATCAAGCAGCTGGGCCTGGGCCTTGCCGTGGCCGTCATCCTGGATGCCACCGTGATCCGGAGCGTGCTGCTTCCGGCCACGATGCGACTCCTCGGTGAGTGGAACTGGTGGCTGCCGGGCTTCCTGCGCTGGCTGCCCCACGTGACGATCGAGGGGGAGAGCGAGGGCGAGGCGGCCGAGGGCCCGTCGCCGTTGTAGCACGCGAAGAACCATTTGCCGCGGCTCCGGATCGTCGGGGAGCCGCGTCTCCGGTCGACGGGTGGCTCGTCTCCCACATTTTCGTCAGATATGCGTCCGGTGACTCGTATCAGCCCCGCTCGTCATCCGCGCCACCATGCAGTCAAGCTACGACTGCTAGACGCCGAACCACCTGCTCGCGGTCCTCGCGACGGCTGGATCCGAGCGTGAATCGGTCGCCGCCGGGACCCCGCAACCTGACATTGGGCGCCGATCAGTCGTCGCAAGACTACGTGACCGAGAATCCGCTACCTGCGGCCTCCGCGGCCGGCCCGCGAGTCGGAGCCCGGCCGACTTCGAAGCGGGTACAATGCGCGGCCGTGGGCCCGTAGCTCAATGGCAGAGCAACTGACTCTTAATCAGTTGGTTGGTGGTTCGAGTCCACCCGGGCTCACCAGACTTCACGCACGTAACGCTATTCGGGCGACCGACCACGCGTTCGCGCCTGTCCCCGCTACCCTCGATCCATGAGTGCGCATCTTCGCCACGTCGTGTTGCTTGCCTTCCGCGACGACGCGCCAAGGGACGAGATCCGCGCGATCGAGGCGGCCTTCGCGGCACTCAGGGATCAGATCCCGGGCATCGTCGACCTCGAATGGGGGACGAACGAGAGCCCCGAAGGCCTCGAGCAGGGCTTCTCGCACTGCTTCCTCGTCACGTTCGAGGATGCGGCGGCCCGGGATGCGTACCTGCCACACGCGGCCCATGTCGCCTTCGGGCAGCTTCTCCAGCCGAGCCTTGATCGCGTGCTGGTCGTGGACTATTTCGTGCGCGACTGACCCTTCGTGGCCCAGGAGGCCAGGAAGGACGGTTCGTGTTCGCGCCCGTGCTGGCGGTCCTCCACGAAGGCCGCGCGGCCGATCAAGATAGGTCCGCACGCGGGCTGCGAGCGAGATCGGTCACGAAGAGGGGTCAGGGCCAGGATGAAGATCGCCAGGATGCGCCTCCACCAGGTGAGCGGCACGATCCGACCTGAGCACGACCAGTGGGAGGAGCGGCTGATCAGGCCCGTCGATATCTACCCGGAGCACCGGATCGATGGGCCCAGGGACGCGGAGATGCCTCTGAACGGTCGCATCACGGCCATCTTCGTGGAGCTCGAAACCGATGACGGTGCCACCGGTCGCGGGGGTCCGATCACTCCCGACCAGGCGTTCCTGATCGATCAGCAGATGCGCCACCTGGTCGTCGGGTCGGATGCGCTGGCCCATGAGCGGCTCTGGGACCGGTTGTATCGCGACCAGGTCCACGGACGTGGCGGCGTGGCGATGATGGCCATCAGCGCGATCGACTGCGCGATGTGGGACCTCAAGGGCCGCGTGACGAACCTGCCCGTGCACCGCCTGCTCGGCGGGCCGACTC
>JANPDJ010000235.1:0-9154 GCA_031431395.1 Chloroflexota bacterium | reverse complement strand
GCGGATCGCGCCGGATGTCCTGGCCGATCTCGCGGCGCGTGGACACGATCTGCAGGTCATCGGTGACTGGGCGAGCGGGGAGGTGACCGCCGTCCGGTTTGAGCCGTCGAACGGGCTCATCGAGGGTGCGGCGTCCCCCCGAGCCGGTGCCGCATACGCCATCGGGCGGTAGGTCGGCCCAGAGCCCGGCGCCCCCGCCGTCGGCCCAGAGCCCGGCGCCCCCGCCTGGGACCGAAATGAAATGCGAATTTACATTGCAGGGATCGGAGGGCTCCTGTGACCCTTCCCGTCGGTCGGTTCATAACTCCAGCTTGATTTCCGGCACGCTGGACCGCCTGAGGACTGCCGTTCCGGGTCGGGCGTGAAGCTGCAATTCAGATCCGCCGATCCGGTGACACCCGCGGGCGACATGAGCCCCATGTTTCCGATGGCATGACGCCCGAGATGATCGGGAGATACGTGGCAGGTGAGAGCCGTGGGTCACACTGCAGTGCCATGTCACCTCGCGGCGTCCCGCAACCTGCGACGGAGCCAATCCTGCGGGCGGCGCGACGCGTCGCCGGCGAGGTGGGCGTCGAGATCCACGAGGAGCGGAGGCGCCGCCGGTGGACGCTGCGTGAACTCGGGCGACGGGCGGGCCTGACAGCGACGGCCGTCCGGCAGATGGAGACCGGCCGTGCAGGTTCAGTCGAGGCCTACGCTCGAGTCGCCATCGCCCTGGGCGTGCGACCTGAACTGCACCTTGTCGATGAGCGACGGGCGTCCGCGGGACCGGGCCAGGACGTTGTGCATTCCTGGATGGGCGACGTTCAGGCCGGCCACCTTCAGCGCCTCGGCTTCAGCGTTTCGGTCGACGAGCCGTATCAACACTTCCAGTTCGCCGGCCGTGGCGATGTCGTCGCCTGGTCCGTGGAACGGTCCGCATTCCTCCACATCGAAAACCGGACGCGCTTCCCGAACCTGCAGGAGTCCATCGGCAGCTACAACGCGAAGCGAGCCTATCTCGCGGCCGCAGTTGCGGATCGCGTCCGACTCCGACGCGGCTTCGCCACGGTCACCCACGTGATGTGCGGGCTCTGGTCCGCGGAGGTAGGGCACGTCCTTCGCCTGAGAACGGCCACATTCCGGGCAGCCTGCCCTGACGCGGATGATGCCTTCGAGGCGTGGTGGCGAGGTGAACCCCCGCCGGCCGGTGTAACGAGCGCGTTCGTGCTGTTCGATCCGCACGATCGGCCACGCCGCCGGCGGTGCGTCGGGCTCGATCGCGCGCTGATGGCAGACGCGCGATATCGCGGATACGGGGATGCCGCGGCCGCCGCACGAGGAGCCATCGGCCGAAATGAAGCCAGAGTTCACGCGGATGACTCCCGAGTTGCGCACCGACACCTTAACGGGGCCAATCCGTAACTACAGCTTGATTCTCGTGAGCCTGGGACCCTTCAGACGGCCAGACTCGGCCCGAGACGTGAACCTGGAATTCAATTTGGGGGTGACGCCCCGTCGGCACGCCACGCTCATGCGCGACGCCACGCCGCAACGGCGCGGCACGCCCCGGCGACGCCGCAACGGCACGATCGCACGCGGCACGCCCCGGCTCGCGCGCGGCACGCCCCGGCGACGCCGCGCCACCGGGCCCATGGCCGCCGGCACGGAACCGATGCCCGCGCGGTCGCCACTGCTAGCATCCGGAAGTGCCCGATCCATCGTCCACGTTCCGGCTGACCGAAGAACAGGTTCAGCTGCGTGACGCCGTTCGTACCCTGGCCCGGGAGCAGATCGCGCCGCGCGCTGCAGCGATCGATCGCGAGGGCACCTTCCCACATGACATCAAGGACCTCCTGGCGAGACAGGACATCCTTGGGCTGCCGTTTCCCGAAGCGTACGGCGGGCTCGGTGCGGACCTGCTCACGGTCTGCCTCGCGATCGAGGAACTCAGCCGGGCCGATGCTACGACCGGCCTCATCCTGGCGGTGCATGCGCTGGCCGCGACACCGATTCTCCTCGCCGGTACCCCGGAGCAGAAGCAGCAGTGGCTGCCGGATCTGGCGGCCGGCCGACGGCTGATCGCGTTCGCGCTGACAGAAGCAGAGGCCGGCAGCGACCCGGCCGCAACACGGACGCGGGCAACGCGCGACCAAACCCACTACCGGATCGACGGGTCCAAGCGGTTCATCAGCCACGCGAGCGTCGCGGACGTCGTCGTCGTGTTCGCCGTCACCAACCCGGACGCCGAGAAACCCAGCCGGCGGCTGAGCGCATTCCTCGTGGAGACGAGTTCGCCCGGATACGCGGTGGCTCGCCTGGAACACAAGATGGGCATCCGCGGCTCACCCACCGCCGAGCTGACCTTCGACGACGTGCGGGTGCCGGCGGCCAACCGGCTCGGGGCGGAAGGCGAGGGGTTTGCCATCGCGATGCGCACGTTCGAGCGCTCGCGACCCGGCATCGCGGCCCAGGCCGTGGGGATCGCGCAGGGCGCCACGGACGAAGCGGTCCGCTATAGCCGGCAGCGCGTCCAGTTCGGCCGGCCCATCGGCGAACTCCAGATGATCCAGGCGATGCTCGCCGACATGGCGGCGCAGACGGAGGCCGCCCGGGCGCTGCTCTATCGCGCCTGCGCAGAGATCGAGCACGGTCCGGCCGAGGACGCGGCGCGCTGGGCATCCATGTGTAAGCTGGTGGCCGGCGACACCGCCATGAAGGTCGCCACGGATGCCGTCCAGGTCCTCGGCGGATATGGCTACATCGAGGATTTCCCTGTCGAGCGGATGATGCGTGACGCCAAGATCACGCAGCTCTACGAGGGGACCCAGCAGATCCAGCGCCTGGTGATCGCGCGGTCGCTGCTTCGAGCGAGCGCATGACCGGTCAAGAGAACGCCATCCCTGTCCATCGAGGAGGCGCGATGCGAATCGTCGTCCTGACCAAGCCCGTGCCGGACCCCGCGGCCGCGGAACACCTGGGTCCCGACGGACGCGTGGACCGAACCGGCGGCAACGTGATCAACGGCAACGACGAGTATGCGCTGGAAGCGGCGCTGAAGCTCGTGGAAACCCACGGTGGCGAGGTGACCGTCGTGGCGATGTCGCCCGAAACGGGCCGCGACGTGCTCCGGAAGGCCCTCGCGATGGGAGCCACGCGCGGGGTGCTGATCACGGATCCAGCGCTCGCAGGAGCGGATTGGCTGAGCACGATCCGGGTCCTCGCGGCCGCGGTCCGCGAGATGGAGTTCGACCTGCTCCTCGTGGGCGTCGATACCTCCGACGGGGGTGCCGGCCTCGTACCGGCGGGTCTCGCTGCCCTGCTTGGCCTGCCGTACCTCTCGAACGCCGCCACGATCGAGCCGGTGGACGCGGGTGTGCGGGTCAACCGGATTACCGCCACCGGGTTCGAAACGCTGGAATCTGCCACGCCGGCCGTGATCGGCGGAACCCAGGCACTCGGCGCGCCGCGCTACCCCACGCTCAAAGGGATCATGGGAGCCCGCTCCAAGGAAGTCGCCGTCCGGACCCTCGGGGACCTCGGCCTGGATCCGGCCACGGTTGGCGGGGCTGCCGCGGGCACGCGGGTGGTGGACCTGCGGCGTCCGCCGGAGCGTGGGCAGGCGAAAATGGTGCGCGGCCCGGCCGCGGACGTGGCCCGTGAAGTGGTCGAGTTCCTTGCTGCCCGGGGGTTCATCTGATGCCCGGCGGAATCTGGGTGATCGGCCAGGCCGCGGCCGGAGGCGGCCTGGCGCGCCTTTCCAGCGAAGTCGCGACCCTCGCACGGGCGCTGGGTGAGGCCGGTGGCGTACCCGTGTCGGGCGTAGTCGTTGCGGCCGAACCGGCAGCGCTCGCCGCGGAACTGGCCGGTTTCGTGCCCCGCGTCCTCGCCGTAACGGAGCCGGCTCTTGCCGCCAGTGCCGGTGCGACGGTCGTGGCTCAACGGGTGGCGGCACTCGCCCGGACGAATGCGCCCAACCTCATCCTCACCGGGGCGGACCCGGACGGCCGTGACATCGCGGGCGTGCTGGCCGCACTGCTCGGCTGGCCGGTGCTTGCCAATGCGCTCAATGCCACGTGGGGCCCGGTGGGGCCCAGGGTGGAGATCAGCGTGTTCGGCGGGAAGCAGTTCTCGACAAGTGAGTTCACGGCCGGCCGGGGCGTCATCACGGTGCGCCCGAACGCCGTGCAGGCCGTAGCGCAGACGCCTGCCGGCTCAGTTGAGGCCGTGCAGATCGCCGACCACCTGGCGCTGCCGGGCGTTCGCGTGGTGGGACGGATCCACGAACAACACGGCGGTGCGGCTGTCGAGGATGCCCGTATCGTGGTGGCCGGCGGCCGCGGGATCGGCGGGCCGGATGGAGTGACGCTGCTCGAGCACCTGGCCGAGGCGCTTGGCGGGGCGGTAGGGGCGACCAGGGCCGCTGTGGACGCGGGCTGGATCGACTACCCGAAGCAGATCGGCCAGACGGGCAAGATCGTGAAGCCGGCCCTGTACCTGGCACTGGGCATCTCCGGTGCGATCCAGCACAAGGTGGGCATGCAGACCGCCGAGACGATCGTGGCGGTCAACCGGGACGCGGACGCGCCCATCGCGGAGTTTGCCGACCTGATGGTCGTGGGCGACCTGTTCGAGGTCGGTCCAGCAATCCTCGACGAACTCCGAACCCGGCGCGGTTGAGGCGCAACCATGGCGCTTGAGCTCGTCATCCCGATCGTCATCTTCGTGGCGCTGGCCGTGGTATTCCTCGTCATCCTCCGCCGGATCGGGCTCCTTGTCGCGGACTCCCGCGAATCGACGCTCTTCAGCCGGGCAGTGGAGGACCTTGCGCGCCGGATCGATGCCACGCTGGCAGACATGGTCACCAGGATCGACCTGCTGCGGCGAAAGCAGATCGACGTCGAGGAGATCATCGAGCCGCTTGATCGGGCCCTGGAGATGCTGCTGGCCTACGGGGAGGAGGCACGCGGCCTCAGCGGTCCACCGGCCGCGCTCCTCCCGACGGCGGCATTCGCCTCGGAGATCGACCGGGCTGATCGCGCACTCCAGATGGTGGAGCACGGTGCCGCGATCCTTGGCTCGGTGAGCAGCGAACATCGGTACGCGGAAGCGCAGACCGCCGTCAAGCGCGGTTACCTCAACGTCCTGCACGCCCGCGACTCGATTGCGCGCCACGCCACCGAGATCGCCGCCGCCAGCACGCCCGAAGGCGGTCGCTGGTACAACCGCCGCCGGGGCTCCTCCGGGCGATAGAGGCCCTCGCCGACGAGGACCGTCCGACGAGGACCGTCCGACGAGGAGCGGACTGCGGAGGTGGACGTGACTCCGCGCCGTCCAGATGCCGTGTCGCACCTACATGTGGTGGTACCATGACGTCACACCACAAGGGCTAGTGGTAAGAGGCAGGAGACGAATGCGCTGTCCCCAATGCGGCCTGCGCGACACTCGCGTCGTGGACTCGCGGGACCTGGAGGATCTGGCCACAATCCGCCGCCGCCGTGAGTGCGCTACCTGTGCGACGCGATTCACCACATACGAGCGTGTCGAGGCTGCCCGGCTTGTCGTCCTGAAGCGCGACGGGACGCGCCAGGAGTTTGATCGGGACAAGCTTGCCTCCGGGCTTCGCAAGGCCCTGACGCGGCGGCCCATCGCGGCCGGGGCGGCGGAACAGGCCGCCGACGAGATCGAGGTGGCGCTGCGCGCTTCCGGCAACAGTGAGATCCCGTCGTCGCGGGTCGGCGAGCTGGCGATGGAGAAGCTGCGCGCGATCGACCATATCGCGTACATCCGGTTCGCCAGCGTCTACCAGAGCTTCCCGGATCTCGCGGACCTCAAGCGGGAGGTGGACCGCATCTATGCCGAGCGTGGCCTCCCCGAGACAGGGCTCGCTCGCCGGAAATGAGCGTCCTGTCCGACCGCGATATCCGCACCGCGCTGGAAACCGGCCACGTCCGCATCCAGCCGTACGATGCCCGCGATCTCCAGCCATCGTCCGTGGACCTGCACCTTGACCGCAGCTTCCGGGTCTTCCGGAACAACCGGTACGCCTACATCGATGTTCGCGACCCGCAGCCGGACCTGACGGAACTGCTCCACGTTGAGGACGACGAGGCCTTCATCCTGCATCCGGGCGAGTTCGTCCTGGGTCAGACCGTCGAATGGGTGGAGCTTCCAGTGGACCTCGTGGCGCGGCTTGAGGGCAAGTCCAGCCTGGGCCGGCTGGGTCTGCTCATCCACTCCACGGCCGGCTACGTGGATCCGGGCTGGAAGGGCAACCTGACGCTGGAGCTGTCCAACGTCGCGAACCTGCCCATTGCGCTCTACTACGGGATGCGGATCGGGCAGATCAGCTTCTTCCGGATGTCCAGTCCCGTGGAGCGTCCGTACGGGTCCGTGGGCCTGGGCTCCAAGTATCAGGGCCAGTCGGAGCCCACGGCGTCGGCGTTCCACACGGACTTCGCGAGCGGTCGCAAGATTCGCGCCACACCGCCGAAGTAGGGCGCGATGGCGATGAACGACGCACTCGACTGGTCGACGGATCTCGGCGGGGGTACGCGGGTCTCGCTCGTGCAGGCTGGATCGTTCCGCTCCGATGCAGGCGTGCTCTTCGGGCCGGTGCCCAGGGTGATGTGGGAGCGCCTGGCGGCCGACGAGATCGATGCCCAGAACCGGCTGAACCAGGCACTCAACTGCCTCGTCATCGAGACGCCGGCCGGCCGCGTCCTGGTGGAGACGGGGATCGGGGAGCGTCTGAGTCCCAAGATGGTGGAGATGCGCGGTTACAGCGGCACGCCGGTCGTGCCGGCGCTCCGCAACGCCAACGTGGACCCAGCGACGATCGATGTCGTGGCAATGAGCCATCTCCACTTCGACCACGCAGGCGGACTTCTGCTGGCCGATGGCGCGCGGGCGTTTCCACGCGCCGTCATCGTGGCCCAGCGATCCGAGTGGCAGATCGCGTTCTCCGGGAACTCCCGGATTATCGCCAGCTACGACCAGCCCGAACTCGAACTCGTCCGCGCCTGGGGCGAGGAAGGCGCCGCGGATGGCGAGCACGAGCTGCTGCCGGGCGTCAGCGTCGTGCCCACCGGCGGCCATTCCCTGGGCCACCAGGCGGTCGTGGTGCGGGGCACGAACCGGACGCTGGCGTTCTTCGGCGACCTCTGCATGCGTCCGTGGAGCGCGAACCCGCGCTGGGTCACCGCATTCGACGACTTCCCGCTCGATTCGGTCGACATGAAGAGCTCCCTGTTCGCGCGGGCAGCGGACGAGAACTGGCTCGTGGCGCTGTCGCACGAGCCGCTGCACCCCATCGGCCGGCTTCTGCGCGATCGTGACCGCTTCCGCTACGAGGCCGTGTAGGACTCAGCGGGCGATCGCGAGGCCGGGCCTTGCCGCCCCTGAATGGGGCGGGAGTCAGCCGCCGGACGGCAGGATCGCCTCAACGTGGGCCGCGGCACCCGCGAAGTCGAGCGGGCCCTGGACGATGGACTGGATCCGGCCCTGTGTATCCAGGAAGAACTGGGTGGGCAGCGCGTACACGCGGTACAGGTGGAAGATGTCGCCTGCTAGGTCGGCCGCCACGGTGTACCGCAGGCTGTACCGGTCCACGTACGCTTGGACGTCCGCGGCGCTGGACTCCTGGACGCTGATACCCACGACGACGAGGCCGCGGTCGCGGTAGGTGTCCGCGATCTGGCGCAGGACCGGCGTCTCGGCCTGGCAGGGCGGGCACCAGCTGGCCCAGAAGTTGACCCAGACCGCCTTGCCCTTCAGATCGGCCAGGCGGACCGGCTTGCCGTCGAGGCCGGTGAGCGCGAAGGCAGTTCCGTCGGCTCGCCGGGTCTCGAACTCAGGCGCGGCGTCACCCAACCTCAGGCCCTGCGCGGCCGGGCCGATCAGGTAGGGAGTTGGTCGGGGGTCGGGTCGGGCGACGAGGCTGGTGTTCCCCAGCGGAGCCGTGATGGCCGCGAGCCCCGCCGCCGCCGCGGCGATCACGAGAAGGCCCAACGCGATCTGGCGGCCCCCGAACGGACCGATCAAGCCGTGCTTCTGGCGCTGGTGAACGAAGACCGGAGAAATGGCCGTCGCCGTCGGGTCGGTGGCGCCAGCCATGCTGTCGGGGTGCGGCCCTTCGGGCGTGTCCGTCACTAGATCGCGGTGTTGAACTGGAAGTACCGCGGAAGGAGCGAAAGCCAGTCCATCAGCATCGCAATGCCGATGATCACGACGAGGATGCCGCCGATGACCGAGACGATCCGCCCGTGGGCGACAAGGGGCCGAAGGATGGCCGGCGCGCGATCGTAGAGCGCGCCAAGGACCAGGAACGGCAGGCCCAGCCCGATCGTGTAGGCGACGAGGAGGGTGGCCCCCTGGAGGGCCGTGCCCGACGTGGCGGCGAGCCCGAGAATGCCCCCGAGGATTGTGCCGATGCACGGCGTCCAGCCAACGGCGAAGATCGCGCCGAGACCGAAGGACGCAAGCCAGCCGCCCCGGCCGCCGACGATGCGCCCGCCAAGGCGGTCCATCCGACCCGGCCCCCTCGCGCCGCCACTCGCCAGTGACGTCGTGCCGCTCATCGCTGCCAACGAGGTGGAGGCTCCTGCGTCCAGCGGTCGCCAGGCGCGATCCAGGCGCGGGATGAGCAGGATGCCTGCCAGGTTCAGGCCCAGCACGATGAGGACGATCCCGCCGACCTGCCGGAGCACGGGCAGGAAGTCCACGAGCGGTCCTGCGGCGAACGTCGCGGTCACGCCAAGCACCGTGAAGACCAGCCCGAACCCGGCGACATAGGCCGCCGCATGGCGAACGGCCAGCCAGCGTGACGGCCTGCCGCCCTCCGGGTTCGCCGCCACCGCGACGGCCGTCAGTTGCCCCAGGTACGCCGGCACCAGCGGCAGCACGCACGGCGACAGGAAGCTCAGGACGCCGGCCGCGAATGCAACGGCGATCGTGAGATCGATCCCGGAGGACGTCGCCGTGAAGAAGGGGTGCAGCACCGCGATCGTCAGGCCGACGCCGCGACGGGCGCGTCCAGGGTCGCCAGGAGCGCGCGCAGCTTCGCCACGCCGGTCGCGAGTTCCACCCGGCGATCACCGAGTTCCACCACCGGGATCACCAACAAGAAGGCGCGTTCCAAGTCCGGGTTTGTGGTGATGTCGCGCTCGACGAG
>JANPDJ010000234.1:0-11269 GCA_031431395.1 Chloroflexota bacterium | reverse complement strand
TCGGCCTCCTGCCAGGCGCCCCGCAGGCGCAGGAGTTCCACCCGCCGGACGCGGCACATCCCCGGGAACCCCGAGATCGACTGCGTCGCGCACCATCGCTCCGCCAGCTCGGCAAACTCGCGCGCCCGGCGGTAGTCCGTGAGGTCCTCGCACGCGATCGTCGCGTTGCAGTACACGATGGCCGTGTGGTAGCGGGAGACTTCGCCCGATACTGCGGCCACAACAGCTTCGTCGAGCAGACCCATACCCTCTTCGACGCGTCCCATGGCGATCAGCACCCGCGCCCGATCGTGGAGGCCGAGCGCCTCCAGGTCGCGGTCACCAAGCCGCACGCCGATCGCGAGGACCCGGTCTGCGCTGGCGAGGGCGGAATCCAGGTCGCCGTGATGCATCGCGGCGCTCAGCCTGGTCCGCTCCAGCGAGCCGTGTTCCCTGGATTCCGGCCGGTCACTCAGGAGGCGCTCTGCGCGATGGACCCATCCGCTGGCCACGGCGGGCTTGTTCCGATGGGAATAGTCGGCCGCGAGCGCGAGGGCGGTGGCCGCAGAACGGACGGTGTCTCCGGCGGCCTGGTGCGCGACGAATGCGCGCTCGCGGATCTCGATCGCCTCGCTGAGTCGTCCGGACCACCATACCGCTTCGCCGTATGAATCAAGCTGGTCCGAGGGGAGCTCACGTTGCTCGTCGGCGGCCCGGAAGAGATCGACGGCATCGGACCATCGCCCATCGGCCACGGCGGCACGGGCCACCGAGAGTCCAGTGTGATCGGCGGACGACGGTTGCGTCGCCTTCACCGGTTGATCCTGGGACGACATGCACGGAACGGTAGCACCGGACTCCGGCTTGATGGCCCATGCGCGGCCGGTATGATGCCGGTTCCGGATCCCGGACCGTGATCGCAGCAAGGGGCAGCCGTGAAGGATGACAAGAAGCTCCAGCTGCTGGCGACCGTCCCCCTCTTCGCGCGCATCAAGGGACGCGATCTGGAGCGCATCGGCCAGCTGGTGGAAGAGATCGATGTCCCTGCCGGCAAGGTGCTGATGCAGCAGGGCGCGTCCGGCCACGAGTTTTTCCTGGTCGTCGAAGGCCGTGTCAGGGTCGAGCGCGACGGCAGGGTCCTCAAGCTGCGCGGCCAGGGCGAATTCGTCGGCGAGATCGCGTTGATCGACGAGGGCCCGCGGACGGCGACCGTCACGTGCGAGACCCCCTGCCGCCTGCTCGTCCTCGCCCACCGCGAATTCCACACG
Organism: Chloroflexota bacterium; assembly: GCA_031431395.1. GTDB lineage: Bacteria > Chloroflexota > Limnocylindria > Limnocylindrales > CSP1-4 > VGPE01. The sequence goes on along the minus strand of JANPDJ010000234.1, from coordinate 10,022 downwards.
TTGCTCAGCGAACACCCGGAGATCCAGCTCCTCGTCCTGAAAACCCTGGCCGAGCGCGTCCGCCACCTCGAGCCGGACCAGGTCGACTGACCTCACACTCGTCGACTGACGTCGCACACCCCGTGAAGCCGCGCGGTCCTGACGCGGACGCCGACGCGGTCGCTCAGCTCGAAGCTGTGCGGGAGGTCCTGCGGGCGATCAGCAAAGCCCCGTTCGATCTCGAGCCAGTGCTCGCCATCGTGGTCGAGCGGATGGCGCTCCTCTGCCACGCGGATCTGGGGGTGATCTTCCTTCCCGCTGGAGAGCGCGTGTATCGGGGCGTGGCCTCATGGCACACCACCCCAGAGCACGACGCCATCACGCGGGACGAGCTGAGGGCGGTGGACAACGGGACGATCGTCGGGCGGGTCGTGCTGTCCGGCGACGTCGCCGAGGTCGAGGATGCCGCGACGGACCCCACCTACACGTGGAAGGAGGGCCAGCGCCTCGGCCGATTTCACACGGTCCTGGGCGTCCCGATGTTCAGAGAGGACCGGCTCATCGGCGTGGCGGTCCTGGGGCGAACCGTTATCCGTCGCTTCTCGCCGGACGAGATCGAGCTTGTGCGGACCTTCATCGACCTTGCGGCGATCGTCATCGACAACGTCCGGCTGCTGGGCACGATCGAGCGGCAGCGGGAGGAACTGGTCCGGTATGTCCCGTCGACGGTTGCTGAGCTGATCTCGTCGGACGCCGCGGAACCGCTGATGGCGGGTCACCGCCAGCAGGTCTCGGCGGTGTTCTGCGACCTGCGCGGATTTACCGCGTTCGCCGAGACGGCGGAGCCGGAAGAGGTCATCGACATCCTCCGCGAGTACCAGGGCGAGATGGGCCGGATCATCCTCCAGCACGGTGGAACCCTCGAGCACTACGCCGGCGACGGGATCATGGTGTTCCTCAACGATCCCCTGCCCGTCCCGGACCATCCCATGGAAGCGGTGCGGATGGCGCTCGAAATGCGCTCGCGCTTCGAAGAGGTATCGGCCAGGTGGACGCGGGCCGGGTTCGACCTCGGGTTCGGGATCGGCATTTCGACCGGGTACGCGACCATCGGGCGGATCGGCTTTGAAGGCCACTACGCCTATGCGGTGATCGGGAGCGTCCCGAACCTGGCCGCGCGACTGTGCGCCATGGCCGAACCTGGCCAGATCGTGATCAGCCGGCGCGCCCACACCGCCGTCGAATCGCTCGTGTCCGCCGAGCCACTGGGGTCATTCCAGTTGAAGGGGTTCAGCCGGCCGATCGACGCCTGGGCGGTCACGGGCCTGCGGGCCGACTGAACCGGGGCTGACCCGCCACTTGCGCCGACAAGGGGACGAGACAATTCGCACGGCCGACAAGTCGCCCGCGCCCGGTCTACGCGACAGGCGGCTGTCTTTCGCTAGTGGGACTCGTCGCGGTCGATCGGCGGACCGAGCTTCGTCGCGACGAGCCCGTGAACCTCGCCCGGCGCCGCATGCCGTCCCAGGGCCGCCTTGGAGAACAGCAACTCGCCGTCGAGGGTTACCTCGAACCGGCCGCCACTGCTGGGCAGCAGGACCGCGCGGGTGATCCGCGGCGCCCAGTCGTTGAGGAGCTCAGCCACCAGACCGGTGGCTCGATTGATGTAGTTTCAGACGACGCAGAATTCGAGCTCGAGTTCGTGCGGTCCGTCGTTCGGCAGGGTGCTCATGGCACGTACCTTACGCCTCCCAGACCGGACGGTGCGTGGCCGACAGGAATCGCTGCCGGATGATTGCGAGGCTGGCGTGTGTTCGCCGATCCAGTCGCCGACAAACCCGGCGACCTCCTGCCAGCCCCGCTGGGCGATGATCCAGTGCGTCCGACCCGGGAACTCCCTGAAGTCCGTGACGGCCGGCGATTTCCCGTACTTCCGGTAGTTCCGGCGCACGAGCGATGCCGGCACGATGCGATCGTCCGAACCGGCCACGATGAGCAGGGGTGCTCGCGTCCCATTCCGGAAGTCGACAGTCGCCGGACTGTGCCGGGCGAAGACAGATAGCCCGCCCTGGAAGAAGACACGTCCCGTCTCTGGCGTGACGTGGGCGTCAAAGGCAGCCCGCGCCTCGGCCTCGGGCAGGGTGTGGACGAAGGCGTAGCGGAAGTTCTTGTACGACCAGCGGACGACCTTGCGCCAACCGCGCCATGTGAGCAGCACCGACGCGAGCGCGCGGAAGGCCGATGGCTCGAAGGCGAGAACGCCCCTGGGTGGAGCGGGATCGATCGCCACGCCGCAGGAACCCAGGCCCCGGTGCAGCAGGATCTGGACGAACAGACCGCCGAAGGAATGGCCCACAAGGATCGGCGGCTCCGGCATCGCACGGATGATGCGGTCATAGTGGTCCACGATCTCGCCGATCCCGAGACCCTCGAGTGGCGAGGGGTCGTCACGGATCGCCTCGATTGGGCGATCCTTGCCCGGCCAGGCCGGCGCGATGCAGGCATATCCGCGCTCCGTGAAGTAGTCGCGGAAGGGCTGCCAGCACGCGGGCGTGACCCAGGCACCGTGGATGAAGACAATCGTCTGGCTCACTGGATCACCTCAGACGAGCCCGCCACGACCAGCACCGTGATGTCGTTCGTACCGCGGCAGTACTTGACAGCGTAAGCGCTCGTCGCACTGCCCATGGCCTTGACCGTGAAGTCGGCGGCACCGGCGCCGCCGTTTTCGATCGAGATGCCGAAGGTGATCGCGCAGCCTCGGGCGGCCGGGCCCGTCCTGCTCTGGCCTGAGCCTTTCGCAGGCGACATCGCTCGTTCACCGAGCGCGCGGCACCCGCCGGTGGACACGACGAGATCTACCCAGCTGCCTCGTCCGGGCTGTCCACGACCTCTTTGGCCCATTGATACGCGGCAGCGGTGGCCGGAAACCCGGCCGTCGGGATGGCAATCGCGATCGCATGAAGGAGGTCGGTGATCGCAATCCCCTCGTTGAGTCCCCGTCGCACGTGCGAGCGGACTCCGCCCTCCGACGACAGGCCCACCGCGATCCCCAGCTTCACGAGACGCTGCTCCCGTGCGCTCAGAGCGCCGGCCCGCCGGCAGGCGTCACCGAGAGCATCGTAGGCTCGGGCGATCTCGGGGTTCTCGGCCCGAAGGTCGCGATAGACACGCGGCAGGTGGCCGCGGGTTCGTCCGCTCATCATCGATTCCTCTCGACCCGCCCCGTCAAACCTTTCGGACGCGGACGCAGATCTCCTTGTGTGAGGCCTGCCCCGAAAGCGGATCGTATCGGATGGTGTTGAGACCCCCGAACGCCGTCCCACGCCCCTTTGCCACCTGCCCCAGGGCAGTGTGTCCAAACCCATGCTGGGCGCCGACGACCTCTGGATGAATGCCGCGGGTGACGTCCGCGACCGCCCGGACACTCCCGTTCGGGGACTCGACCACGATCTCGTCGCCGTTGGCGATCCCCAGGCGAGCTGCTGTGTCCGAATTGATCCGGAGGGGGTTCGAGCCTTTGATCGACATGAGGAGCGGGTTGTTCTGGGAGCGAGTATGCGTGTGGCTCGCTTCCTTCCAGTTGATCAGGTACAGGGGATAGTCCGGCGAGGGTTGCCAGTCGCGGGGCGTGAACACCGGCCCGGCATCCACGGGACGACCCGTCAGATCCTTTTTGTCGGCGAACTTGGGATTGAAGAACTCCACTTTTCCGGAGCTCGTGAAGAATCCGCGGCGTGGATCCGTGCCGCCGATGGCGTAGCCGACCTGCGGACCCTTCGGGGCCGGGGCGTCGAGCAGTCTGTCGCCACTGGTGTACCAGGCCTGCCCGTCGATCACGCGTCCCACCTCGACCCCGCCATCAGCCTTCGGCTTGTCGAACAGGACGCCATCAACAGCGACGGCGAGCTGCTTGCGGTTCGGCTTGTCGGCTGCCTGATCCCACACCGTTCCGTCCGGGTCGAGAACCAGCTTGGACTTGATCTTCAAGGCGAACTTCTCGTAGGCCGTCCCCTTCTCGCTGACCCACACAGCTCCCGGAAGTGCTTTCAGCTCGTCCAGCGTCCTGGCGGGGGCACCCTTCTTCAGCTCGTTGGAAAGCTGTTCCTCGTACCAGGCTGTCAGGCTTGCGACAGGCTGGGCCGATGTAACACCGATCCCGAAGAAGTCCTTGCCGTCCTTGTCCTTGAGACCGAGCTCCCGGCCAAGCGCTGCGACGAATTCATACTCGGCCATCTGGCCGAAGATGCCGCCGCGGAAGGTGTACTTACTCGGCTCCTGGTGCACTCCACCAACGACCGGCTGGCGCAGCCCGAGGACGGACCAGGTGACCCAGTGGCTGTTGAGGTCGTAGCGCTCGAGGTAGTGAGTACCCGGGATGAGGTAATCGGCAAGCCGTGCGGTCTCGCTCTCGTTCGTGTCCACCACGATCAACGTCTCAAGCCGCGCAAGCGCCTCGGCAACCTTGGCGGTGCCCGGGCCGGACATCACGAGGTTCTGGAACACGCACATGCCGACCTTCGGCTGGTATGGCCCGGATGAGTCGAGGAGGCGCTGGAAACCGCGACCGTACACCCCGGAGGAGTGACCCCACGGGAGATCGCTCAGCCCGTCAAAGCGCTTGGCCTCGATCGGCTTCTGGGGAACCGCCTGGCTCCATTTGGACCCCCGCTTGTCGGGGATGATCATGCCGCCCGGTCGGTCGAAGGAGCCGACCAGTGCGTTCAGAAGTGCAATGGCGCGCCCACCCTGGACGCCGTTGGTGTGCTGTCCTGGTCCGGACCAGACGTCGGCAAGCGCCGGACGGGTGGTCGCGAAGTCGTGGGCGATCCGTTCGATCGTCCGAGCCGGCACTGATGTGATCGCCTCGGCCCACTCCGGGCTGGTGTCGGCCACCAGCTTCGCGTATTCGTCGAACCCGATCGTCCAATCCTTCACGAAGGATTCGTCGTAGAGCTTGTCGCGAACGATCACGTGGCCCATCGCGAGCGCAAATGCGCCGTCCGTGCCCGGACGGATTGAGATCCACTCCTGCGCCTTCGCTGCGGTGTCCGAGAGGTGTGGATCCACCACCACCATCCGCGCGCCGTTCTCGAGTGCCTTCGTGATGATGCGGGGCAGGTGGACCCATTTGATCGCCGAGGTTGGATTCCAGCCGAACAGCAGGATGTACTTCGACTGCACGAAGTCGGCCAGTGGCCGCTCGTCGCCCATCGCCATCTTGAAGGATGCCTTGCGGCATACGTCGCACAGGTTCGAGTGGTTCGAGTAGTTCGGGGTGCCGAACAGCGCACAGAAATCCTGCTGGGGGTGCGTGAACGAATGGTCCTCGCTCCACCAGAGGAGTTCCTCGGGATGTCCCGCGTCCCGGATCGTCCGGAGCTTGCCGGCAATCTCCTCGATCGCCTGGTCCCAGCTGATCTCCACCCAGCCCGGGTCGTCGTTGAGGCCCTTCTTGGGGTTGGTGCGCTTCCGCGGCTTCTGCACCCGGTCCGGGTCATACAGCCCGAAGATCCCAGCGTTGCCCTTGGGGCAGATCGCCGCGCCCTGGCGCACGCCAATGGCGGGGTCGTAGTCAGCGAAGAAGTCGGTGGAGATGTTCGAATAGTTGTTCGGATTCCAGGGGTTCGGCTCGATCTTGACTGCCTTGCCCTCGACAACATGGACCATGATTCCGCACTGCCCACCGCAAGCGTTGCAGCACGACGGAATCCACTGGCCTGCGTCGCGTCCGTAGCGCTTGTCAAGGTCGGCCGGCCCGGGGGCCGGCCCATCCGCTCCCCGTACAACACCGGCTGTCGCGCTGGTCACGGCCATACCGGCCGCCCCACCGCCGACGGCGGCAAGTGTCTTGAGGAACCGGCGGCGGTTGACGCTGTAGTCCATCGTCGCTCTCCTCACGCGTTCTGGCGCGCCGGCAGGTGCCGGCTCAAGGGCAGGAAGACCTCACCGATCCCGAACATGAGCAGGCCGAGTCCGCCAATGCCGACGGTGATGAGCCACTCGAAGGCGCTCGGGAAGTAATTCGTCTGGTAACGCGGGTCATCGACGGCCCGGGACAGGCCGGCGATCTCCTCGACTGCGAGGCCCGGGACCACGATGTTCAACCGCACGCCGATAAAGCCAACGACGACTGCTGCGCAGGCGACCGGCACGAGCCGCGGATCCCGGCCCAGCGGCGATGCGAGGATCGCGACCGGCACCAGGAGGCCGATGCCGACCTGGACGATCCAGAAGACGTACCAGTGGGGACCGCCCACGGCGAGCCTGAGGCTCGCGACGTAGCCTGGATCGGCGCCGTAGACCCCGACCAGGATCTCCGAGAGCTGGAAGAGGACATCGAGGAGGAGCAGCCCCAGGACGATCTTGCCGAGGTCCAGGACCATCTGGCGATGCTCTCGCCAGCCCTCCTGGAAGATCGCGCTCGCGACAGTGAGGAGCGCGCCGCCGGACGCGAGGGCGGACACAAGGAAGATGATCGGGAAGAGTCCCGAGTTCCAGTACGGGCGGGACGCCAGGACGCCGAACAGCGCGCCCACGCCGCCATGGAACATGATCGCGAGCGGGACCCCAATGGTGGCGAGGACCTTCACCTTGCGCATGTCGGCAGCGAGGCTCTCGTCGGAGTCGTTTCGCGCGCCAAGCGCGGCGATCCGGGCGACGAAGCTGCGCCAGCCGGCCAGCGATCGCGCGACGACCAGGTCACGCCGCATCAGCAGCCAGAACTCGGCCACCAGCAGGATGAAATACGTGGTGTAAAGCCAGATCATCCAGGCCATCGGCGAGGCGAAGTTCGGGTAGATGAAGACGTGCCAGAACCGCTCCAGATGGCCAAGGTCCATCCAGATCGTGAATAGGGCAAGCAGCAGCGAGACGATCGCGGCGAACACCGCCAGCCGCCCGATCGGCTCGAAGCGCTTGACGCCGAAGACGTAGACGAGCGACGAGAGCAGGAACGCCCCGGCCGAAAGCCCGATGAAGTAGACGTACTGGGCAACCCACAGGCCCCAGGGCACGAGAGAACCGTAGTTCGCGTCCGCGTGGCCCGTGGTCAACCGGATGTAGAGTCCCATGCCGAGCGGAATGAGGCCAAAGAGGCCGACCGCCCAGAACGCGCGCTTGAGCGTCATCTCGGCCTCCTCACAACAGGTAATACACGGAGGGCTCGGTCCCCAGCTCCTCCTTGAGCCGGATCGCATTGCGCTCCCGGAGGAGCCGCGACACTTCGCTCTCGGCGTCGCCGAGGTCACCGAAGTGGATGGCATGGCCGGGACATGTCTTCGCGCACGCGGGCCAGCGGCCACCGTCACGGTCATACTCGCCGTTCTCGTCCTGCAGGTGCAGGCAGAAGGTGCACTTGCGGACGTTCCCCACCGGTGAGCCGTCGGGCGTCCGGACCCGGTACTGCTTGTATTCCGGCGAGATCGGGTCCCCGGCCGCGGAGAGCATTTCGTAGTCATCGCCGAAGTCGAACGACCGGGCCCCATACGGGCAGGCTGCGATGCAGTAGCGGCAGCCGATGCAGCGGTCGTAGTCGACGACGACGATGCCGTCTGACGGACGCTTGTACGTTGCGTTGACCGGGCAGACCGGCACACATGGCGGCTCTTCGCAGTGGAAGCAGGGCTTCGTCATGAAGACGGGCCGGTCGTTGCCGCCGCCTGGCAACGGCTCTCGCGTCACGACCGTGTAGTAGACGCCCGGCGGGGTCTGGTTCTCGATCTTGCAGGCGATGACGCAGGCCTCACAGCCGACGCAACGCTGGGTATCGATGACCATGCCCCAGTGATGTTTGCGGGCAGGGGTCGTGGCCGCGCCGACCGCCTCGTGGGCGACAACAGACGCCGCGACTGCTCCCACGGCCGCCTGTTTGAGCATGTCCCGGCGGGAAATGACCGGCAACATCCGACCCATCGGCGTCCCCTCGATGTCGGACCGACGGCCGCGCCGGCGGCGCGAGCCTGACGGTATGAGAACGAACGCAACCCTCGGAACGTAGGGCCGTTCGGCCCTGTTTGCATGGACGTCCAGCCCTCGCACGCGATCGCCGCGCAGTTCGCTGAGCCGCCCGGCTGCGGCGCCCTGACGTCCCTGCTCCGATATCTTTGCCCGGTCAACTGAACGCAGCCTGGGACGGGGGCCGATGACGGACGAGGGATTTCGCGACCCGACGGTGACGGTGGTCTATGGGTTGGACACCTGTGACGACACAACCCGTGCTCGCCATTACCTGGAAGCGGCCGGCCGGGCGTTCCGCTATGTGCGGCTCAACCTCGACACGACGGTCCGCGGCCGCCTGCACGCCGCCGGCTACGTCGCGACGCCGGTCGTGGTGACCCCTGCCGGGATGCTGTTCGTGGAACCGACTGACGACGAACTGGCCACCATCGTCGCAGCTACGGGCTGATTCGGGGGGTCCTCCGCGGTCAGCCGGGACGCGCGTTGACCGCGGCCCACACCCTGGGAGCAGTCATCGGCAATTCCCGCATGCGAATCCCGGTGGCCGCGGCAACGGCATTCGCAATTGCGCCGGGACTGCCGCAGACCGGCGCCTCCCCAACTCCCTTGGCGCCGAAGGGCCCGTCCGGCGCCGGGACTTCGATGAGAATCGTTTCGATCTGCGGCACGTCGGCCGCGTATGGGACCGCGTAGTCCATGAACGAACCCGTGAGGAGCTGGCCCCGGTCGTCGAACTGCAGGCCCTCCATCAGCGCCCACCCGATCCCCTGGGCTGCGCCGCCGCGAAGCTGGCCCTCGACCAGGGCCGGATTGAGGGCGCGGCCGACATCCTGGGCGATCACGTAGCCGAGGACCCGCACCTCGCCCGATTCGGGATCAACCCTGACGTGGGCGAGATGGCCCGAAACGGTGGGCGCCCGGGCCGGCTTCGACGCCCCGCCAAGTCCTTCGATGGGTTCGGACGTCGCACTGAAGCCGTCCTGCCGTTCCGCGAGGTCGGCGACGCTCATGCCCTGCTCCGGGGAGCCCCTGGGTCGAACGATGCCGTCCACGATCTCGAGGTCGCCCGGATCGATCTCCATCAGCCCGGCGGCATGGTGGAGCAGCTTCTCTCGCGCGGCGGCTGCCGCTTTGATCACGGCCCGGCCGGTTGCGTACGTGACCACACTCCCGCCCGACATCGGCGAACGCGGCGCACTGGCGGTGTCGGCGGCCACGACGTTGACCTTCGACGGATCGAGCCCGAAGACTTCCGCGGCGATCATGGCGAATCCCGTCGCGACACCGGTCATGTCCACGATGCCGGTGATCACGGTGAGCGTGCCGTTGGGTTCCAGGCGGCATACGGCCGCGGCCGGCTGCCTTCCGCCCGGCCATACCCCCAGGCCCATGCCCACCCCTTCGCCCGGCGGCAGCTTTGAGCGGCCCTGCCAGAGCGGATGGCCGGCAAGGGCTGCGAGGACCTCTGCGGCACCCACCCGCTCCCAGGTTTCGCCGTCCACCATCGGGTCACCCTCGTGGACGGCGTTTCGACGGCGCAGTTCGACCGGGTCGATCCCCAGCCGCTCGGCCAGTTCGTCGAGCAGCGACTCCAGGACGAACGAGGCCTGCGGGCCACCGGGCCCGCGATAGGCGCCCGTGCCCACGCGGTTGGTCAGGACCCCGTATCCGCGGATGTCGAAGGCCTTCCAGCGGTAGGGCCCGGCGACGAGGAGCGAGGCAATGCCTTCCAGGCTCGATTCGGAGAAGGCCCCGGCGTCGAACACCAGGCGTGCCCGGAGGCCGGTCAGCGTGCCGTCGCCGTCCGCGCCGATTCGCACCTCGAAGACCGAACCCGGCGCCGGGTTCGCCATCGCGAAGTCCTCCCGTCGCGTGAGCACGAGGCGGACGGCGCGCCCGAGCGCGAGTGCTGCACCGGCGACAAGGGGCTCCATGATCATCGTCTTCGCGCCGAAGCCCCCGCCGAGAGCGGCGGCCTCGACCCTCACGCCCGTGACAGGCAGGCCGAAGAGCTTCGCGAGCTCCGAGCGCGTATAGAAGATGCCCTGCGTGCTGGTGGACACCACGAGCGTCCCGCCCCGCTC
>JANPDJ010000233.1:0-3798 GCA_031431395.1 Chloroflexota bacterium | reverse complement strand
GCGAGGAGGCTCAGGCCAACGTGATCGCAGCCCTGGAAGGCGGACTGCGCAAAACGCTGGCACGGATGGGCATCAGCACGCTCGCGAGCTACCGCGGCAGCCAGCTGTTCGAGGTCATCGGGCTGGACTCAGCACTGGTCGATCGCTGCTTCCCCGCGGCCGCTGTGCGCTACGGAACGGCTGGAAGCCGCCGGCTCGGCGAAGAGATCGTCGCGCGGGCCCTGGCGGCGTACGCGCCCGCAACGGCGCCGGCCCTGCCAGACCCCGGCTTCGTGCGGTTCCGTGGAGAGGGCGAGACCCACGCGTTTGCGCCGTCCGTGGTGAAGGCGACGCAGGCCCTGGCCAACGGGCACTCGCTGGGCGTGGGGCCCGGGACGCCGCTCGCCGCGGCCGCAGAGGCCGAGGCGCTTGACACGCGCCTGGACGCCTACCGGGCGGCCGTCACCCGGACCTCACCGCTCGCCGTCCGGGAGTTGCTGCGGATCCGGCCGGCGCACGTGCCGGTTCTGCTGCAGCGGGTGGAGCCCGCCGCCGAGATCGCGGCCCGCTTCGTTTCCTCCGCCATGAGCCTCGGCTCGCTGGGGCCGGAAGCGCATCAGGCCCTGGCCGCCGGCATGCGAATGCTGGGCGGTGCCTCGAACACCGGTGAGGGCGGCGAGGACCCGGCCTGGTACGAGCCAGGCCCGGATGGCCGTCCGCACGATTCCGCGATCAAGCAGGTGGCCTCCGCGCGCTTCGGGGTGACCGCGGACTACCTCGCCCGCGCCGAGCAGCTTGAGATCAAGATGGCCCAGGGCTCCAAGCCCGGAGAGGGCGGCCAGCTGCCGGGCGCCAAGGTCACGGAACTGATCGCCACGCTGCGCCGCGGCCAGCCGGGCATGACGATGATCAGCCCGCCGCCCCATCACGACATCTACTCCATCGAAGACCTGGCGCAGCTCATTGCGGACCTGCGCGCCATCAATCCCACCGCCCGCATCGGCGTCAAGCTGGTCGCCACCACCGGCGTCGGCACGATCGCGGCCGGGGTGGCCAAGGCGCACGCGGACTACGTGCTGATCAGCGGTCATGCCGGTGGGACGGGCGCGAGCCCGCTCGCCTCGATCAAGCACGCCGGCCTGCCGTGGGAACTGGGACTCGCCGAAGCACACCAGGTCCTCGTCCGCCAGGGCCTGCGCGACCGGGTCGTGCTGCGGACGGACGGCGGTCTCCAGACCGGTCGGGATCTCCTCGTCGCGACGCTGCTGGGCGCGGAGGAGTACGGGTTCGGGACCATGGCACTGGTCGCGCTGGGCTGCGACATGGCACGCCAGTGCCACCTCGACACGTGCCCCACCGGGATCGCGACCCAGCGCGAGGACCTTCGGGCCAAGTTCACCGGGCGACCGGAGCAGATCGTGGAGTTGTTCACCGCCATCGCAGAGGATCTGCGCCGGGAACTGGCCGCAGCGGGCTTCCGCTCCGTGGAGGACGCCGTGGGCCGCGTCGATCGCCTCGACGCGATCGCCGATGCGCCGCTCGACCTCGCGCCCCTTCTCGGCGGCCCCGCCTGGGTCGTCCCGGCGAGCCGTCGCGGACGCGCGCCGCGGTTCGGCGGCCCCACGTCGGATGGGCCGAAGGCATCGCTCCTCGACGAGCGCCTGACCCATGAGGCCACAGCGAGCCTCACGGGCGGGGAACGGGCCGTGGTCCATGCCGCGATCACTCCGTCCGAGCGCGCGGTGGGAGCGGCCCTCTCCGGCGTCCTGACGCGCCAGCCCACGCTCGGGGCGTCGGTGTCCGGGGACGCCTCAGGCGCTCCCCTCGTCGAATACCGCCTCGCGGGGGCGGCCGGCCAGAGCCTCGGGGCCTTCGTGCGCGCGGGGGTCGCCCTGCGGCTGGACGGCGTTGCGAACGACTACGTCGGCAAGGGCCTGTCGGGCGGAACGATCGTGGTCGGGCCTTCCGCGGACACAACCTTCGAGCAGGGCGACCAGGCCATCGCCGGCAACGCGTGCCTGTACGGGGCGACCGGCGGACGCCTCCATCTCGTGGGCCGGGCCGGGATCCGTTTCGCCGTTCGCAACAGTGGCGCGGCCGCCGTGGTCGAAGGCGTCGGGGCGCACGGTTGCGAATACATGACGGGCGGGACCGTAGTGGTCCTGGGATCCGTCGGGCGCAACTTCGGCGCCGGCATGACCGGCGGGCGTGCCTGGATCTGGGATCCCGCGAACTCGGCCCAGGGGCGGCTCGACCTGGGCAGTGTCACCGCCCGTCGTCCGGCATTGGCCGAGACGCGCCTCGCAGAGGACCTGCGCGTGCTGCTGGACGAGCATGCAAGGTCGGGCAGCCGGCGCGCAGCTGAGCTGCTGGCGCGTTGGCCGGATGCCTGCGGGGAGTTCCTGCTTGTCGAGCCCACTGCGCCCACGGTTGTCACCGTGCCTCCACCGGCGGCCCGCATTCAGCACACCCCGGCGATTTCTGTGTCTCCAGCCGCCCAAGAGGCGATGCCGGCCGGGCGCTGACGTCCGGGCTGCGGCGAGCTCCTGAGCGCTCTACCAGTCCGGCAGGCGCTGTTGGTCCAGGAAGTGCCGTGGCTGGATGGGCGGCCGCGCGATCAGCGCCTGCCCGTCTCGCAGGACCAGTTCGGCGGGGGTGGCGCGCGACAGGAAGAGCGGCATGGATTCGGTGAAACCGTAGGCGCCCACGTCCAGCACGGCCAGCAGGTCACCGGGTTGGACGTCGCCCACCGGCGCGCTCGGGGACAGGATGTCCAGGCCGGTGCAGAGGGGCCCGGCGACGGCCGCGACGGCGGTGACCCGTCCCATTCCGGATTCGTGGTGCGTATCGCCCACGCGGATCAGGCGGTGCGGCTGTCGCACGAGGGCAGGCCGGAGAACGTGATGGATCCCGCCATCGACGATCGCCACCGTCCGTCCGTCGAGCCGCTTCACATCGATGACGCGGGTGATGTACACGCCTGCCGGTCCGACGAGAAACCGCCCGGGCTCCAGCAGCACCTGCAGTGACGCAAGGCGCGGGTCCGTCGCCCATTGCGCGGCCAGCGCGCTGAGACCGGAGCCCAGGCGCGCGAGGTCCAGCGGGGTTGACGCGTCGTCGTAGGGGATGCCCAGGCCGCCGCCCGCATCCACCAGGCGCAATGGCAGGCCGGCCGCGGTCATGACCTCGGCCGCGAATGCCACTGTCGCCTCGACATGCTCCACGAGCGCATCAGCGTCCCGGAGGTTCGATGCCCCGAACGCGTGGAGGCCCAGCAGCGTCACGTGCGGTGACCCGGCGGCCCGCACGGCGGCTGCCCGGAGGTCGTCGGCGCCCATCCCGAACTTGCCGGCGCCGGCGTCGCCGATGATGCGGACGCTCTCGTGGCGACTACGCTCGCCGACGGCCCAGCGCAGCAGGATCGGCACGCGACGGCCAAGTGATTTAGCTACGGCCTCCAGCCGGGCCAGTTCGCCCGGCGACTCCACCGTGATCGCCCGGATCCCGGCTGTGATCGCCGCCCGATGCTCCGCGTCGCTCTTGCCGGGTCCCGTGAAGATCACCCGCGAGGCCGCGATTCCGGCCCGTTCCACGAGTTCCAGTTCGCCGCCGGACGCGATGTCGCCGCCGACCCCAAGGGAGCCCAAGAACGCCACCACGGCCAGGGACGGATTGGCCTTGGTCGCGTACGCGACTTCGAAGGACCGGGGGAGGACCGCCCGAAGTGCGGCGAGTCGCCGCTCGACGACGTCCAGGTCGTAGGCGTAGAACGGGGTGCCGGCGATGCTGGCGAGCAGTTCCGGGTCGCGGCCGGCGATC
>JANPDJ010000232.1:0-4373 GCA_031431395.1 Chloroflexota bacterium | reverse complement strand
CGTTGGCTACCATCGTCGTTGATGCCCCGCGACCGGAATCCGCCCCTCCCTGCCGCCGCGGCCGATGCCGACGGCGAAACCGGGCCCCTCTCGAACGGGGCCCTTGCGCGCGTCTTCCACGAGATCGGCGACATGCTGGAGGTCAAGGGCGAGCTCGTCTACAAGACCGTTGCGTACCACCGCGCCGCCGATGCGATCGCCCACACCGCTCGGGATGTCGCCGAAGGCTATCGGTCGGGGGACCTGCCGAAGGTGCCGGGCGTGGGCGCAGCCATCGGCGACAAGATCCGCGAGCTCGCGACGACCGGGCACATGGCGTTCTACGACCGGCTGCGGGCCGAGGTGCCGCCGGCGCTGGTGGAACTGCTGCGGGTGCCTGGGGTTGGCCCGCGGACCGTCAAGGTCCTGTACGAGACCCTGGGCATCGAGAACCTCGAGGACCTGCGCCATGCCGCGGAGGCCGGCCACCTGCGCAACGTCCGGGGGCTCTCGGAGAAGACCGAGGCGTCCATCCTGGACGGCATCGCCGCGCTGGAGGCGAACCCGCGGCGGCTCCTGCTGGGTGCGGCGGAAGAGCTGGTGGAGGCGCTGCTGGCCGAACTCTCGCCGAGACCGGGACTCGTGAGCCTCCGCGCGGCGGGTTCCTGGCGTCGGCGGCGCGAGACGGTCGGGGATATCGATCTCCTGGCCGAGACGACGCAGCCGGCGGCGCTCCTCGACCGGCTGGTCGGGCTGCCGTCGGTGGAGCGTGTCGGAGCCCGTGGCTCCCACAGGGCGGCCGTCCGACTCTTTCGCGGCCCGCAGGTGGATCTGATGGTCATGCCGCCCGGGCAGGCCGGTTCGTACCTGGTCCACTTCACGGGGTCGAAGGAGCACAACGTCCGGCTTCGCGGTCGGGCGCGCGACCGGGGCTGGAGCCTGTCGGAGTACGGCTTCGTCCGCCTGGCTCCGGACGGCGAGCCGCGCGACGCGTCCGATCCACTGGCCGATCTCCGCACCTTCGCGACCGAGGAAGAGGTCTACGCGTTCCTCGACCTGCCGTTCATCGAGCCCGAGTTGCGCGAGGACCGCGGCGAGATCGAGGCCGCGATTGCCGGCTCGCTGCCGTCGCTGATCGCCCGGGGCGATCTGCGCGGCGATCTACACACCCACTCGGAATGGTCCGATGGGGTCCATCCCATCGCCGAGATGGCCGAAGCCTGCCGTCGGCTTGGGTACGAGTACCAGGTCCTGACGGACCACTCGATCAGCCTGGCCATCGCGCACGGGCTGTCGCCCTCGCAGGTGGAAGAACAGCGGGGGATCATCGCCCGCCTCAACGAACGGTTCGCCCGGGAAGAGGCGCGCGGTGACCTGCCCGAGGGTGCATCGCCGAACGGGTTCCAGTTGCTGCACGGCTGCGAGTTGGAGATCCGCGCGGACGGCCGGCTGGACTACGAGGACCCGCTGCTGGAACGGTTCGACCTGGTCGTCGCATCGCTTCACGTGTCCCGCCGGCAGCCCCGCGAGCAGCTGACGTCGCGGACGCTCACGGCCATCCGCTCACCCCACGTCGACGTCATCGCCCATCCGGCCGGCCGGATGATCCAGTCACGCGACGATTTGGATCTCGACTGGGAGACGGTCTACGCAGAGGCGGCCCGAACCGGCACCGCGCTGGAGATCAACGGATCGGACCACCGCCTGGATCTCTCGGACGTTCGGGCGCGTCGCGCCGCCGAAGTGGGCTGCTTCCTGACCGTGGACTCGGACGCGCACAACGTTGGCGAACTCGACAACGTCCGCTGGGGGATCGCCCAGGCACGCCGTGCGTGGGTCTCGCCGGAGATCGTGCTCAACACGTGGCCACGCGAGCGCCTCCTCGCGTGGCTCGCGGGAAAGGCCGAGCGACTGCAGGCTGGGCCGGGGGCCGACGAGCGGCCGTACCCGGGGGTCGGCGCGCCATGACGGGCGAATCGCGCGGCCGGCAGGGCCGCGGCATGGCGACCGGGCCCCGGGCGCCGCTGCCGGCCGTGTCGGAGCGGGCCTCGGCCGACCGGCAGCTTGTCGTGGGGGCCGCCGCCGTGATCCTCATGGCGCGCATGGTCGATGGACCAATTGCGTGGCTGGTTGCGGGCATCCTTGGCCTCGGGGTTCTGGCAGGCGTCTCGTGGAGTCGCACAGCGACGGATTCGGGACGTGATGCTGGCGGTCCCGCGCCGCGCCTCCGCCTGCGCTGGGATGCGGTCATCGGCGGCGCGGCATCGCTCGAATCGGGGATCGTCCCGGCTGTGCTGGCGTCGTCGATGGCGCTGGCCGTGCGTCTTGTCCCGTTTGACTGGCGAATCGCCGGGGTGCTGGTCATCGGATTCGTCCTGCTCGACCGTTCGATCCGCCTCGAGCGCTCCCTGGCGCAGTCCATGGACCCCGAACCGATCCGCTGGCAGGTTGTCCTCGTGTCGCTGGCAACGGCATTCCTCGGGTTCGCCGGGGTCGCATCGATGGTGGAGGGCGGCGTTGCCAGGTTGGGCGCGCCGATGCTGGCGGAGCAGGATTTGGTCCTGCTGGCGATGGGCGATGCCGCGGTGGCGCTGCTCCTCGGATTCCGGCTGGCGCGGCTCGGTCCCGCGTTGCGCCGCGAGGCCGCGGTGTCGGGGGCGGGGTTCGCCGCGGTCGTGGCCATTGGCGCGGGCCTGCTGCGTGCGATGGCGATCCCGCAGTTGCTGGGACCCGCACTGCTGACGCTGCTTGTCTACCTGTGGGACGCCCTCAACGCGACGACGCCATCCATCCGCCGCGATCCGCGCTGGCGATGGCAAGTGGGCATGCTCGTGCTTCTCTCGGTCGTGGTCATCGCCTGGAACATGCGACTCCGCGCATAGCCGCCGCGGAGTAGGTGCGCCGGGCGAGCGGTTCGCGGCCGAGCAGGCGAACGCGCGGGCGCCCAACCCGGCCATCGGCCGTCGGCCACCGATCAACGGCTCGGCGGCCACCGAACAACGGCTCGGCGGCCACCGATCAACGGCTCGGCGGCTCAAACGGCTCGGCGGCTCAAACGGCTCAACGGCTCGGCGGCTCAAACGGCTCAACGGCTCGGCGGCCATCGATCAACGGCTCGGCGGCAATGAACTGCAGTTTGACAGCCAACCCACCTCGACACCCCTGCGGTGCCTCCAGAGGGCCAGAAAGCAACCAGGAGTTACGAAACCGACCGGCAGGAAGGTCACACCGGCTCTCCGGCGCATGCCTTGTGAATTCCCGCTTCATTTCCGGCCTGGAGGCGGCCCGGCCCGGCCCGGCCGCACTGACCGGCCCGGCCTGGAGGCGGCCCGGCCTGGAGGCGGCCCGGCCCGGCCGCACTGACCGGCCCACCACGCTGGAAGGCCCGGCTTTGACGGCATCGCCGCGTCGTGCTACAAGTCAATGCTCCGATTCGTGCCCCCGGCGGGCGCCGTCGCGCGCGGCACGCAGAACAGTTCCGAAAGGACGTCTCCTTGACCTTCCCCGAACTCGACTCCAGGTCGTCGAACACAGCGAGCCAGACGCGGTACAAGCGCCAGCTGGCGGAGCAGGCCATTCACCAGGCAGCGCAGGCGCGCTGGGCTGACGCAGCGGAGACCAACCGCAAGCTGATCGCGCTGGGCCCGGACGCCGAGTCGGAGAACCGGCTCGCGAAGGCGCTGTGGGAACTCGGGGAGCTTGGCGCGGCCCGCGAGCACTACCAGACGGCGCTGGCGCTGGACCCCACGAACCGCATCGCGGAGCGGAACATCGACCGCCTGCGGACGCTGCTCGTCGAAGCGGGCGAGCGAACGGTGCCCGCCATGGCCGGCTCCAAGGCGCCAGTCAGCATCTTCGTGGAAGAGACCGGCAAGACCGGGTTCGCCTTTCTCACGGATCTCGCCGACCCACGCAAGCTCGCGCAGGTCAATCCCGGTGATTCGGTGGAACTGACGGCCGAGGCGAACAGGCTCATCGCCCACAGCAACGGCATGCGGATCGGGATCGTCGACCCGCGCGTTGCGGCCCGGCTGCTCAAGCTGCTCGCCGAGGGCAACAAGTACGCGGCCGGCGTGACCAGCCTCGGCGACAAGGACGTCCGGATCATCATCCGCGAGATCTACCAGGACCCACGCAACTACGGGAAGGTCTCGTTCCCCACCGCGGCCAAGCTCACGGACCTCCGGCCGTACACGCGCGGCACGCTGGTGCGCGAGGAGATGGACCTGGAGGAGGATCTCGAGGACGACGACGAGGACGAGGGGATCGAGGATCTCGATCGCGTCCTCCCGGCCGAGATCACGAGTGATGAGGCGTTCGAAGAAGAGCCGGACGAGCTCGACGAGGCCTGATCCGGGCTGACCCGGCGCCGGCCCCCGGGGTTGCCGCCGGGC
>JANPDJ010000231.1:0-19848 GCA_031431395.1 Chloroflexota bacterium | reverse complement strand
CCCGGCCCGGTCGCCTCGGCACCACCTACCCGTGCCACGACTGGTAGCCGCCCGGCCCGGTCGCCTGATCACCACCTACCCGCGCCACGGCTGGTAGCCGCCAATCTGGCACTCGCGGACAGCTCGATCGACACCGATCGTGCACGAAATGCGGTTGCGATGCCGAGAGCATCGGGCGGATGGGCGCCCAATAGTCGCTGGGTGGCTGAGTGGGGCCCCACGGTCCGCTACGCGCGCGCGTAGCAGCAACCGCCTGACCACCAGGCAGGTTCAGGCGCCCGGGCGCCCCCGGGGCGCTGCCACGATCAGGGTGTCAGCACGACCTTGCCGCACTGGCCGGAGCGCATAACCTTCATCGCTTCCTCGAAGTCCGCGAGCCGGTAGCGATGCGTCACCAGGGCGCCGAGATCTACCCTGCCCGACAGGAGCAGATCGGAAACCTGGTACCAGGTTGACCAGATTCGGCGCCCGAATACGCTCTCGAACGAGAGTTCCTTGTTGATGATCCACTTCCCGATGTCGATGGACGCCGGCGCCTTGGGGATGCCGAAGAGGACGATCCGGCCAGCGATGCGCGCCGCCCGAAGGGCATCCTCCACCGCGTCGGTGTTGCCGGACATCTCGAGGACCACGTCGGCCTGCCCTTCGAGCGAGGCGGGCACGTGCTCGTGCACTTCGTCCGCGCCCATCTTCAGGCCCAGGTTCCGGCGGTACTCGTGCCGGTTGACGCCGATGACCCGCTTTGCACCGTACGCCTTGGCGACGGCCACGGCGCTCAGGCCCACCGGCCCCAGGCCCAGGATCAGGACGGTCTTGCCCGCCACGTCGCCCTTCGTGACGACATGCACCGCGTTGCCCAGCGGCTCCTGCGCGCTCATGACCTCCGGGTCCAGGGACGGATCGTTCTTCCAGGTCGTGCGGATGGGGATCGTGGCGTACTCGGCAAATCCGCCGTCGCGGCCGATCCCGAACAACTCCATGTTCTCGCAGATGTGACGGTTGCCGATCTGGCACTGGTAGCAGTGCCCGCAGAAGATGTGCGTCTCGGACGACACGAGGTCCCCCGCGGTGAGGGCGCCCGGATCGCCGTTGATCTCCAGGATCTCGCCTACCAGCTCGTGGCCCATGACCATGGGCGGCGTGATGTGGCCAGCGGCCCATGGCGTCCAGTCGTAGATGCTGATGTCCGTCCCGCAGATGGATGAGGCGCGGACTTTCACCAGGACTTCGCCGGGTGCGGCGGAGGGCCGCGGGATGTCCTTGACCACGACCCCGGCGACGGGTCGTTCCTTGACGACTGCGAGCATGGTCCCCTCGAAACTGCACTGGTTCGCGGCCTGCCGGAGCGCCTGCGCCGGAGGACCGAATCGATTGGCCGCCAGCCTACCGCAGGTGGCCAAACGCCCGGCGCCGCTGCCACGTCCGAGGGCGCCAACGCCTCGAGGCCGGGGAGGCCGCCAGACATCGAAAGGTCTGTCGGAGCCTCCGGTAGTCTGTTCGCCTGTCGGCAGGCCCCGGTCGTCCGGCGGGAGGTCGGTCGAAAAGCCCAACGGAGGAGCAACGTCCCGGTGGCGCGGTTGGGCAGCGTGGTCGTGGACGTGGGCCGGTTGCGGCTGCACCGGGAGTTCCGCCTGCTCACGATCGGCGCGCTGGTGGGTGGGCTCGGGCGCCAGATCGCCGTCATCGCCCTGCCGTACCAGCTCTACGTCCTCACCCGCTCGCCGCTCGCCATCGGCGCCCTGGCGGTCGTGCAACTGGTCCCGCTCCTCGCGTTCTCGATGGTGGGCGGTGCGATCGCCGACACGGTGGAGCGACGACGTCTGCTCCTGATTACCCAGGCCGGGCTCCTCGGGTGCAGCGTGATCCTGGCGCTGGTCGCCGCGCTCCCGGACCCGCCGATCATCCTGATTTACGCGGTGGCCTTCCTGTTGGGAGCGATCACGGCCGTTGAGCAGCCGGCGCGTAGTTCCGCGATGTTCCGGGTGGTGCCGCGGGACGAGTTGCCCTGGGCAATCTCCATCTCACAGGTCACCTGGAACATCTCCAGCGTTGTCGGGCCGGCGCTCGGCGGCGCGCTGATCGCGTGGCTGAGTTTGTCGGCCGCGTACGCGATGAACGCGCTCGCCATCGCGGTCTCCGTCGCCACGCTGCTGGGACTCAGGCCGATGCCACCGCTGGACTCGGCGCCCCGATTCAGCTTCGGCGCAATCCGCGAGGGGCTGCGCTATGCCCGGAAGACACGGGTCCTCCTCGCGACCTTCGTGGTGGACCTCGACGCGATGATTTTCGGGATGCCGGTCGCGCTCTTCCCCATCCTTGCCCTCGATGTCTTCCATGCCGGCGCCGAGGGCGTGGGCCTGATGACCGCGGCGCCGGCCGCCGGAGCCCTGCTGGGCGCGTTGTTCACCGGTTGGGTGCACCGGGTCAGGTTCCAGGGCCGGGCCGTCATGGTGGCCGTGGCGGCATGGGGCCTGGCCATTGCGGCCTTCGGACTGGTCACATTCTCCTTCCCGCTCGCGCTCTTCTTCCTGGCGATCGCCGGCGCGGCAGACATGTTCAGCGCGATCTTCCGCAGCACGATCCTCCAGGTGAACCTGCCGGACCATCTCCGCGGCCGCCTCTCCGCCCTGCATCTCACCGTGGTCACCGGCGGGCCGCGGCTGGGCGACCTCGAAGCGACGGCCGTGGCGGCCGCGGTCAACGCCCCGTTCTCCGTCGTGAGCGGCGGGCTGTTGTGCGTGCTGGGGTTGGCCGCGGTCGCGTGGTGGTACCCGGAACTGGCCGCCTACGACGCCCACCAGGCTGCCGAACGCGCGGCCGAACTCTCGCGGATCGAGGGCGCTGCCGGCTGAACCGGGGCCGGGCCGAGGCCCTGCGTGCCCATCACCGGGCCGGGCACCTCGTGGGCCTGCCCGCCCTAACCGGAGTGACCCACGGACGCTCCGTGACCGCAGGCTCCGTGTAGGATCGCCGCCCACAGCTTGGGGAGGGAGCGCGCGTGTCGAGCGCAGGCGCGACGGCTGGCGGCGTGATCGGGCGACTGGGCGGTTGGCCATTCGTTGTGGCCCTCCGCGCCTGCATGCGGGCCGCACCGGTGACCACGGCCGCGATGGCCCTCGTCTCGCTCCTCTTCGGCTTGGTGCCGCTCGCGCTCTACGTGACCGTCTCGCTGTTCGCCGGCGACGTCGCGGCCGACCCGGGAGCCGTTCGCCTGGACCTCTGGGTGCCGGTGATCGTGGCGATCGTCTTTCTTCTGCAGCTGAGCTCTCCGGTGCTCAGCCTGCTGAACGAGTACCTGGGACGCCACGTGGATCGCTGGGCGCAACGGCGGGTGATGGCCGCCGCACTCGGCCCGGACACGATCGCCCACCTCGACACGCCGGACTTCCGCGATGCGGCCGAACTCGCGCATGCGTGGGAGGCGTCATCGTTCCCGCCCCGAGACGCCGTGTACTCGATGCTCGAGATCTTCCGGGCGCTGGTCGTGGCGGCCGGATCCATCGTCCTCCTCGCCGGTTTCTCGTGGTGGGTGCCGATCGCCATTGCCAGCGGCTTCATCCTCATGACCGTTTGGGGGACGAGAACTCGGGAAACAGACGCGGCCGGGGCAGGCCGGCGGCAGACGGGCCTGCGGCGGGCGCACTACCTGCGCGACCAGGCATTTGAACCCGCCTCCGGGCGCGAGGCGCGTGTCTTCGGCCTGGGAGCCTGGTTCCAGGACCGGGCGCACGCTGCCTGGACGGAGGCGATGACGCCGCTCTGGCGCGATCGTGCCGGCACGCGCAAGGCCGCCCTCCTCACGATCGCGGTCCTGATCGGCAGCCATCTGCTCGTGCTCGGGCTGATCATGGCATCGGCCCTCGACGGGCACGTCACCGTCACCCAGGCCGCGCTCTACCTCCAGGGCGCCGGCGGCCTCGTGAACTTCTGGTTCCCCTGGCATGTCGTCACGCTCCGCGAGGCCACGCGGCCGCTGGTGGCGATCGAACGTCTGCCGCTTGCTCCTCGCGCGGCGGAGAGCGAGTTGCCAGCCGTTCCCGGCGATTCGGCACTCCAGGCCCCCGCCGCGGACATCGCCTTCGAGGACGTGACGTTCCGCTATCCGGGGACGGCGCATGCTGTCTTCGACGGGCTCAACCTCCGGATCCACGCAGGTGCAGCACTCGGGATCGTCGGCGTGAACGGTGCCGGCAAGACGACGCTCGTGAAGCTCCTCGCAGGCCTCCTCGACCCGGACGCCGGGCGCATCACCGTGGGTGGGATGGATATCCGGACGATCCGGCCGGCATGGCAGGCGGACGTGGCGGCGATCTTCCAGGACTACGTCCGCTACCCGTTTACTGCGCGCGACAACGTCGTGCTCGGGCGGCCAACGACGGATCAGGACGCTGCGGAGCGGGCCGTCAGCCGGGCCATGGCCGACGATGTCGTGGATCGCCTGGCCACCGGTCTCGACACACAGCTCGGGCGCGAGTTCGGGGGCGTAGACCTCTCTGGCGGCCAATGGCAGCGGATCGCCCTCGCCCGCGCCCTGTACGGCGTGGAACGCGGCGCTCGGGTCCTCGTCCTGGACGAACCCACCGCGCAGCTAGACGTCCGCGCGGAAGCAGCGCTCTTCGACCGGTTCCTCGACCTCACCGCCGGCCTCACCACGGTTCTCATCTCGCACCGGTTCTCGAGTGTCCGGCATGCCCACAGGATCGTCGTGCTGGAGGAGGGCCGGGTCATCGAGGACGGCTCGCACGACGCGCTCGTCGCGGCTGGCGGCCGCTATGCCCACCTGTTCGCGCAGCAGGCACGCCATTTCGAGGCGCCCGATGGGTAGGCGGTGGCGCACCGTCGCGACGATCCTCGACGCCTCACTTGCGGCAGACCGCCGCCTGACGGTCATCGCGGCCGTCCTCTCGATCGTCGGCTGGATCGTGATCCCGTTCCAGGCGCTCGCGATCAAGCTCTTCATCGATGCCATCGTGCGACGGGATTCTTCAGGGGCGGTGGTCGCGGTGACGCTCGCAGCCGTGACGATGGGCGGGCTCTGGTACTTCAACAACCTCCGCGGGTTCGTGAACATCACGCTGCGGGAGCGGACCACCCACGAACTCGACGTGCGACTCCAGGGTCTGGCCGGCGGCATTCCCGGCATTGAGCACCTCGAACGCCCGGAGTACCTCGACCGCCTCGCCACCCTGCGTGCCCAGGGCCACTCCTTCGGCAACATCGGGGACGTCCTCAGCTTCCCTGCGCTCACGCTCAACGTGGTCGTCAGCGCGATCCTCCTCGCCTCCGTGGACCCGGTCCTCCTCGTGGTGCCGTTCGCGATGGGTCCCGCGATCTACCTCTCCGGCCGCAGCGAGCGAGTCCTCCGTGCCGCCGAGGAGGAGGCCGCGCCGGCCCGGCGCCTGCGCGCGCGGATGCTGGTGATGGCGACGGATTCGTCGGTCGCCGGGGAGGCGCGCCTGTTCGACGCGCGGGCGGAACTGGTTCGCCGCCATGCTGCGGCCGACCAGCGCATCGACGGGATCCTCGCGCGGGCCGGCGTGGCCAACGTGGTCCTCACGGGTGCCGGCTGGGCGGTGTACGCGCTCGCCTTCGGGTTCGTGCTCGTCGTCGCGGTGGGTGGCATCCGTGCGGGCCGGCTCGTCGTGGGTGACCTGTTCCTCGCGTACTACCTCGTGCGCGGCCTCACCTGGCAGACGCAGTACTTCCTCTACTCGATCGGCGACGTCCAGCGGACGATCGCTGCAACGAGCGGGTACCTCTGGCTCGCCGATCACGCGGCGGCCGCGCGCGAGGCAACCGGAGCGGGGCGCCCGATGCCCGGACCCGGAGAGCTGCGCTTCGACCATGTCTCGTTCCGATACCCGGGAGCCGAACACGACGTGCTCTCCGACGTCGAGCTCGCGGTGCCGGCTGGCGCGGTCCTCGCCCTGGTCGGCGACAACGGCGCCGGCAAGACGACGCTGGTCAAGCTCCTCGCCCGCTTCTATGCGCCAACCGAGGGCCGGATCACGCTCGCCGGCCAGGACATCGGCGAAGTTGACGTCGCCGCGTGGCGCCTACGCCTGACGGCCTGCTTCCAGGACTTCTGCCGGTTCGAGCTTGTGACCCGCGAGACGGTGGGCGTCGGCGACCTCGAACGGGTGGAGGACTCGGCCGTCGTGGCGGCCGCTGTCGCGGACGCGGGGGCCGGGGATGTCGTCGCTGGACTGCAGCTCGGGCTCGCGACGCCGCTCGGGGCAAGCTGGCCGGAAGGCGCGGAACCATCCGTGGGTCAATGGCAGAAGCTCGCGCTTGCCCGCGCCATGATGCGCATAGAGCCGCGCCTGCTCCTGCTCGATGAACCCACGGCGGCGCTTGACGCGGCGGCAGAGGCTCGGCTCTTCGAACGTTATGAGGCAGCCTCGGCGTTCGCCCGCGCAACCGGATCGATCACGGTGATCGTCTCGCACCGGATGTCAACCGTGCGGACCGCGGACCTCATCGCCGTCGTCGCGAACGGGCGGGTGACCGAGGTCGGCACGCATGCCGAACTGCTCGCCCGGGACGGCGCCTACCGGGAGTTGTACCTGACCCAGGCTGCCTCGTACCGGTAGGTCCTCATCACCGGCTCTTCGTTGATCGACGTGCCAGACGACCGCCTATCCTCGAAACATGACGTTCGTCACGGCGTTCGATCTCGACCTCACGCTCATCGACAGCCGTCCGGCCATCATCCACTCGCTCCGAGCAGTCGCCGAGTCCGTGGGCGAACCCGTAGTTCCGGGACGGTTCGAGGCCGGCGTTCGCGGTCGGCTTGAGACAACGCTGTCCGAGTGGTACCCAGGTCACGATGCCGATGCCCTTGGAGACGTCTATCGCTCGGTGTACAGCCGCGAGGCGATGCGCCTCGTGACCCTCCTGCCTGGTGCCGCGGATGCTCTCGAGGCCGCGCGATCGTTCGGCCGGGTCCTCGTCATCACCGGCAAGTACGAACCCACGGCACGCCTGCACCTCGAACAGCTCCATTGCGCCGTCGACGGCGTCGTGGGCTGGCGCCACGGACCGGCCAAGACCAACACGATGCTCGAACTCGGGGTGGACGTCTATGTCGGCGACCAGATCGAGGACGTGCGGGCCGCGCTGGCTGCGAATGTCGTTGCGGTCGCCGTGGCCACAGGACTCGATGATCGGTTCGCCCTCGCCGCCTCCGGTGCGGACCACGTGCTCGACTCGCTGGCCGAATTCGCCGGACTCCTGCCGAGACTCGTGGCGTCCCGCGCCTGAGCGGGACGGCCGCTGCTCGCGCTCTCAGGCGCGCCGGACCGTGGGTCGTGGGGCTTCGCCGGTCGTCCGGCGGGAGATCGGTCCGCCGAGCGGACCCCAGGCGCGCTGGTAGCGCGCATAGGCGCGGGGCGGGAAGATGGGCCGCAGCGTGACGACGTGGGCGGTGCTCCCGAATGCTCCGCGCCAGCGGAGTGCGGCGGCCTCGTCGGGCGCCGGGAGCAGGGCGGCGATCCGGCCGGCATCGCGCCGGGCGAGGGCGGCTGACACCTCGAATGCCGCGAAGTCGAACTCCCACGCATCGGCCGGCCACGGCAGCGGGTCGCCCAGCCCGTCCCACGCGGCCGCCAGTGCCGCCGCCTGCCTCGGCATCGCGCGTTCCAGACGGACGAGCAGCGCGGACACCTCGTCCGTGTTCGGGCCGTAGCGGGGCAGGCCCACCGAGCACTCCCAGCCGCGTCGCATCTGCTCGAGCAGCGGTTCGGCGTCGGCAAGGTAGTACCAGAGGAAGTCCTCGAGCACGAGGGCATGCCCGTATCCGCGTGCCGCAGTCGCCGCGCGCGCGTCGGCCATGACGCCCGGGGCGCACACCGCGACAAGGCGTTCGTCGAAGGCGCGGATCCGGGCCCAGAGTTCCGACGGGATCAGCTCCCGCAACTCCGACACGGGATCCGTCGGCTCGGACACGGTCAGCCGGTCGATGTCGTTCGCGGTCAGCGCGGCGGCCTGCGCCAGGAAGGAGCGGATCGCGGAGCCCGCTGCCCCGAATACTTCGTCCAGGTCGTCTGCCGCCGGCGAGGCGTGGGCCGGGCGTGCGGGCCGTGGCTGTGTCCGTGGCTGCGGACGTCGAGTCGAGCCCGCTGATGGCGAGGCCTGGCGGGCGCGCCCCGCGGGTTCCGTGCCCACGCGTCGTCCCCCGCGCTGGCGGACGGCGGCGTCGTACCGCGCGCGCCGCGTCGCGTCGGCCAGCCAGTCATGGGCAACGTTAATGCGTTTCGCGAGTTCCAGCGACACCGTGCCGGCAACGTCCGGATGATGCTGTTTGAGGAGCGCTCGCCAGGCCCGGTCGATCGCCGGAGTGTCGGCGTCCGCCGGCACGTCGAGTTGCGCGTAGAGATCGTCCGTGGGGATCGGGTCCGGCATGGGCCAGTGAGCGCGTCCTCAGGCGATGCGGTCGCCCGCCCGGCGGGCCCCCGCGACGGCGGCGGCGGCACCATCGGCGACCCAGACGGAATCCGACCCGACACCGATGAACCGGAAGCCCATGTCCACGTGCCGGTCCAGGTCCTCCACCCGACGGAGCAGGATCCCGGCTTCCTTGCCCGCGCCCTGCGCGGCGGCCACGACGCGACGGAGTGCCTCCAGGTAGACAGGGCTCGCGAAGTCGCCCGGAACGCCCAGGCTGTGCGTCAGGTCCGTTGGACCCACGAAGAGGACGTCCACCCCATCGATCCCCGCGATCTCGGCCGCGTGCTCCACTGCCGAGGGATTCTCCACCTGGACGACGAGCGGCAGCGTGGCGCTCTTGCGGCGAACGTCGCCGTGGCCGATGCGACCAAGTTCCGCGCCGCGCGTGATGAGGGCGATGCCGCGCACGCCGTCGGGGTGGTACCGGACGAAGGACGCCGCATCCCGTGCCTCGGCGGGCGTCTCGAGTCGCGGGACCATGATGCCGGCGGCCCCCAGGTCCAGCGCCCGGCCGATCCGCAGCCGCGCGGTCACCTCCACCCGGACCAGCGCCGGTACGCCGGTGGTCTCTGCGGCGTAGAGCTGCGGCAGGAGGTCTGCCTCGGTGCCGGCACCGTGCTCCAGGTCAATCAGCAGCCAGTCGAGGGCGGCCAGTCCCGCGAGTTCGACCGCCTGCGGCGCACCCAGGTTGAGGAACGTCCCGACCAGCAGTTCGCCCTTGAGGATCCGCTCGCGCAGGTTCGGCTGGCTCGCCTGGTTCGACATGCTCTTCCTCCGACCCGGGCTACGAGGTGCACTGACGCGAGAAGGCAGCCGGCTGCGTCAGCGGCGTCGCCGGATCGTAGCGCCTCACCCGGCATCGGGTGGTCCGGCGGCGGCCGGGCCGGAGTCGCGCGAAATGGGGCCGCGAACGGGGCGACGGGCCCGCGTTTCAGCTATCCCGGGCCCCGCCGCCACTCGAGGCCGCCGAGGGACCTTCGCCGACAAGCTGCGCCACCGCGTCGAGCGCGGCGGCGATCTCGTCTTCGGTGTTGTAGTAGTGCGGCGAGATCCGGAGGATGGAGGGGCCCGCGCCGCGGCCTGCGAACGGACCTGGCCCGCTCACCGACGCGCTCGTGTTGATGCCACGCTCACGGAGACGCAGCACCAGCTCGTCAGCCTGCCAGCCACCCACGGCTGCGGTCACGATGGCACAGTGGTCAACGCCCGGCTCCACGAGCTGCACGGCCGGCATGGCGGCGAGGCCGGCCCGGACGAGGTCCGCCAGCCGGCGCCCGCGCCCGCCGCCAACCTCGATGCCCACCTGCCGCGCATAGCGCACGGCCTCGCCCAGGCCCAGCACGAGCGCGTACGCGAACTCCCAGTTCTCGAACCGCCGCGCGTCGGGTACCAGCTCGAAGCTGTCCGCCGCCACGAGGTCCGCACCGCGCATGTCGAGCGAAAGCGGGTAGACGCCCGCGTCCAGCATCCGATCGGAGACGTACAGGAAACCGATGCCCCGCGGTCCGCGCAGGAACTTCCGGCCGGTCGCGGCAAGGAAGTCGCAGCCCAGCAGGTCCACGTCGATCGGCAGCTGCCCTGCGGCCTGGCACGCGTCCAGGAGATAGGGCACCCCGGCATCCCGGCAGATCTGGCCCACGTCCGCGGCCGCCTGCACCATCCCGGAGTTCGTCGGCACCCACGTGACGGCGACCAGCCGGCAGCGGGTTCGGCGCACAAGCCGCCGGAGAGAATCCGGGTCCACGCCCCCTTCGGGCAGGTCGTCCGCCCGCTGCACCAAGATGCCGCTGCGCCGCTCCAGTGCCAGGTACATCAGCTGGTTCGAGGTGTAGTCGCTGTGCGTCGTGACCAGGACGTCGCCCGAGTGGAAATCGAAGGCGGACAGCGCCTGCGAGACCGCGACGGTCGCATTCTCCACGAGGGCCACGTTCCGGGGGCTGCTGGCGATCAGCGCCGCGACCTCGGTGTACACGCCGTGCACCCGGTCCGCCACGGTGGCCGCCGCTTCGTACCCGCCGATCCGCGCCTCCAGGTCGATGTGGTCCTGGATCGCCTTGATCACCGGCCGGGGCATCAGCGCAGCGCCCGCGTTGTTCAGGTGGATTCGGGTCGCGCAGCCGGGCGTGTCGTCGCGCAACAGGCGGAGGTCGTCCTCGGTGATCCCCTGGCTCGACCCGATGGTGGTCATCGCGCGGGATCGTACCCCCCGGGCCGGAGGTCGCGGATCCCGATCGGCGTCAGGTAGTCACGGGATGGGTCGTAGGTGCCGGATTGTCACATTAAAGCCAGGAATCGGGGCCGCCGCCTGATCAGCGATGGCCCACGGAGGCCGCCGGCGCGGTGGCCTCCGTGTCTACCAGTCGCCCCATGGTTGAGTGACGGGATTCCGGGCGCCGCGCGACGATACCAGCTTGGCCTCAAGCGATGAACGCAACACTTCTCGGCTGACAGCCCGTTTGGGCAGCTCGAGGAGGTGGGGAATGGCTCGGAGCCCTGGGGACCAGAACCTGACGGCTGGGGAACGACTGCGGGTCGGGGTCCTGTATTCGGCCGGGATGCCGCTCGATGACATCGCGCTAGCGGTCGGGCGGAACCGCCGCTCGGTCCAGCGCGTCGTCGCGGCCAGTGGCGGCCTGAGCCCACGGTTTCTCGCCCGCTCGCCGCTCCGGCTGTCGATCGGCGAGCGCGAGGAGATCAGCCTGGGGCTGCGGGCGGGCGAGTCGTACCGGGCGATCGCGCGAGGACTCGGCCGGGCACCCTCGACGGTGCTGCGGGAGGTCCGGGCGCTTGGCCGCGGTCGGCGTGGCTACCGGGCCTGGCGCGGGGAGCTGCGCCGCGACCGCGACACCCGCCGGCCGCGAACCGCGAAGCTCGCTCGAAACCCTCACCTGCGCCGGCTGGTGGAAGGCTATCTCGCGCAGCGCTGGTCGCCCCAGCAGATTGCCCGCCGGCTGCGGCACGATCATCCAAACGTGCCGGAGCTGTGGGTGAGCCACGAGACGATCTACCAGTCACTGTTCGTGCAGGGCCGGGGTGCCCTGCGTGCCGAGCTGACCCGCTACCTGCGCACCGGGCGTGCGCTCCGGCGACCGCATGGCCGAGTGGCCCGCGGCGGGCAGTTGCGCGACATGGTCCTCATCAGCGAGCGGCCGGCCGAGGTCGAGGACCGCGCGGTCCCGGGGCACTGGGAAGGAGACCTCGTGATCGGCGCCTTCAACCGCTCCGCGATCGGCACCCTCGTCGAACGCCAGAGCCGCTATGTCCTGCTCGTGGCGCTTCGCGGTCGGACCCCCGAGCACGTCCGCGAGGCCCTCGCCGAGCGCGTCCTCACCCTCCCCGAACAGCTCCGTCGGACGCTCACCTGGGATCAGGGCAAGGAGATGGCCGAACACGTCCGGTTCACGGTCGACACCGGCGTGCAGGTCTACTTCTGCGATCCCCACAGCCCCTGGCAGCGGGGCACCAACGAGAACACGAATGGCCTGCTGCGCCAGTACTTCCCCAAGGGCAGCGACCTCACCCGCCACAGCCAGGCTGAGCTCGACGCGGTTGCTGCCGAGCTCAACGGCCGCCCGAGACAGACGTTAGGCTGGCGCAAGCCAGCCGAGGCGTTCGCTGAGCTCGTTGCGTCGACGGATTGAATCCGCCCAGTCGTCATGCGCATGCCTGACGAATTCGGCCGCGCGCGGCCCTCAGAATCGATCACCGCGGTGACCCTCATCGGCCGCATCGGCCTGCCGCCGCCCTCGTTCGCTACTTGTCCCGCTCGGCCCCGGACAGTGCGGCCTGGGCAGCGGCGAGGCGGGCGATCGGCACGCGGAACGGCGAGCAGGACACGTAGTCCAGGCCGATGCT
This sequence comes from Chloroflexota bacterium, assembly GCA_031431395.1. GTDB lineage: Bacteria > Chloroflexota > Limnocylindria > Limnocylindrales > CSP1-4 > VGPE01. The sequence continues at coordinate 7,545 of JANPDJ010000231.1, read as the reverse complement.
GTGACAGAACGCGATCGAGGCCGGGTCGCCGCCGTGCTCGCCGCAGATCCCGATCTTCAGGGACGGCCGCACACTGCGACCCTTTTCCACCGCGGTCCGCATGAGCTGCCCCACGCCGTCGATATCGAGCGTCTGGAACGGGTTCGCCGGCAGGATCCTGCGTTCGACATAGGCGAGCAGGAACGAGCCCTCCGCGTCGTCGCGGCTGTACCCGAACGTCATCTGGGTGAGGTCGTTCGTGCCAAAGCTGAAGAAGGCCGCTTCCCGCGCGATCTCGTCGGCCGTCAGCGCGCCCCTGGGCACCTCAATCATCGTCCCGAACGTGTAGTCCACTTCGACGCCGGCCGCCGCTTCCACCCGCTTCGCCTCTGCCTCAAGGATCGCCTTGGTGTCCACGAGCTCGTTCACGTGGCCGATGAGGGGGATCATGATCTCCGCGTGCGGATCGCGGCCGGCGTGCCGCTCCTTGATGGCCGCGTTGAGGATGGCGCGCGTCTGCATCTTCACGAAGTCCGGGATCATGAGCCCGAGGCGGCACCCGCGCAGCCCGAGCATCGGGTTCTGTTCGTGGAGCGCCTCGACGGCCGCCAGCAGTTCGGTGGCCGCCAGCAGCTCCGGGTCGTCCTCCGGCACATGGAGCGTGCGCAGCCGCGTGACCTCGACCAGGAGGTGCTCGCGATCCGGCAGGAACTCGTGGAGCGGCGGATCGATGAGCCGGATCACCACGGGTAACCCGGTCATCGCCTCGAAGATGCCGCGGAAGTCGCCCTCCTGGAGCACCTCCAGCTTGCCGACTGCATCGTCGAATCGCTGAACGGCCGCCGCATCATCCGGCGTCAGCACCTCTCCAGCTGCGCGTCGCTCCTTGGCCCGGGTCGCCTGGAGCGCCACGAGGATCGCGTCCCGGACGATCTCCAGGCGCGGACCCTCGCGGAACATGTGCTCCGTCCGGCAGAGCCCGATTCCCTGGGCGCCGTAGCGTCGCGCAAGGGCAGCCTCCTCCGGCTTGTCTGCGTTGGTCCAGACCTCGAGGTGGCGTTCCGCATCGGCCCAGTCAAGGATCTGGCGCAGGCCGACCTGGTCCTCGAATCGGACTTCGACGGTGGGCAGCCGACCCAGGAACACCTCTCCGGTGGATCCGTCCAGGCTGATCCAGTCGCCCTCGGCGAAGCTCTTCCCGCCAGCCTCCGCGCGCCGCTTCGCGTAGTTGATCAGCAGCTCCGTGACACCCGCCACGCAAGGCTTCCCGATCTGGCGCGCGACCACGGCCGCATGCGACGTGGCGCCGCCGCGCGCCGTGAGAACCCCCTGGGACGGCGCCATCCCGTGAAAGTCATCGGGCGATGTCTCGATTCGCACGAGGATCACGGGCTCCCCGGCCGCGGCACGTTCCGCGGCACGATCCGCATCGAAGACCGCCTTGCCGACGGCCGCTCCCGGCGACGCATTGAGGCCGCGGGCGATCCGCACGGCCAAGGCGCGCGCCACCGGGTCGAACTGGTTGCGCAACAGCTGGTCCACCTGCGCGGGCTCGATCCGCTGGACGGCCTCCGCCCGGCTGATGACCCCCTCCTCCACCATGTCGGCCGCGATCTTCACGGCGGCGGCGGCGGTCCGTTTCCCGCTGCGGGTCTGGAGCATGTACAGCCGGCCGCGCTCGATCGTGAACTCGAGGTCCTGCATGTCGCGGTAGTGACGCTCGAGCCGCTCCGCGATCCCGCGGAACTCAGCGTAGACATCCGGCATGATGTCTCGCAGCTCGCTGATCTTCTTCGGCGTCCGGGTGCCGGCGACCACGTCCTCACCCTGCGCGTTGGTCAGGAACTCGCCGTACAGCACTTTCTCGCCGGTGTTCGGGTCCCGCGTGAACGCGACGCCCGTGCCCGAGTCGTCGCCCATATTGCCGAAGACCATTGTGACGACGTTCACGGCTGTGCCCAGGTCGTGCGGAATCTTGTTGTACTCGCGGTAGTCGTGGGCGCGCTTCCCGAACCAGGACGCGAACACGGCCCTGATCGCGAGATCCAGCTGCTCGTGGGGATCGGCGGGGAAGTCGCGGCCCGTCGTCTCGCGCACGATCCGCTTGAAGACCTGTACGACCTCCTGCAGCGCAGCGGCATCGAGATCCGTGTCTTCGTGAACACCACGCTTGCGCTTCGCGGCCTCCAGGGCCTCGTCGAATGCCTCTCCCGGGACATCGAGGACGATCCGGCCGAACATCTGGACGAATCGCCGGTAGGCATCCCACCCGAAGCGCGGATTGCCCGTGAGGGCGACGAGGCCGTGCAGCGTCTCCTCGTTCAGCCCCAGGTTCAGAACGGTGTCCATCATGCCGGGCATCGAGAACTTCGCGCCGGACCGGACGCTCACCAGCAGCGGGTTCCCGGCGCGGCCGAAGCCCTTGCCCGTCTCCTGCTCGAGCGCACGGACGGCATCGAGCGCATCGTCCCAGAACCCGTCCGGCAAGCGGTGGTCGTGAGCGAAGTAGTCGTTGCAGGCCTGCGTGGTGATCGTGAAACCGGGGGGAACCGGAAGGCCGGCGTTCGTCATCTCCGCGAGGCCCGCGCCCTTGCCGCCGAGCAGATCGCGCATGGTTCCATCGCCCTCCGCACGGCCCGCGCCGAAGGCGTAGATGTAGCGGCGGTCGGCGTGGTGCGGGCGATCGGCCGCGGACGGCGCAGTGGGCAACTGGGTCATCGGACGGGAACCTCAGAAGGTTTCGAGCGGCCATCGCGCGCGGCTGGGGCGAAACCGTGACGGCTGCGATTGTACCGAGCGATGGCGGACCCGCCGATCGGCACGACACATCCGCGATCCGCTCCCGACACGGGACCGGCGGACCACCACGTACGCCGCGCCCTGCCGGCCACCCGGCAGGACGACGTGGGCGCGGGCCGGCTCGGGACGGTACGATTCAGGCCTTCACCATGCAAGGCGGGAGAGCCAGTCCACCATGATCGACCCGGGTGTACCCGACGGGCGGACCATCGCCCCTGAGGCTCCCCAGTACAACGCAACGCTCGTCCGGCGCGAGGACCTCCACGGCAGCCTCATCTACGTGTGGGTCAAGTTCGACGGCGAGCCAACGCCCTTCGTTCCCGGCCAGTACATGACGATCGGCGTGTTTGCCGACGGCAAGCTCGTCCAGCGGCCGTACTCCGTGGCGTCGGACCCGGTTGCGGCCGGCGACAGCGGCTACGAGTTCTATATCCGCCTCGTGCAGGGCGGTGCGTTCACGCCGCTCCTCTGGCGGCTGCCGGTCGGCCACCACATGCGGATGATCGGCCCCAAGGGCAAGTTCACCCTGGAGCCGGACGACGACCGCACCCACCTGTTCATCTCCACCGGCACGGGCAACGCGCCGTTCGTGTCGATGATGAAGTCCCTGCTCAGAGAGGGCCGGCCGCGGAAGGCCGTGTTCGTCAACGGCGTTTCCCATGTCGCAGATCTTGGGTACCGCGACCTCCTGGAGGGCTGGCAGTCCTCCGGCGGCTATCCGCTGACGTACGTTCCCACCGTCTCCCGCCCCAACGATCCGGCGAATGCCGGCTGGACGGGCTGGACAGGTCGCACCGAGTCTGTCCTGCCGCGCGCACTCGCGGAGTACAACCTCACCCCGGCCGATACGATCGTGTACATCTGCGGCAACCCGGACATGATCATTGCGGCCGACGCCTTCCTCCGCGACGCGGGCTTCGCGGAGCACAAGGTCAAGAAGGAGCTCTACTGGCCCAAGGGCAAGGAGCCCCGCGCGGCTGGATCCCCCGTCCCCGCCGCCCGTGCGACCCTGGTCGCGCACGACACGGACGACTGACGCAGCCACAGGTTCACGGGGGGCCCGCGGGCGGTCCGGCGCCGTGGCGCCTCGAAGAAGCGTCCGGCCGCTCGCGACTCAGCAACCGGCGCAATCGGTTGCGGGTGGTGGCGATCGATGGCTCCTGCGAGAGGGCCGCCGCGAACGTCACCAGGTAATGGGCCGTCACCACGCCGCTCAGCCACGTTGTCCCAACGATCGCCATCGTCGGTGACATCAGTGCCACACCCGCCAAGGCGATGCAACCGGCCACGACGATCCGAACTACGCCCAGATCGGCGAGCGGATTCCAGGTCGGCCCACAGTGCGGGCCTTCATTGAGGAGCGTGGTCGCGAAATCGCGCCAGCCGGCAAGCCCGAAGAAGATGGTCCCGGAGGCCAGGAGTCCGCCGAATGTGCCCGCAAACCACCGCAGTCGACTCCGGTCGCCCCAGAGCAGCGGCAGCAGGACCAGTGGGTACAGCTTGATGGCCACAACCACGCCGAAGGCCACGCCACCTGCCCGTCCCGGCAGGAACGAAAGGGCCAGGAGGCCGGCCACGATCAGGTTGACGTTGCCGAGGTACAGCGCCGGACCCAGTCCGAAGGCGAGCAAGGCGGCGCCGATCGGCCAGTACCGAAGCCGCGGCGGCCGCGCGAGCAATGGGAGGATCCCCAACCAGGCCGCGATGGGCGGCACCACGGCCGCCACGGGCATCAGCAGCCAGCTCGACGGCGGGTACAGGTATGGGTACGACTCGCAGGGATTCCAGGCGTGCGCCAGGAGTTCGTAGGGCGTCCCGATCGAGCGCCACAGGTCCCAGCCATGGCGGTAGATGCTCCAATCGAGGAACAGTCCTTCGTCGGTCGCCGGCAGGAGCGACCACCACAGGATGGCGGGCACGAACACAACCAGGATCCACGGGAACACTCCGGCGGCCGATCGCACCGGAGCTGGGAGGCTCGGGCGGCCGCTCGTGTCATGGCTCTGGGCGGCCCACGTGATCCGAGCGCGCAGGAATCGTCTCGGACCCCCGGACGTCATGCGCGACGCACCACACCGGCAGCCCGGAGGGCACCCGCCCCGGGACCGTCGGCACCAGCTGAGCCGGCCCGCCACGCGCCGGTCAACCAGATCGCTGCGGCACCCAGGACAACTGGGGCGAGCATGCTGAGCTGTGTCTGCCGCGAGATCAGCCAGAACGGCGCGAGGGCGTATCCGGTGACGATGAGCCGCGTCCGCCACGGTTCAGCGATGCCACCCGCGAGGGCCCACCAGATGATCGGCAGGATCAGCACGGCGTCGTACCCCCATGCGTGCGGGCTGGCGGCGACACCCACCAGGCAGGCGCCCGCGGCAGCCTCGACAACAGGGGCATTGACAAGCCGGGGGATCGCGAGGAGCACGATGACGAGTCCGCCCAGCACCGCGACGACGGTCGGGATGGGCAGCCGCGCCAACAGCCCGGGCAGGCTCACGGCCTTGTCGGCGTTCACAGCCGCATCCTGCCCCATGTATCCGAGGACAGTTCCAAGCCACGTCCGTGGCCAGGCGACGTCGCCACCGGACGCCATCATCCCGCCCAGGTACCAGGCAACTGCCATCACGACGACCACCGCGAGCCCCCGCCACCGGGCCCGGAGGGCCAGCAGGCCCACCAGGGGCAATCCGAGCGTTGGCTTGTAGAGGAGGAGGCCTGCGGCAATGCCTGCTCCCCTCGATCTGCCGGCCGCGAGCGCCTCGATGGCGATCGTCGCGAGAAGAAGCGCGACCGGGGTGTTCTGCCCGATGACGATGGCCCCGGTCAGGGGCGCCCACGCAATGGTCGTTCCAACCGCCATGGGAACGGACAAGCCGAACGCACGCGATGCGGACCGCGCGGCCAGCAGCGAACAACCCAGCATCGCAGCCGCCCAGAGCCAGAACCCGAGAGCCATCGGCAACTGCGCCAGGGGCCACAGCAGCAGGGCGCTCGCAGGGAGGTACGGGAACACGGCGAGTGGCAGGCCGTGCCCGGCCTGCCAGGCCAGCAGGCGGTTGCCGTCTGTGAGGTCGCTGGTTCCGAGAACAGCTCCAGCCGACCAGAAGGCGGGCCAGTCGTGGAACCCATAGAAGGGTGCAGCGACGATCGGCGCAAGTCCGATCAGGAATAGACCAGCCGCCCAAAGGCGGAGACGACCCGGGGCGATCCGGAGCGGCGCCTCGACGAGTGGCAGCTTCGGCCGGGCGCCTTGACCGGCAGGGTCCGCCCTGCTGGGGTTCACGGGGGCGGGCTCAGCCGTGAACCCTCATCCGGCCGTCACAGCCGAGGCAGCCGCCAGACGGTCGCGGACCACCTCCACGATGCGATCGGCCGAAACGCGCTCCTGCGTCATCGAATCGCGGTCGCGAATCGTGACCGCACCGTCGTCGAGCGAATCCACGTCAACGGTCACGCACCAGGGCGTCCCGATCTCGTCCTGCCGCCGGTACAGCTTGCCGATGGACGCCGTGTCGTCGTACACCGCCATCACGTGGCGCGAGAGGTCGTCCTTGATCCGGTGGCACAGCTCCACGATCTCGGGCCGCTTCTTGAGCAGCGGGAGGACCGCAACCTTGTACGGCGCCAGTTCCGGGTGGAACCCCAGGACCACGCGTGTCTCGCCGCGCACCTCTTCCTCCCGGTACGCGTCGATCAGGAAGGTGAACGCGCCCCGATCACCGCCGGCCGAGGTCTCCACGATCCACGGGATGTAGTGCTCTTCGGTGGCCGGGTCGAAGTACTCGAGGTTCTCGCCGCTCGCCGCCGCGTGGCGCGACAAGTCCCAGTCGCCCCGGTTGTGGATGCCCTCAAGTTCCTTCCAGCCGAACGGGAACCGGTACTCCACGTCCACGGCCTTCCGGGCGTAGTGGGCCAGCTCGTCCGGCCGGTGCTCGCGGAATCGAAGCCGGGCCGGCGTCACGCCGTAGTTCGTGTACCACGACAGCCGCCGGTGCCGCCACGCCTCGAACTGCGCGTCGGCGTCGGACGGATGGACGAAGTACTGCATCTCCATCTGCTCGAATTCGCGCATCCGAAAGACGAAGTTCCCCGGCGAGATCTCGTTTCGGAAGGCCTTGCCGATCTGCGCGATCCCGAACGGGACCTTCTTGCGCGACGTCTCGCGGACGTTCTTGAAGTTGACGTAGATCCCCTGGGCCGTCTCCGGCCGCAGGTAGACCGTGGCGGCCTCGTCCTGGACGGGGCCCATCCACGTCTGGAACATCAGGTTGAACCTTCGGGGCGGCGAAAGCGGACCGCCGTCCACCGGGCACCGGAGGCCCAGGCGCGCCACGATCGCCGGGTCAGCGAGGTCGGCCGGGGAGAGGTCCTCCGCTCCGGGCAGCTCGTCGAGCCGGAACCGCCGCTGGTCCGTCGCGCATTCCACCATCGGATCGCTGAACTCGGCAACGTGCCCGGACGTGATCCACACCTGCGGCGCCATGAGGATGCCGGCGTCCAGGCCCACGATCTCGTCGCGCTCCTGGACCATCGCCTTCCACCACGCGCGCTTGACGTTGTTCTTCAGTTCCACGCCCAGCGGCCCGTAGTCCCACACGGCATTGATCCCGCCGTAGATCTCGCTGCTCGGGAAGACGAACCCGCGTCGCTTGGAGAGCGAAACGATCGTCTCGAGATTGGCAACAGAGGGGCCGGGGTCGGCGGACGGGGAGCTGGCGATGGTGTCGGCCGGGGAGGTCATGCGGCGGATTGTCGCACGGTGCCGGGCCC
>JANPDJ010000230.1:0-6643 GCA_031431395.1 Chloroflexota bacterium | reverse complement strand
GAGCGGGGCTGGATCGTCCACCGGCGGGGCTTCATCCGGATCGCTGACCGAACGGGGCTCGAGGGCGCGACCTGCGAGTGCTACGTGGTCATCCGCGACGAGTTCGCGCGGCTCGTGGGACCCCCGATCCGCCGGGAGGTGGGCCAGCCGGTGGCTCTCCGACGGGTGGCGCTGCCGGGCGACAATCCGCTGTCAATCACTGAATCGGGCGCCAGCCCGGTGCCCCCAAAACGCGGTCGGACCGCTCGCCGGGCCGGGTGACCGGGGCCAGAACTACGCCCTCTTCGTGCCGGAGCCCTGGACGACGGCAATCGCCTCGACTTCGATGAGGAGATCCGGAAAGGCCAGGCCGGCCACCCGGACAGCGGTCGCGGCAGGTCCCGGGTCGGCGATGTACTCCATCCGGACGCGGGTCATCCGCTCCCAGAAGTCGCGGATCTCGTCGCCCTTGCCGTCGAACACGTAGTAGGTGTTGAGCTTGACGATGTCCTTCATGCTGGCGCCGTCCTCGGCGAGCACGCGCTTGATGCTCTCGAACACGTTACGGGTCTGCAGCTCGATGTCGCCCACGCCGATGGTCCGGCCGTGCGCATCTGCCGAGATCTGGCCGCCCACGAAGATCCAGCGGACATCGCCCTCGATGCTCCAGCCCTGCGAGAACTTGACCGGCATGCTCCAGTCCCAGTGACCGGCCGGCATGATGCGACGTCGTTTCATCCGTTGACCTCCCGGTCCAGTCAGCCTTCGGGCAGCCACGCGAACGCGCGGATGGGAGACCCGGTCCCGCCCGGCAGGTTCAGCGGCAGCCCGAAGTACGTGAAGCGTCGATTGATCAGTTGACCCAGGTTTGCCAGGCTCTCCGTGTTCACGATGCCGTACTTCTTGCACAGCATGTGCGTCGAGAACTGCGTGTCGAGGCTGTTGTCGAGCGCGATGCAATCGGTGCCGATGTTGACCACGCCCTTGCGGGCAAGGTACTCCGCGGCGTCGTAGCTCATGCCGGGGTACTGGTCCGTGTAGCGCTGCTCGGGGTACGTGCGGTCGCCGTAATCGAACCAGCACAGCACGATGTCGCCCGGCCGGATCTGCTCGCCCGCCGCCTCGAGACGGCGCTCGGCTCGCTGCAGCACCTCGGTGTCGGCCCAGCCCGAGCCCTCCGGATCAGGATCGGCGAATTTCACCTCGGACAGGTCCAGGCACACGGCCGAGCCCCAGAAGAAGGCGAGGGGCATCTGTTCGATCGAGGGCCCGCCGGCGTCGTACTCGAGGATGGCGTCAACGTGGGTCCCGGCATGCTCGCTGATGATGAGGTTCCGGGCCTTGAAGCCGGCATCGGTCTTCCAGGTGGCCCGGAACTGGTCGTGGTCCTGGTTCGTGACGACGAAGGTCTTCTGGTGCCCGAACCAGAGTGGCATGCCCTCGAAGATCGCCCGGCTGAGGTCCACGAGTTCGCCGCTTCGGGCGAGGAGTTGCTCGCCCAGAACCGGGAACAAGCCGGGACCCGGCTCGTGCGCGACCTGCCGCGCCTGCTCGAATGACGCATCGAGCCTCTGCCGCCGTGAAGGCCACTCCATCCGCCGTCTCCCGTCGTCGATCGAACGTCGCCCGCGATGACCCGGGAGCCGGGCCGGCGCCGGACGGTTCGGCCGACAGCCGGCGGACTCCGGATGCCCCTTCCAACGCCCGCCCGGTGTGAGCCGTGTCCTCGCACCCGGCGGCGATCATAGTCGCCTGTGGCGGGAGTGAATCCGTGGAGCAGCCAGCTCTCGGGACACTGGCTCGTTCGGCCACGCTGGTTTCTGCCGCGGCGGCCATCGTGCCGATGCCGCCAGTGCGCACAACGCAGGCGGGTTCCTCAGCCGAGGAACGGTCGCAGCGTTCCCGATTCGGCGTAGTCCTTGAGGGCCCCCACGATGCGACCCCATGTGTAGTTGACCTTTGCGTACTCGATATCTGGGTACGTGTCGGGGAACCCGTCGTGACGAAAGCTCACGATGGATCCTGTTCCCGAGGCCGCCGGCTCGATATCCCAGCGAACGACTGTGTCTGCCCAGAACGGGAAGTCGCCCAGGCAGGTCCATTGCGCCGACTTCCCGACGTTGAGGGCGTCGATGCGCATGCGCAGATCCACAGGCGCCTCGGGAAATCCGAACCTCGCAACCGATCCCGCAACTGGCTCGACATCGCAGTCAGAGGTCCAGAACGCGGCCTGGCCCTCCCGAGTGGTGATGGCGCGATAGATGGTCAACGGATCCGCGGCCACCTCGACTGCGTGGAGCATTGGACCGAGCACGATTGAAACTCCTATGCGCTTCCCGCCCGCCACGTGATATTTAAGCACTAGCTGCAATACTGCGCCCACGGACCGGCCTTGTCAATACTGAAGAAGATGCTTAACCTGTGACAGTGAACGAGGCGATGCTCCAGGCGGTTGCCAATGAGCGGCGGCGCGCGATCCTGGGGCTGATCTGGGATCGCGAACTGGCCGCCGGTGACATCGCCAGATCGTTCCCGGTGAGCTGGCCGGCCATTTCCCAGAGCCTGGGGGTGCTTCGGCGGGCCGGCGCCATCTCGGAGCGTCGCGATGGGACACACCGGTACTACAGGGCCGATCGAACCGCTCTCGGGCCACTCGCGGAGGTCATCCGCGCAATGTGGGCGACCGACCTTGCCAGGCTGGCCACCCTTGCCGAGGCAGAGGACCGTCGATCTCCATGACGATCCAGCGTGTGTTACCGATTGACGTGGAGGCGCGAATTCGGGCGCGGCCCGAGACCGTCTTCGCCTTCTTCACCGATCCCGCGCTGTACAGGAAGTGGATGGGCGATCGGGCCGAACTCGATCCGCGGCCCGGCGGGATCTATCGCGTCCACATCCCGGGCGGGAGAGTTGCCGAAGGCGAATTCGTGCTGGTGGAGCCGCCCCATCGTCTCGTCTTCACCTGGGGGTGGGTGGGAAGCCACGAAGTCCCACCCGGCTCCACGACCGTGGACATCTCGTTCCGGCCCGATGGCGCGGGGACTGTACTCAGGCTGACGCACGGCGGCCTGCCCGCCAAGACGGACAAGGAGCAGCACACATTGGGCTGGCGCCACTACTTGGGGCGGCTTGCAACTGTTGGGGCTGGCGGGGATCCTGGCCCAGATCCCCTGGGCAACCAGCCAAACGACAGTCCCGCCGCGCCGACGGGAACGGCATGATTGGAGGAGCGTGATGCAGATCCCCAAGCCGTCGGAGGCCGACAAGGCGCTGTTCCGATCGATCGTGCCGGACGATTCCCGTGTGGAGATCAAGGCGATGTTCGGCAACCTGGGGGCCTTCGTGAACGGGAACATGTTCATGGGGCTGTTCGGTTCGAGCATCGGCGTGAAGCTCTCGCCGAATGACGCGGCGGCCCTCATGGCCCTCGCCGGGGCCGGGCCGTTCGGCCCGTCCGAGCGACCGATGGGCGGGTACGTGTCGCTTCCGCCCTCTCTCCTCGGGACGACGGAGGGCGAGGCATGGGTCGCCCGGGCCCTCCAGCACGTCGGCGCGATGCCAGCCAAGCCGGCGCCCGGCTGACCCGGATGGAAATCGGGTCGCCTTGAGCCGGGGCGTGCGAGCGAAGACCGCAGGCCCGCGCAAGCGGACCCGCGCGGGAATTCCTGTCACGTAGTCGTCGGGCGAATGCAATCTCGCGTCGGCGCCCGATTCGACGTCAGGTACTCGCGGAGAGACTGGTACAGGCCCACCGCGTGGCTGGGGGCGTCCCAGCGACCGCGTTTCGTGCGAGGACATGCCTTCTGAGCGGGTGGCCGGGCGACCGGGCGGCGCCTTCCAGTCGCCCCACGAGTGGGTGACAGAAACGGCCCCGGGCGCGAGCCTGTTCCTCGCGCTTGCGAACGCGGTGGAGCGCGACTGACGCGGCGAGCCCCAGTTCGGCGGGCTCCGGGTGCAGGGATGCGGGCACGCCGCGTTCCGGCGGCGCCGCTTCCGAGATTCGGTCATCGAACGGTCACCGGAGGATCACGGGGCGGACATAGGCACGTCGCGGCAGCCCGGCATGGTTGTGCACTACCCACACAACAGGAGACAGCCGACATGCGCCGATTCATCCAACGATCAGCCCCCGTCATCGCAGGACTCGCCGCAGCGATCGCGATCGCTGCGTGCTCCGGCGCCGCGGCAACACGTGCGCCGAGCGCGCCACCGGCCGCGGCAAGTCCAAGCGGTCCGGCCACCATGGGCATGGGGAACTTCCACGCCGTTGACGGTACAGCCGGCGGGTCAGCCGCCCTGAAGCACCTGGCGGACGGCAGCTACGAGATCGTCTTCGAGGACTTCTCCACCCCCAGCGCGGCTCACACCAATGTCATCCTCGTGAAGAATTCGGACGTCACGAAAACCGTGGATGTGGACCAGAAGGCATTCCTCGATCTTGGGCCCCTGAAGGCGACCTCCGGGATGCAGGACTTCAAGGTGCCGGCGGCGATGATGGCGGGCGTGATGGACTACCACACCGTGGTTCTGTGGGATACGCAGATGGCCCACGCGGTTGCGGCGGCCCCGCTCAGGCCCTGACGGGGCAACTCAGCCCGAGATTCCGCATCGTTGCGTGCCTGCCGCCCGGCGAACACGGGCGGCACGCTCAGTCTGGCATCGGTTTGGGCTGCCACAACTCGATCTTCGTCCCTTCGGGGTCGAGAATGTGGGCAAATCGCCCGTTGGGCTCGTCGGGCAGTACGGTCGCCACAACGCCGTGCGTGGCACAGCTCGCCAGGATGCCCTCGAGATCGTCGACCGCGAGATTGACCATGAACTCCCGCGTCGAAGGAGCGAAGTACGTCGTGTCGGCCGGGAACAGGCTGAAGACGGTGCCGGCTCCGGGGTGGGCCGCCATCGCGTCTGGCGTCATGAACGTGCCGCCCCATTCCGCCATGTCCAGACCGAGCACCTCGCGGTACCAGGCGGCGAGCGCGCCCGGGTCCTTCGAGGTGAGGAACAACCCGCCGATGCCGAGCACTCTGGCCATGTGACCCCTCTCCGGATCTGCGACTTGCGGGCTGAGCGGGACGCCCGATCCCGACGATGAGCCGCGGCGATTGCCGGCCCTCACACCGTGATGACGATCTTCCCCCTCGCGTGGCCGGCTTCAAGCTGCCGGAGGGCTTCGGGGACCTCGGCCAGCGGGTAGCGCCGGTCGATCGGTAAGCGGGAGATGAGCGGCAATTCCTACCGTCCTGCGTGTGCCCAAGCCGGCACTGAAGCGCACCGATGACGAGGCCGATGTCGCGACGCCCGGGCCCCACGACTGACGAAGCTGGTCGGACGCGCCTGCCACGCGACGATCGGTCGCGGTGCGCCAACTCTGACCGCTATCATGACCATATGACCGTCAGAGTTACCGCCACTGAGGCGAAGGCCAGGATCCTTGCACTGCTCGACGTCGTCGAGGCGGGCGAGGAGGTGGAGATCACGCGACATGGCCGGACGATTGCGCGCCTCGTGGCGACAACCGGACCGCACGGCCTGAAGGGCCGCCTGATTGGGGTGGCGATGACGGCGGGGACAGTTGACGAGGACCTGTTCACCACAGGCGCCGCGTGGCAGCTGGAGTGACGACCGTTCTTCTTGACAGCCACGTTGTCCACTGGTGGAGCGCCGAACCGGATCGCGTCAGCCGAGCAGCCGCACTCGCCATCAATGCCGCCCAGGACCTTGCGGTCGCCGATATCACGTGGTTCGAACTGGCGTGGCTGGCTCGCAATGAACGGATCGTAGTCACCATCCCCATCGACGCATGGCTGCGAGAGTTGGCGTCGCAGGTGCGCACGGTCCCCGTAACTCCGGCCATCGCGCACACCGCCGTGACGTTGCCCGCGAGTTTCCCCGGTGATCCTGCCGATCGGCTGATCTACGCAACGGCGATCGAGTCAGGCTGGTCGCTGATCACGAAGGACGAGCGGCTGCGATCGCACCAGCACCCAAAGCGCATCGCGGTGTGGTAGGCCGGAGCGGCAGGAACCGTCCGTCTAGCGGGCCCAGATGGCCCAAAGGGCTCAGCGGAGGCTGAAGGGCGGGTACTGGTCGGTGACCAGCAGGAGGGCGTACGCGTTGACCCGGAGGGTCCACCGGCCGACGCCCACGACGAATTCGAACAGGCTCCGCGGGTAGCGCCCGGTGAAGAGGATCGCGAACCAGGCCAGGACGACCGCCGCGATCGCGAGCAGCCACAGCACGGCGAGCACGACATAGTGCGGGATCGCAAGCAGCCACTTCACGAGCGGCAGCCAGCGGTTGAGGTCGCGTTCGACATCGGGGTAATCGATCTCGAGATGCACCGACTGCTCATCCACGGTGGACGGGTACCGGTCCGTGAGCAGGCCCGCGTAGGCCCCGGTCCGTGCCCCGAAGCGGGTCAGCTAGAGGGCGAAGTCGAACCACCAGCGCGGGTAGCGCTGCCGGCCGGCGATCATGAGGGCCGTCGCCAGCGTGAGTCCACCAGTCAGCAGGCTCTGGACGATGGCGATCGGGATGATCCAGATGACCCGGAGGAGCGTCGTGAGCCGGTCCAGGCTCTCCGGGTAGTCAATCTCCAGGCGGGCGGCATAGGGCTGCTGGGACGTGGTCATGGGGTCCTCCTCCAACTGCGACTGCGACTGCG
>JANPDJ010000229.1:0-3132 GCA_031431395.1 Chloroflexota bacterium | reverse complement strand
GAGCGGGGCTGGATCGTCCACCGGCGGGGCTTCATCCGGATCGCTGACCGAACGGGGCTCGAGGGCGCGACCTGCGAGTGCTACGTGGTCATCCGCGACGAGTTCGCGCGGCTCGTGGGACCCCCGATCCGCCGGGAGGTGTGATCCCCATGAACGTTGTTGACAACGGCCGATGGGCTGAGGAGGCCGGCGACGGATTTGACGTGACCAGTCATCCCGGGCACCAGGCCGATCTTCGCCAACGCCGTGTGGTGGCCGTCGGGCTGGATGGCGTTGACCTGGGGAGGGCAGACATCGCGTGCTTGCCCGCTCTCCAGCGTGAGATTGCCTGCGTGGGGAACGCACGCTCGGGATAGCGGTAGGCCCCGAGCGTGCGTGGTTGCGAACGCAGACCCCAGTCGCGATGTGAGCTACTCGCGGACGAGCTCGACCGTCAGCGAGGCCGGTTGCGCCAGGGTATTGCCGACGGGCGAGGTCCGGAAGACATCTGCGTGCAGGGCGGCCACGTCTTCGGGGGATGCGTTGGTCTTGAGATGGACCTTCGCGTCGATCTGCTCGTAGCCGGCATGGCCGGCTTTCAGGCCGAAGAAGACCGGCAGGTCGACATTGCCGGTGAGGTCGATCCGCAGGTCCTCGATCGTGATCCCGCGCGCGACCGCCCCGGCCGTGTAGCCGATCGCGAGGCAGCTTCCCAGCGCGCCCAGGATCTGCTCCACGGGATTGGAGGCCGTGTTCGTGCCACCAAGGATCTCGGGTTCGTCGGCGTAGGTTGGGGCAAGGTCACGGACACGGATTTCGTTGCGGAAGCCGCCCTGCCAGTGGACGGTGGCGTGGAAGGGCGTGCCCTCTTCCGGGGCGGAATGCGAGAGATGTTGGGCAAAGGCACCCACGGCAGTCGCGTTCACGCCGTTGGGACGAACATCGGTGGTCATTGGAGGCATCTCCGTCGTCAGTTTGCGAGCATCGATTGATCGATCGGTCCCGGTTGGCCCTGGGGAAGGCCGACTGCCCGGCGGCCACCCGTCGCGTTCGGTCGGAGGACACAAAAAAGCTGCAGTCCTTGATGGACTGCAGCCCCGGGACCGATCTGAGGTCCCGCGCACGTCAGCTGTTCAGCTCGCGCTCGACCTCAGACCCCATCCTCCGCACGGCGGGGCCGCCAGCGCATACACATCTCGTCGGGGTGCTGTCGGGGGAACACCTCGGGAGCGTACCAGATCGCGTGAGGGCGCCCGCGGGGGCCCCGCGGTTCACTCCGAAGAGCTGGTGGTACGGTTCGGTGCGCCAATGGTGATCCACGTGCTGCCCGGCGGTCCACACGCAATCGCAGCCTAGCTTCGAATTCCCGCCGGTCGCGTTCGTGGACCTGTCCGGGTTCCGCATGGCATACCGCAAGTGGGGACGCGCCGATGCTGCGCAGACCATCGTCCTTATCCACGGACTCACCAGCTCCTCGCTGAGCTGGATCCGGGTCGCGCCCGTCCTGGCGCGCCGGTACCGGGTACTGGCCGTGGATCTCAAGGGCCACGGCGACTCCGCACGGACGCCCGGCGGCTACCAGCTCGCCGAGCAGACCCGCGAAGTTGCCGCGTTCTGCGCGGCTCTCGGTCTCCGGAACGTGACAGTGATGGGGCACTCCTGGGGCGGCGCCATCGCCCTGCTGCTCGCAACCTCCTCCGATCTCGTGGGCCGGCTCATCCTCGAGGATCCGGCCATCGGTGAGCGGCACCCGGACCGGCAGGCGTGGGCCAGGGACACGGAGACCTACGCTGGGTTGGTGGGGTTGAGCCGCGCCGAAGCGGAGCAACTGGGGCCGGGGTACCGAGCGAAGGGCTGGACGGAAGAAGACGTCGCCGGCAAGATCGAGGCCGCCATGAAGGGCAGCCCGGCGGCGGTTCGGGCGATCTTCGCCGACAACTGGACGTGGGCCCTTCACGACCTGCTGCCGGCCGTTCGCCGCCCCACCCTGCTGATCCACGCGCCGGCCGAGCGGGACGGGGCAGTGGACGCTGAGGCGCTGGCGCTCGCGCGCGCGAACCCCGATTTCCGCGTGCTCCTGTTGCCCTCGCCGACCACAACATCCATCGCACCGCCTTTGACGCGTTCATGAGCGCGATCGAGCCGTTCGTGGCCGGCGAGGGCGGCTGAGGCGCGAGAGGCGGGCCGGACGACCCGAATCGGTCGCCCGGCGGCACTCTGCGGCGTCCTGCGGTACGCATCCGGCGGTATGCTGCGGCCCATGCTCGAATTGAGCGAGGTGGCCACCCTCGACGTTTCCGCCGCCAGCGGGCTCGTCGCCCTTGCCGACCGCCTCTGCCTGGTCGCAGACGACGAGGTGTTCCTCTCGGTCTATCGGCTGGACGGGATCCCGCTGGGGCGCATCCCGCTCTTCGCGGACACGCTGCCCGAGGACCACTCCGGACGGAAGCGCCGGAAGCCGGACCTCGAGGCGGTCGCGCTGATGCCCGACGGCCAGGTCCTGGCGCTCGGATCGGGATCGACGGAGGCGCGCCGACGGGGGGCGCTCGTCGATCCCACGCGGGACGCGCCGGCCCGGGTGATCGACCTGGGCCCGCTGTACGAGCGTCTGGCCGGGGACGTGCCCGAGCTCAACATCGAGGGTGCCACCGTCGCCGGCGATGCCCTATGGCTCCTCCAGCGCGGGAACGGCGCGTCTCGCTTCAACGCCACGATCGAACTCGACCTGGCGCACGTGATCCGGACGATGCGCGAGAGGGCCTCCATCGAGGCCGACGCGCTGCGCACCGTGACGCGCGTGGCCCTGGGCGATCTCGAGGGCGTGCCGCTGAGCTTCACGGACGCGGTCGCCCGTCCGGGCGGCGGGCTCATCTTCAGCGCGGCAGCGGAGGACACCTCCGACACGTACCAGGACGGCGTGTGCGCCGGCTCGATCATCGGCACCCTCGTGGACGGGCGCGTCACTCAGCAAGTCCGCGTGAACCCCGCGCTCAAGCTGGAAGGCATCGCCATCGCGACCGCGGGCGGTGGCGAATCCGGCCCGACACTGTGGCTGGTGGCCGACCCGGACGATCGTGAACGGCGCGCGTCGCTCTACCGCGCCACCCTGCCGTTCCGCTAGCCGGGGCGCCGGCGCGGACGGCCACGTCGGAT
>JANPDJ010000228.1:0-6568 GCA_031431395.1 Chloroflexota bacterium | reverse complement strand
GGGCATCCGCCGCGGGATGCCGCTGGGCTCGGCCCATCGGCTGGCACCGGAAGCGGCCTTCCTCGACCCTGACCCGGCCGCAGATGCGGCGGCCGTGGAACGGGCGCTGGACCGCCTGGCGGACTTCAGCCCGGGCGTCGCCGGCGTCACGGACCCGGCGGACCCGGCGTATGGGCTTCTCGAGATCCAGGTGGACGGCCTCCGGCGCCTGTGGGGTGAGGAGGACGTGCTCGTCCTGCGGCTCCGCGAGGCGCTGAAGTCGCTGCTGCCCGGGCGACCCGGGGCCGGGATCGCCGGCACCAGGTTCGCGGCAACACTTGCGGCCGCCGGCGCCGGCGAGAGTCCTGTCAGTGTCCCGCCCGGCGGCGACGCCAGCTTTCTCGCGCCGCACCCGGCGGCATTGCTCACGCCGGATCGAGCAGTTCGCGGCCGTCTCGCGCGCTTCGGACTGGAGACCATCGGCGCCGTTGCGGACCTGCCGCGATCCGCGCTCATCGCGCGCTTCGGTGACGAGGGCGGACGGATGCACGCGCGGGCACGCGGAGAGGAACTCACGCCCTTCCGGCCGCGCCGGACGCCCGAGCGGATGGTCCTCCGTTTGTCCCTGGAGCCGGCCGTCGCGGACCTGGAGCCGCTCCGGTTCGTGCTCCGGCGGCTGGTCGCGGCGCTGGCAGACCAGCTTCTCGGCCGCGGGGCGGCGACCCTGCGGGCGCACCTCCGCCTGGAGCTGGACACCGCGTTCTCGAAACCCGACGTTCCCCGGCGCCTCGCTTTCGAGCAGCGACTCCCGGAGCCCACCGCAGAGGCGGAGGCCATCGAGCGGCTCCTCTACGCGCAGCTGGAGCGCACGCCGCCGCCCGCTCCGGTCGCAGGACTGGAACTCGAGCTTGCGGAGGTGGCACCGGCCGCGGGACAGCAGCTGCCGTTGTTCATCCCGCAGGCGGCGCGCGCGGCACGCCTGGGCTGGCAACTCGCGCGACTGGCGCTGACCTACGGCGATGACCGGATCCGGCGGGTGGAGGTCACGGACCCGGAGGCGCCGCTGCCGGAGCAGCGCTGGCGATGGATCTCCGTCGAGTCGGGCGCGACGCTCACGAGCGATCGGCCGTCATGACCAGGCTGTTGCGCGAGCATCCGCAGATCGATGCCGAACTGGACCGCACCGGAGCGCTGGTTGCGATCCGCTGGAACGGACGGCGGGAGCCGGTGGAGGTGTGCAACCGCTGGCGGATCGACGAGGAATGGTGGCGCGACCCCATCGCCCGAGACTACTTCAAGGTGGTGGGCCAGCACTGGCTGGCGCTGGTCTACCTGGACCGCACGCGTGGGACCTGGCACCTGGAGCGGCTCTATGACTGAACCATGTCACCGCGGCCCGCTCAGTACGGTTGGCGGAAGGTGAACGCCGGCGCGGGCCAGTGGCGCCCGGCGGCCCCGACCACCAGCGTCAGGCGGTACGTGCCGGATCTGAGCCGGATCGCGCTTCCGAGGGTGACGTGAACCAGCGGATGCTGCGTGCGCAGCGGGTCGAGCGAGAGCGGGACGTGCCCGGATGCCACGACGCGGCCCGCCGCATCGCGCACGGCCCATCCCAGCCGGCCGGTCTCCGGGACCGTCCCGACGTTGCGGATCGTGGCCGTGATGTCGGCTGTCACGGTGCCGCCGCGGACGGCCAGGTGGAACAGCGAGCCCCGGACGGTCACCGCATGCCTGGGCGACTGCAGTTTGTCGCGAAGCAGACCCCAGATTGGCGAGAATTCCGTCGCGTCGTCCAGCGCCCATAGGCCCACGCCGGCGAGGTGGGACGTGAGCGCGAGGTCCACCTTCCGGCCGAGGCTTCGTGCGTCATCGAACCACACCTGGCGGTAGGTGCCGGCATCGGCGTCGTGGTAGGTGAAGAACGGCGTCTCGGCAAGGGGGTCGTACTGCACCTTCAAGCCTGGATGACGGTCCAGGAACTGGCTGATCGCGGTGAAGGTCGCCGCGATGGGCGTGCCCACCCCGTCGGCCCCGGACCGGACGGCGGCGCCCGGCGAGCGGTCGGTGACCGGCCAGTCGTATCCGTACGCCGGCATGCCAAGGATGAGTTTGCCGGCCGGCGCCCAGCGGAGGTAGCGCGCCAGGTCTGAGGCCACGCTGCGCTGCGAGGGCGCGTCCAGCGGCGCCACGGGGCCGGCGTTGTCGGAGCCCTTTGTACGGTAGTCGTAGGCCATGATGAACAGCTGGTCCACGTGCGGGGCGAGCAACGCGATCGTCCGCCCACTGGCGCCCGCACCCAGGGCGACCACGAGGGTCGCGTCGGGATTGCTCCGTCGGAGTGCCGTGCGGAGGCGCGACACGAAGGCCGCGAATGCTCCCGCCAGGGCATCCGGCACGGGCTCCACGTCCAGGTTCGCGCCGTCCGCCTTTCGGGTTGCCATCAGGTCGATCGCCTGGCGGATGAAGCGCCGCTGCGCCGCCGGAGCGCCCAGGAACGCCGTGAGGTTGCGCCCGTTGCCCCAGTCCAGCAGGTGGAACGTCGGGACCACGCGCACCCCGTGTGCGTGCGCGGCCTGGATCACGGCAAGGGCGTCGCCGCCGAGGTAGGCGCCGTAGCCGGGCGAGGTGGTGTCGAGGTCACCGGTGGGCCCGATGCCGATGCCGAACAGGGCGATCGTCGTCAGGAGGTCGTACCGAAGGCTGCTCGCCGTGGTGGAGTCCAGCTGCCACCAGGGCAGGTAGCCGTACACCTGCCGGTCGAGGTGGGCATGCACGGGCGCCCGTGTCCGAATGCCGCTCACGACGAGGCCGGTGTCCGCCGCGAGCGCGTGGGGCGCGAGGTGCGCGGGCGGCGCGGCACCGATGCCCAGGATCAGCACGAGCAGCGCGATTGTGCCGCGCCACGCCCGTCTTGCGTGCATGTCCCAAGCGAACCCCATCAGACCCGTCGTAACCACCACCCGAATAGGCTATGACCATAGAACAGGTGTTCTATACTGTGCGGCCCCGATCGGCCCCCGAAGTGCCCGGAGCCATCGATGTCAACGGCATACGCCGAACTCCACTGCCACACGCACTTCTCATTTCTCGACGGTGCGTCGGCACCCCACGAGCTGATCGATCGCGCGCTTGAGCTGGGTCTCACCGGCCTGGCGGTCACGGACCACCAGGGTCTCTACGGCGTGGTCCGGTTCGCGAACGCGGCACGGGAGGCTGGTCTTCGGCCCATCGTGGGCCTCGAAGTGGAACTGGTGGATGCGCTCGTGGCGGACCCGGGCGGGATCGTGGTGCCGGCCCCGCGGCTGCCACCGCCCGGCCGCCGCTCGCTCGTCGATCAGGCGCCCGAGCGCCCCGTCTTCGGCCGGCCCATCCGCCCGCGGCATCCACGTACAACGGGGGCTGACGCGGCCGTCAGCGAGTTGCGGCCGCAGGAGGGCCTGCCGCTCCGTCCACGGCCCATCCGGGCCCGGCTGCCCGGCCACCGCGCGTTCGTGAAGGAGGACCTGCGGGGCATCGGCGAGACGCAGCGCGGCCCGCACCTGCTGCTCCTGGCACTGGACGACGACGGCTATCGGACGCTATGCCGGCTGGTGAGTCGGGCGAACATGGCGGGTACGAAGGGCGTGCCGCGGTTCAGCCAGGCGCTGCTGGCGGGGCACACAGAGGGCCTCGTCGCGCTGTCGGGCTGTCGTGAGAGCGAATTCGCGCGACGCCTCCGGGTGGGTGATCGCGAGGGCGCGCGGGCAGTTGCGGAGCGGTATGCGGCGCTCTTCGGGCGGCGCGGGTCCGCTCCGGGTCGTCATCCGCTCGCCGACGCGGGCTTCGTCGTGGAACTCCAGCACCACCTGCTGCCGGACGATGACTGGCTCGTCGCGGAGAGTGCCCGCCTGGCCGCGCAGGTGGGCCTCCCGGTGGTCGTCACCAACGACGTCCATTACGCGATGCCCGAGGGACGCGAGATGCAGGACGTGCTGACCGCGATCCGCCACGGCCGGACGCTGGACGGGCTCGCGGATCTCCGCCGGCCGGACGGCGAGTCCTACCTCAAGGGCGCGGCTGAGCTGCTCGCGATGCCGCCGTCCGACGCCCGCGGCCTTGCCGCGGATCCGGCCACCGCCCGGGCCTGGACCGAGGGCGTGCGCAACGCCGGCGAGCTGGCGCAGGCGTCGTCGGTGGAGCTGGGCTTCGAGCGGTACCGGTTCCCCGGCTTTCCCGTGCCGTCGGGCGAAACGGCGTTCTCGTACCTCCAGCAGCTCTGCCACGACGGCGCGCGCCGCCGCTATCACCCCATGACACCGGCCGTGGTGCGGCAGATCGCCCACGAACTGGACGTGATCGAGAAGACCGGGCTCGCCGAGTTCTTCCTGATCTGCTGGGACCTGATGCAGTTCGCCCGGGCGTCCAGGATCCCGGCGCAGGGGCGGGGGAGTGCCGCGGATTCGATCGTCGCGTACGTGCTGGGGATCACCCGCGTGGACCCCATCCGGCACCGGCTGCTCTTCGAGCGCTTCATCAACGAGGGCCGGACCACGTACCCGGACGTGGACATTGATTTCAGCAACGCGCGCCGGGAAGAGGTCATCCAGTACGTCTACGCGCGCTACGGCGCCGATCACACGGGCATGGTGTGCAACCTCGTCACGTACCGGGCGCGATCGGCCGTTCGGGAGGTGGGCAGTGCGCTGGGATTCCCGCGGCCGCTCGTCGATCGGGTCGCGAAGGCGCTCGAAACCTATGACTCCGTGATGGTCCGGCGCGACCTGGAGGCGGACGGCGGGTTCGGCGAGTTCTTCGTGCGGCCAGCCGGGGAGGCTGGGGAGGTGGCCGGTTCTGCGGCCGGTGCCGGTTCTGCGGGCGCGGGCGCGGCCGGAGCCGGGGCCGAGATGCCGGTCGGTGCCGGTGCTGCGGCCGGGGCCGGGGCCGAGGTGCGGCGCGCCGCTGAGCGCTCGGGCGAGCACGGGCTCACCGACGAGATGGGCCAGCTGCGCCACGCGCGGGGTGGCCGGCTTCGGTCGGGCGCGGTGGAGCGGACGGGCCGGCTGGTCCGAAACGGCGACGAGGACCGCAGGGAGGTCGCGTCCCCGGCCACGGTCCTGCCGGATACCAACCTGGTTCGTGGAATTGCGTCAGATGGGGAGATGCCCCGTCGCGCAATAACCACAGTGCTGGTAAGCGAGTCGCAGCCCTCCCGCGAGCCGAGATTGGCGTCGGGCAACAATCAGGTTGCTGTGCGACGGGCGATAGGGCTGTTGCCGGCCGAATACGGCGACGGGGACTTGCATAGCAGTGATGTGGTTGCTGCGCGGCAGGACTCCGTGGCGCGGCATGGCGCGCTCTCCGATGCGCTCGCCCCGCGGACCACGATCCGGGGCGGTGCGCCATCGGACGACGAGGGCGGTCCGGGCGACACGCCGGTCAGCGTCGCGTGGCTGCGAGGCCTCAATCGCGGCGGTCCGCCCGGCAGTCGCGGCGGCAGAGGCGGTGCCGGCGGCCACGTGCCGCCGGGCAGTCCAGACAGGCTCCTGCCGCCGCCCACCATCAACGGTCGCCGCCTGGACCCCGAGAGTGGCATGTACGCCCCACCGGATCGGGCCGGCCTGAACGAGGGTGCGATGTTCGACCCGGCGCCGGTCGGTGCCGCGTTCGGCCCGGCGCCGGACTCCGTGTCGCCCGGCGGGGCGGATCGGCACGGAAGCGCGGCCACGGCCGCGTCCGTTCGCGCGATCATCCCCCTGTCCAACGTGGCGCGCCCGGAGCCGGAACAGCCCCCACGGCCCCCACGGCCCCCTGAGCCGCGACAGCCGCCACAGCCGCCGGAGCGCCGCCCCGGCTCCACCCGGGGCCTGTCGGACTGGGAGCGCTGGCTGGAGTTCTGCGCGCGCCTGGACGGGTTCCCGCGCCACCTGTCCATCCACAGCGGCGGCATGCTCGTCACCGCGGCGCCGCTCATCGACATCGCGCCGCTGGAGCGCGCCACGATGCCCAACCGCGTGGTGACGCAGTTCGACAAACGCGACATCGAAACCCTCAAGCTCATCAAGCTGGACCTGCTGGGCCTCGGCATGCTCGCCGCGATCGACACCGCGCTCCAGCTGATCGAGCACGACTGCGCCGTGTGCCTGGACCTCGACCGGATGCCGGAGGAGATCCCGGAGGTTTTCGCGATGCTCCAGG
The DNA here is from genome assembly GCA_031431395.1 of Chloroflexota bacterium. GTDB lineage: Bacteria > Chloroflexota > Limnocylindria > Limnocylindrales > CSP1-4 > VGPE01. The sequence goes on along the minus strand of JANPDJ010000228.1, from coordinate 415 downwards.
CGGCCGACACGGTCGGCGTGTTCCAGGTGGAAAGTCGCGCGCAGATGCAGACGCTGCCCAAGAGCCGCCCGTCCAGCCTGGACGACCTCGTGGTGCAGGTGGCGATCATCCGGCCCGGCCCCATCCAGGGCAATGCGGTCCACCCGTACCTCCGGCGAAAACAGGGCCTGGAACCCGTTACGTACCTCCATCCGGCGCTGGAGCCCGTCCTGCGGGACACGCTGGGCGTGATCCTCTACCAGGAACAGGTCATGGAGATCGCGATCCGGATCGCGGGCTTCAGCCCGGCCGATTCGGATGGGTTCCGCCGGGCGATGGGCACATGGCGCTCGGAGCGCGAGATGGAGAAGCTCCACCGCCGGTTCGTCGACGGCTGCATCGACCTGTCCGGCATGACCCCGGACGACGCCGAGGA